>NZ_JBWXMQ010000017.1:0-122448 GCF_056626735.1 Pseudomonas sp. 1 | reverse complement strand
CACAGGAACCTGAAAGCCGGGGCCTCATTGCCAACGCCAAGCCGGCAATAAATATCAACACATCAAATGGCCGAATCCGTCCGACGGTGTCAGCGTAAATTCATAAATCCCCCCGCACCGCCCCTTCTCGCAGCTAACGTCGCCGATGTTGAAGTGATCGTACTTTCCTGAGACTTGGTGCACATCAGCATCGAACGTGCAGGTATTTTTAACACCAGAAAATTACTGCGGAACATCTGACCGTCATCTCGGTCGGCTACAAAGAGTGATATCCGCGACGCACGTCAGAAGCGTGCAAAAACGCGACATTTTTAGTTGATCTCAGGCCCCTCACGCCCTAAAGTTCGCGCCGAACGTCCATGCTGGAAACGATCCATCCGGCTCAAGTACTGACGACGAGACAGCAAGGCCAAGGGAAAGAAAGACTACATTTCCCATGGCCTTTTTGCTTTCGGCGACATGCCTTGGGAAGTAGGCGAACCAAAGTGGGGATACGGAGGACGTTCATATGCACCCATTGTTTTTACCCGTTTGCCCATAGGAGCTCCCAAGTATGTCGATCCAGGTCGAAGACTATTTCGCGCGCGAAACCTTTCAGAAAATGAAGGCATTCGCCGACAAACAGGAAACCCCGTTCGTGGTGATCGACACCGCGATGATCGCCCAGGCCTACGATGACCTGCGCGCCGGTTTCGAATTCGCCAAGGTCTACTACGCGGTCAAGGCCAACCCGGCCGTCGAGATCATCGACCTGCTCAAAGAGAAAGGTTCGAGCTTCGACATCGCCTCGATCTATGAGCTGGACAAAGTGTTGAGCCGGGGCGTCAGCCCGGACCAGATCAGCTACGGCAACACCATCAAAAAGTCCAAGGACATTCGCTACTTCTTTGAGAAGGGCGTGCGTCTGTTCGCCACCGACTCGGAAGCCGACCTGCGCAACATCGCCAAGGCCGCACCGGGCGCCAAAGTTTATGTGCGCATCCTGACCGAAGGCTCGACCACAGCCGATTGGCCACTGTCGCGCAAATTCGGCTGCCAGACCGACATGGCCATGGACCTGCTGATCCTCGCCCGCGATCTGGGTCTGGTGCCTTACGGCATCTCGTTCCACGTCGGTTCGCAACAGCGTGACATCAGCGTCTGGGACGCCGCGATCGCCAAGGTCAAAGTGATTTTCGAGCGCCTGAAAGAAGAAGACGGTATCCACCTGAAGCTGATCAACATGGGCGGTGGCTTCCCGGCCAACTACATCACCCGCACCAACAGCCTGGAAACCTACGCCGAAGAAATCATCCGCTTCCTCAAGGAAGACTTCGGTGATGATCTGCCGGAAATCATTCTGGAGCCGGGCCGTTCACTGATTGCCAACGCCGGCATCCTGGTCAGCGAAGTGGTACTGGTCGCGCGTAAATCCCGTACCGCCGTCGAGCGTTGGGTTTATACCGATGTGGGCAAGTTCTCCGGTCTGATCGAAACCATGGACGAAGCGATCAAGTTCCCGATCTGGACCGAGAAGAAAGGCGAGATGGAAGAAGTCGTGATCGCCGGCCCGACCTGCGACAGCGCCGACATCATGTACGAAAACTACAAGTACGGCCTGCCGCTGAATCTGGCGATTGGTGATCGCCTCTACTGGCTGTCGACCGGTGCGTACACCACCAGCTACAGCGCGGTAGAGTTCAATGGCTTCCCGCCGCTGAAGTCGTTCTACGTGTAAGCGAAGCTGTAAATGAAAAGGCCCATGCATGTGCATGGGCCTTTTTTATTTGCGCAGCCAGCTCTCAAGATGATTGAGCATGGTCATGAACTCATCGGCGCCCTCTTGCATGGCGGACAGCTGGAAATTCAACTCGCCGAGTTTCGATGCGCGCTCTGCCCTCAACAAGTCGTAGTACAACATTTCGATGCGCAAGCCGGTTTCTTCGAGAAACACGCTGATGTGCGAACTCACGGAAGCCAATCCGTTAAACAACACCGCTACATCAGCTTTGTATTCAGCGGCCCTGACTACCGGATCCGCTGACGAATAAGCTACGTCCCAAACCGGCGACGTGCGCGCTTCACGAAACAACTCCTCAACCACTGCGGGTTGGTTATGGCACTGGCACGAGCGATGATCCATCGCCCTGCCAAACACCGACTTGAGCCCGAACGACTCGTCATGCACCTCGACGATTGTGTATTTCAGTTGGCCTATCGCTGCCCTCAACGAGTAAAAACGAAGCGCGAGTTCGTGAACGAGCTCCGGGACATTGGTAGGGGGAAACAACCTCCAGGTCGGCGACCTGGATAAGCTGTACAACTTGAAATCCACCTGACTGAGGGGCTCGTTCCTTGAAGTATTGCGGCTAATTTCCAGCGATTCGGCAGTGAACGCAGCCAGATCCGCGACGTAACTACTGCACAGGCGCCGAACCTCTTCGGTGCGCTGCCAGAACTCCTGCAAGTAGCGTGCATTGAAGCTGGCGTTGTTCAAACGCGAATCGCTGGCCCGTACCGCCAGTTGATGACCGCTGGCTCTGCGGCGCTCAAACACCAAAGGAATGTTGTTGAAGGTTGGGTGAAGAGAACCGAGAAAAATTGTGTATCGATCCAGCACGCGTCGTTGCGTTGTGGAGAATTCATAGGCAAGTGTTTTCATGAGTGACAGAGAAGCGGTGAGCATGTCGCCCACCGCCTCGACTCCTTACTGCTGAACAGTTTTCAGGTACTGCCTGACATCGGCAATCCGGGTGAGTGCGGCAGCCGTCCGCTCCTCGGCAGGCTGCGACTTGTCCTGTTGGAAGTCTCGGGCGAAGGACTCGAATACAGCCACCAGATTCGAATACTCATTCACGTAACTCCAGCGCTCTTCGTCCAACTGGTCGAGCACTTGCACCAGCTGAATCTTTCCATCGATCTGGTAGATATCGTTGACGTGCTTCTTCAACTGCGCCCTCAGATCAGCTGCCTTATCCTTGAGCTGGTTGTAACCCGCCAGCATGTTCAGATAGGAAATGGCCTCGCCGATACCCGCGATCATTTTTTTCAAGGTATCAATGGCAAACAGTGCAATCTGAACCTGCGGTGGCGCCAGCCCCAGTGCTTTCAGGTTATCCAGCGTCAATCGGGCTTCCTGACCGATTTTCTCCACCCCGGCTTTCGCGATCAGTTCGAGCGCTTCAGACACCGATTCCATCTGCTTTTCGAAATCGGCGATTTTTTCTTCCGACTTGACCTTCAATGCCTCAGTGAACGCCCGGTCCTGCTGCAGCGTCACAATCCATTGCGCCGAAGCCGATCGGTCATAAGCCGTACTCAAGCCGTTGTGCGTCATCTTCAAATCGTTCGCGTGCTCGGAGACTTTCATCGATACATTCTTGAGCTCGGTTTCCATTTCTTCGCGGATTTCATCCCCTTCTTCAGGATATTTGAGGAGATCGCTCTGAGACATTTTCAGCCTGTTCTGCGCACGCTCCAGATTGATCCCTGTCGTCTGGGCCTGATTACGAAGTTCGAATGTGGCCTTCTGGATAGCCACCGTCAGCCCATTCATGGTGCGGACGGTACCTGGCAAATAATTGAATTGCTCACCCAGCATTTGCGCAGTGACATTACTTGCCTGAACCGAAGCACCGTGTACACGCAGTGCCGCGACGTCAAAATCAGAAGAAGTCAAATCATCCTGTAGCGATAACATCATTGTGTTGCTCCTGAATACTGCAAAGCCGTTTCCATACTCTTTTTCTGCCGCTGCGAACACACTCAGCAGTTGATCAGAAGCTGTTCTTATTTTTCGCCACGGGTCAATGATGGAGAGAATCTGATTTTTGAACATCCTGAAATTAGTTGCCGTCACAATACCATCAATATCTTCAAAAGAACCTTTGAGGTAAGTACTCAGAGCGTTCCAGACCAGCATCAGATTTTGAGTTGCAACTTCTGCTTCAATCGCAACGTAGCTGAGGTTCTGCAGGTCATCACGCACCTTGTTCAAGGAACTCAGTGTCTGACTCTTGCTGGCCATCTTCTGATTGGCAGACTGTTGTTCTGTTTTTAGCTGGTTTCGCTCCTTGCGGATCTTTTCGGCTTTGACGCCCTGATAGATACCGAGTATCAAACCACCAATGTTAAACGTCGCCGCAGATCTGATTGCTTCCTGAACCAGCTGATCATATTGCTTGTTGAGTTCATCAATAGCTTTGGAGCGCTGGTCAATTTCGCCTTGCAGAATCTGGATGTCGGCCTGGTAGGTATTACGGGACACAAACTCCAGTCGCAACCTGATCGCCGGCAAGACCGTCTCGCGCATATCGGTGCCGAAACTGTCGAGCTCCTCTCGGACTCGTTCGGCCTTACTGTGGGCCGCTGTCACCTTGTCCAGAATGGTTTTGAGGTGAGACTTGACCTCAAGGGCGTCATCGGCAGGGAAGTTCAGGCTTGGAAGGTTCGGGAACCTGCGCTCCAGTTCCTGATACTCCTCCGGCGTGTAGATATCGTAGTTTTCCAGGTAAGAGGATGAAGGCTGGTCATTGTAGATCTCTTGAATTGCTGCACCTGCGCCAAGAATGCTACCGGCAAATACCTTCAGGTCAGTCCCGGTAAGCATGATTTTTTCACGCAACGGCGACCAGCGTTTCGCATGGTCGTAGGTGCAGACGAAGGTCCTCTGAAAGTCTGCTGCCTTGAGACCAACGCCCCCCGCATCCCCGGCACCATAGTTCAGATAGGCAACGACATCTTCCAGCCGAACAGGAAGTGACAGCCCCAAAACTTCATACTTGCGCAGGCCGATAATTTGTTCCTTGGTTAATTGAATACCGGGGTCCCGATTGTATTCTTCATCTTCACCAAGCGAAGCATTTACAAACATCAGAGGCGCTTTTGCGGCGATCTCGACAATTTTGCTGTCCATCTTGAATTCCATAAGAGACTCCTTGTCTTCTTCGGATATTTAATAAAAGTTATTTTAGAAACGACATCGTCACTCAACTCACTTCAACTTGAGCGCCGACATCGCAAAACAACCTTAGGACAGCAAAACACCAATCAACAAGCATTCAAATATTAGCAATCACGACAAACAAGCCATTCACCCGAATACTTACCCGAGAACAGCCACATCAACTTGATGAAAACAAATAACCGCGAAGTAAATGCTTACAAAGCAACTAACTCTGCCAGCCGCAACTTATAAGCGTCTGCCATTGCACGGATTCGAGGATGTTGTGCATTCAACAAAGACACGCTGGCGACTCGCAGGAAATTCACATTGCCCGCGTCCAGCGCCTTGCGCAGCCAGCCAAGAGCGTCATCAATGCGTCCCTCATCGGCAAGTATCGCGGCGTGACTGAACTGTCCTCGAAAATCGCCGCCCTCAGCCGCTCGACGATACCAGTCACGCGCCGTTGGCAGATCTTGCGGACAGTGACGTCCTTCTTCCAGATACCGACCCAACAGGTTCATCGACTTGGCATGTCCCGACTCGGCAGCGCTGCGGTACAGGGCGAGGGCCTGCGCCTGGTCTTCGGGTATTCCACGTCCGGTGGCGTGCAGATTTGCCAGGTTGTACATCGCCCAATCCAGCCCCGCGTCGGCGGCCGCCTGGTAATGGCGCGCGGCGAGTTCGGCGCTGGCCACACAACCCCATCCGTGTTCATGACAACGACCGAGCATGTTGCGCGCCATCAGATGACCTTGCCCTGCGGCGATTTCAAACCAGCGCACTGCCAGCGGCTGATCCTGCGCAATCCCGTGGCCATCGAGCAAAATCTGCCCAAGCAGCGCCTGCGCTTCGAGCACGCCCTCACCCGCTGCGATCAGAATCGCCTGAGCCGCACGGGCCGGGCTTTCTTCGAGCATGGCGGTGAGGCGTTCGCCGTCGAGGACTTCTTCGCGACGTAACCGAAAGTCCGCCACTTACACCTCGACCCAGCGACGCAGCAGGTTGTGATAGGTGCCAGTGAGGCGGATCAACGAAGGATGATCGGGCATGTCCTGGGTGAGTTGCTGGATCGCACCGTCCATCTCGAACAGCAACGCGCGCTGGCTGTCTTCGCGCACCAGACTTTGAGTCCAGAAGAACGAGGCATAACGCGCGCCGCGAGTGACTGCATTGACCTTGTGCAGGCTGGTGCCGGGGTACAGCACCATATCGCCGGCGGGCAGTTTCACCCGTTGGGTGCCGAAGGTGTCCTGGATTTCCAGCTCGCCGCCGTCGTAGTCCTCGGGTTCGCTGAAGAACAGCGTGGCGGACAAATCGGTGCGCACTCGCTCGATGCTGCCCTTGGGCTGACGCACGGCGTTGTCGATGTGGAAATCGAAGCTGCCGCCCGCCGTGTAGCAGTTGAGTAACGGCGGGAACACTTTGTGCGGCAGCGCGGCGGACATGAACAGCGGATTTTTCCACAAGCGCTCAAGCATTGCGGCGCCGATTTCCTTGGCCAGTGGATGGCCTTCCGGCAGTTGCAGATTGTGCTTGGCCTTGGCCGATTGATAGCCGGCGGTGATCTTGCCATCGGCCCAGTCGGCCTGTTCCAGAGCCTCGCGGATGCGCCGCACTTCGTCTTTTTCGAACAGAGCGGGGATGTGCAGCAGCATGGCAATGTCACCTGATGGCAAAGAGGCGGCAATGGTATTGATTCTTATTGGCTGTGTAAAACCCGCTAGACGAATGAACTGGTAAAAACCGTAAGGTTAAATTGTAAAGAATGTAAATTCAGTGCGAATAACAATGTTTCGCAATTGATACGAATACCTGTTTACCCTATATTCCGCCGCCTCAAATCCTTGGGGAGGGGAATAAAAATGGCACGTCAACAAGCACAATTACCGGTCGGTTCACCACGTCTGCTCGCTTCCGCCATCGGCGTGGCAATCACCGCCGGCTCCGCAGGCCACATGGTGTTTGCCGCCGAAAAAACCGACAGCAAAGCCACCGGCAATGCCATCGCCCTGGACGCCACCGCCATCACCGGTGAAGCCCAGGACTCGACTTCCTACCAGGTCGAGAAAGCCTCCTCGCCCAAGTACACCGCACCGCTGGTTGATACACCGCGCTCGGTCACCGTTATCCCGCAACAAGTCCTCAAAGACACCGGCGCCCTGAACATGCAGGATGCGCTGCGCACCGTACCGGGCATTACCTTCGGTGCCGGTGAAGGTGGCAACCCGCAGGGCGACCGTCCGTTCATCCGTGGTTTCGACGCCCAGGGCGACACCTACCTCGACGGCGTGCGCGACACCGGTTCCCAGAGCCGCGAGATCTTCGCCGTGGAAAACATCGAGGTCAGCAAGGGTCCGAACTCCGCCATCGGTGGTCGCGGCGCGGCAGGCGGCAGCATCAACCTGGTGAGCAAGAAAGCGCACCTGGGCAACTCGTTCGACGGTGGTTTCACCTGGGGCTCCGACCAGACCCAGCGTTACACCCTGGATGGCAACTACCAGTTCAGCGACACCGCTGCCGGCCGTCTGAACCTGATGAGCCACGAGAGCAACGTCGCCGGTCGCGACAAGGTCGACTACGACCGCTGGGGCATCGCGCCGTCCCTGGCCTTCGGCCTGGGCACCGACACCCGCGTCAACCTCGACTACTACCATCTCGAAAGCAATGACACGCCGGACTCGGGCATCCCTTACACGATTCCTGCCGGCGGCTCGGCGGCGCGTACCAAGTCCAATCCGGACAAGCCGTACGCCGGTGGCGATCACAGCAACTTCTACGGTCTGGACCGCGACTTCCGCAAAGGCCGCACCGATACCGCGACCTTCGCCATCGAGCATGACCTGAGCGACTCGCTGACGATCAAGAACACCCTGCGTCACGGCACCAGCATGCAGGATTACATCCTGACCCAGCCGGACGACAGCAAGGGCAACGTCAACAACGGCAGCGTCTGGCGTCGTGCGAACACTCGCGTGAGCAACACCGAGACCACCACCAACCAGACCGATCTGTTCGGCGACTTCTACCTCGCCGGCTTCAAGAACAGCTTCTCCACCGGTGTCGAATACACCCGTGAGGAAAGCAGCAAATCCTCGTACAACGTCAACACCGACACCACGCCGCGCACTTCGGCCGTGACCACCAACTGCAACCCGGGCCTGATCGGCGCTGCCAGCGGCTACAACTGCACCTCGCTGTCGAACCCGAACCCGAACGATCCGTGGAACGGCGCGATCTCGCGCAACTACGCCGGCACCGATACCCAGTCCGATACCTACGCGCTGTACGTATTCGACACTCTGGAACTGTCCCGGCAATGGCTGGTGAACATGGGCCTGCGTTACGACCACTTCGAAACGGGCTACAACACCTACAACAACGCTGGCCGCACCACCTCCAAGGGTTCGGACACCAGCGAGTTCGTCACCGGTCAGTTCGGCATCGTCTACAAACCGGCCGAGAACGGCAGCATCTATGCGTCCTACGCCACCTCCGCCACACCGCCGGGCAACACCCTGGGTGAAGGTCAGGAAGGCAACCCGCTGGGCGGCACGCCGGATCGTAACGGCAACCTGCTCAAGAGCGACATGGAGCCGGAAACCACCAAGAACTACGAAATCGGTACCAAGTGGGATTTGCTGAACGATCGCCTGTCGCTGACCGCCGACATCTTCCGCACCGAGAAAGAAAACGCGCGTGTCCAGGTGGATACCACCTCGTACGAAAACGCCGGCAAGACGCGTGTACAAGGTATCGAGTTGTCCGCCAGCGGCAAGATCACCGACAAGTGGCAAGTGTTCGCCGGTTACGCCTACATGGACAGCGAACAGGTTGACGGTGGTGACCTGCCGGCCAACAAGGCCAACAACGGTAACGAGCTGCCTAACACGCCGAAAAACAGCGCCAGCCTGTGGACCACTTACCAGGTCACGCCGAAGCTGACCATCGGTGGCGGTGCGTTTTATGTGGATGATGTGTTCGGCAACGTGGCCAATACCACCATGGTCGACTCCTACGTTCGCTACGACGCGATGGCTGCGTACAAGCTGAGCAAGAATGTCGACCTGCAACTGAACGTGCAGAACTTGACCAACGAGACCTACTACGACAAGGCCTTCTCGACTCACTTCGCCAACCAGGCGGCGGGCCGTACGGCATTGCTGAGTACCAACTTCCACTTCTGATCGAAGTGGGAAGTATCGAGCCCCGTTCATTCATTTGAGCGGGGCTTTTGTGCGTAATAAAGAACGTTTCTCGATAAGCCACGGCATAATGCACGCCGTGAACACCATTCCGAACGGACAAGGCAAGCGACGTGTTGAAGAAAACCCTGTTCCAGTTGCACTGGTTTTTTGGCATCACTGCCGGGCTGGTGCTGGCCCTGATGGGCATTACCGGCGCTGCCTATTCGTTTCAGGACGAAATACTCAAAGCCCTCAACCCCTCCGTGTTGCAGGTGGAGAAACAGGTCGCCGGCGTCCTGCCGCCCGCCGATCTGGTGGCGCGGATCGAAGCGGCCTCGGGCAAGAAAGTCTCGATGCTCTCCGTCGAGACCGAAAGCGGCAGCGCCGGCCGCGTCTGGTTCACCCCGCCCAAAGGTGAGCGCCGTGGCGAGATGCGCTACTTCGATCCCTACACCGCCGAGTTCAAGGGCAACGCCACCGGTCAGGATTTCTTCGGCCTGATGCTGCAACTGCACCGGTTCCTCGCCATGGGCGATACGGGCCGCAACATCACCGGCGCCTGCACCCTGATGCTGCTGTTTTTCTGCCTGTCCGGCCTGTACCTGCGCTGGCCGCGCCAGTGGAACAGCTGGCGCGTCTGGCTGACCCTCGACTGGAAGAAAAAGGGCCGCAGCTTCAATTGGGATCTGCATTCGGTGTTCGGCACCTGGTGCATGCTGGTTTACCTGCTGCTGGCACTGACCGGACTGTCCTGGTCCTACGAGTGGTACAACAAAGGCCTGACCAGGTTGCTTTCCGACGCGCCGCAAAACGAGCGCGTGCGCGGCGGTCGCGGCCCGGCCCCCGAAGGGCCGGCGCCGACTGCCGATTACGCCGCCATGTGGATCAGCATCTACAGCGCCGCAGGTCCAGGCCTCGCCTCCTACAACATCCGTATGCCGCCCGTGGCCGGCCAACCGGCGACCGTGTTCTATCTGCTCGACAGCTCGCCCCATGACCGCGCGCTGAACCAGATCACCCTCGACCCGGCCACCGGCGTCGTCAAACGTGTGGATCGCTACGCCGACAAGAGTTTCAAGGCGCAATTGCTGACCAGCATTTACGCGCTGCATGTCGGCAGCTATTTCGGCCTGGTCGGGCGGATCATCGTGACCGTCGCGGCGGTGTTGATGCCGCTGTTTTTCATCACCGGATGGTTGTTGTACCTCGATCGTAGGCGCAAGAAAAAGCAGATCAAGGATGCCCGCAAAGGCCTCGACCAACCGGCCGGCGACACGCCGGCGTGGCTGATCGGCTTTGCCAGCCAGAGCGGTTTTGCCGAGCAACTCGCCTGGCAGACCGCCGGTCAGTTGCAGGCGGCCGGATTGCCGGTGAAGGTGCAGCCGCTGGCCAATGTCAGCGAGCAGGATCTGCGCGAATCGAACAACGCGCTGTTCGTAGTCAGCACCTTCGGCGACGGCGAAGCGCCGGACAGCGCTCGCGGTTTCGAGCGCAAGGTGTTGAAGAACGCCTCGACCCTCGACAGCCTCAACTACGCCGTACTCGGTCTCGGCGACCGTCAGTATCAGCACTTCTGCGGTTTCGCCCGGCGCCTGCATCAATGGCTGGGCGAGCACGGCGGCAAGACCTTGTTCGCCCCGGTGGAAGTCGACAGCGGTGATCCTTACGCGCTGCGTCACTGGCAGACACAGCTGGGCCAAATCACCGGACAAGCGCCGGTCGACACCTGGCAGGCGCCGAGCTACGAAAACTGGACGCTGGTACGTCGAGAACTGATGAACCCGGACAGCAACGGCGCCCCCGTCTTCCTGCTCGGCTTGACCGCACCGACCTCCCGAAGCTGGCTGGCCGGCGATCTGGTGGAAGTGCTGCCGCGCAACTGCCCGTGGGCCATCGAGCACTTTCTCGACGGTCTCGGCATCCGTGGTGAAACCAGCGTCAAAGTCAACGGCCTGGAAGAGTCGCTGGAGGTCGCCCTCGCCACCCGCCAACTGCCCGAGCACCGCGCCCATCTGGTGGGCCTGCATGCTCAGGCACTGGTCGATGCAATGGTGCCGCTGGCCATGCGCGAATACTCGATCGCCTCGATTGCCGCCGACGGCGTGCTGGAGCTGATCGTGCGTCAGGAACAGCATGCCGACGGTCGTCTCGGCATTGGTTCCGGCTGGCTGACCGAGCATGCTCCGGTCGGCGGCAGCATCAGTCTGCGCGTGCGCCGCAACAGCGGTTTCCATCTGCCGAACGCTCCGGTGCCGATGATCCTGCTGGGCAACGGCACCGGCCTTGCCGGTTTGCGCAGCCTGCTCAAGGCGCGGATTGCCGACAACCAACAGCGTCACTGGCTGCTGTTTGGCGAGCGCAATCGCGAGCACGATTTCCTCTGCCGTGCGGAGCTGGAAGAGTGGTTGATCAACGGCGATCTGGAACGTCTCGATCTGGCGTTCTCGCGGGATCAGGCCGAGAAGATTTACGTGCAGGATCGCCTGCGCGAATCGGCCGACGAGTTGAAAAAATGGCTGGCGGACGGTGCCGTGATCTACATCTGCGGCAGCCTGCAAGGCATGGCGTCAGGCGTGGATCAGGTGCTCAATGAAGTGCTGGGCGCCGAAGAGGTCGAACACCTGATCGAACAGGGTCGCTATCGCCGCGACGTTTACTGACCACACACAGTAACTGTGGGAGCGAGCTTGGTCCGGGCGGCGATCCGACGATGACGGTTTTACATTCAACACATTCGTTGTCTGTTACACCGCTATCGTCGGATCGCCGCCCGGACCAAGCTCGCTCCCACAAATTGTTTGCGGTGAACTCAAGTCGGTTGCAGTTTTTGCTCAAACACCGCAACCCCCTCCAGATCCCGCAACACCACGCTCATCTCCCCGCTCTGCCCTTCGATATTCACCTCGCCAAAAAACTGGAATCCGGCAAACGGCGAAGCGTTTTGCGTCGGTGGCGCTTTCTGGAACACCACTTCAGGGCCAAAGGTCTTGTCCAGCGGATTGGGCCCGAAACTGCCGGCGTTCAAGGGCCCCGCGACAAACTCCCAGAACGGTTCAAAATCCTGGAACGCCGCGCGATCCGGATGGTAGTGATGCGCCGCGCAGTAATGCACGTCCGCTGTCAGGAACACGAAATTGCGTACTTGTTGCGCGCGCAAAAAGCCCAGCAGCTCGGCGATTTCCAGCTCACGCCCCTGCGCCGGACCGGGGTCGCCGTTGGCCACCGCTTCCCAGCGCGCAACACCGGGGCTGACCTCGCCATCCGGCACGCCAAGACCGATCGGCATGTCAGCGGCGATGACTTTCCACTGAGCCTTCGAGGCTTTCAATCCGCGTTTGAGCCAGTTCAGTTGCTCGCGCCCCAAGAACGGTTTTTCCGCCCCGAGATTGTCGTCGTTGGCGCCGCGATAACTGCGCATATCGAGCACGAACACATCGAGCATCGGCCCGTAACTCAGCTTGCGATAGATCCGCCCGCCGCCATCGGCCGCCTGCAAACGCATCGGCGAATATTCGAGCCAGGCCTGACGCGCACGGCCGACCAGGGTGTGGATATTTTTTTCCTGATAACGCTCGTCGAGCTGCTTGCCCGGCGACCAGTTGTTGACCACTTCATGGTCGTCCCACTGCCAGATCTGCGGCACTTCGGCGTTGAAGCGACGGACGTTTTCATCCAGCAGGTTGTAGCGGTAATTGCCGCGATAGTCGTCGAGGGTCTGGGCGACTTTGCTCTTGGCTTCGGTGGTGAGGTTGCGCCAGATCCGGCCACCCTCGGTGGTCAGTTGCGCCGGCACCGGGCCGTCGGCGTAGATGGTGTCGCCGCTGTGGATAAAGAAGTCCGGCAGGCGCAGGCGCATCGCTTCATAAATGCGCATGCCGCCAATATCGGGGTTGATGCCGAAGCCCTGGCCGACGGTGTCACCGCTCCAGACGAAACGGAGATTGCGCCGCGCTGTCGGCGCACTGCGCAAATGGCCAAGCCACGGTTCGCTGGCGACGCCGGTGCGGGCATCCTTGAAATACACGCGGTAGAAAATCGCCTGATCGGCGGGCAAGCCCGAGAGTTCGACGCGGGCGGTGAAATCGCTGCGGGCATCGGCCAGCGCCGAGACGACACGGCGCGGGTGGCGGAACTGGCTACGGGTGTCCCACTCCACCACCATCCGCGCCGGGCGGTCGGCTCGGCTCCAGATCATCGCGCGGTCGCCCTGCAAGTCGCCGGATTGCACGCCATCAGTGAGTTGCGGTCGATCCTTGACCGACGCGATGACCGCCGGCGCCAGCCCCGGCATCAGCAGTCCGGCGCCGACGGCTTGCATCACGCGCCGGCGACCGGGATTGAAATCGCTCATGGTGTTCTCCCTGAAAAAAGGAAAACTTAAGCACCGCTAGATGAAAGGGGTGTGACACCTCAGGCCTTCGCGGGCTCCAGCGCAAGTTCCACAGCCTCCGGCCGCTTGACCAGCGCATACACCAACGCCGTCAGCAGACTGCCCGCGACAATCGCCAGCAGGTACAGCAGCGCATGGTTGATCGCATTCGGAATCGCCAGCACGAACAGTCCACCGTGGGGCGCCATCAGCTTGCAGCCGAAGTACATCGACAGAGCACCGGTCAGCGCACCGCCGGCAATGCTTGCCGGAATCACCCGCAACGGGTCTTTCGCGGCAAACGGAATCGCCCCTTCGGAAATGAAGCACAACCCGAGCACCAGCGCCGCTTTACCGGCCTCGCGTTCAGTCTGGGCGAACTTGCGTCGGGCGATGAACGTGGCGATGCCCAGACCGATCGGCGGCACCATGCCGGCGGCCATGGTCGCGGCCATCGGTGCATAACTCTGCGAGGCCAGCAGCCCCACCGAGAACGCGTAGGCAGCCTTGTTGATCGGCCCGCCGAGGTCGACGCACATCATCCCACCCAGCAACACACCGAGCAGGATCGCGTTGGTGGTGCCCATGCTGTCGAGGAAATGCGTCAGCGCCGCGAGCATCCCCGCCACCGGTTTGCCGACCACGTAAATCATCACCAGCCCGGTGAACAGGCTGGCGAACAACGGGATGATCAGAATCGGTTTCAGCGCTTCCAGACTTTGCGGCAACGCCACATAGCGACTGATCGCCTTGGCCGCGTAGCCCGCGATAAACCCGGCAGCGATCCCGCCGATGAAACCGGCGCCCAGGGTGCTCGCCAGCAAACCGCCGATCATCCCCGGCGCGAGTCCGGGACGGTCGGCAATCGACCAGGCGATGTAACCGGCCAGCAGCGGCACCATCAATTTGAACGCGGTCTCGCCACCGATCTGCATCAGCGCCGCCGCCAGCGTGCCTTCTTCCTTGAAGGCGGTGATGCCGAACACGAACGACAAAGCGATCATCAGACCGCCCGCCACCACCATCGGCAGCATGAACGACACACCGGTCAGCAGGTGTTTGTAGACGCCGCTTTTCTCCTGTTTGGCCGGGGCTTTGCCGTCGCTCGCAGCACTTTCCTGCTTGCCTTCGGCCAACGCTTTTTTCAGCGTGGCTTCGGACTGCTTCAACGCTATCCCGGTGCCGCAGCGGTAGATTTTCTTGCCGGCGAAACGCTCGGTGGCGACCTCAATGTCTGCCGCCAGCAGCACCACGTCAGCCTCGGCAATCGCCGCTGCGCTCAGCGGGTTTCGCGCGCCGACCGAGCCCTGGGTTTCGACTTGCAGGTCGTAGCCCAGACGCTTGGCGGCTTGCTGCAAGGCTTCGGCGGCCATGAAGGTGTGGGCGACGCCGGTCGGGCATGCCGTGACAGCGACCAGGCGCGGCGCTTGGGCGCTGGCAACCACGGGCGGCGTTTCGGCAGCGACGTAAACCTCGGCCTCGACGGCGCCGCGCCGCAGCACGCCTTCGACATCCTGCAGGGCTTGCGCCGGCGCGATCCGAAAGACTTTCTTGCCGATGAACCGGGTCATGTCCACAGGTCCGGTGGCCACCAGCAACACCCACTCGGCGGCCTCGATGGTGGCCGCCGACAACTCACGTTCCGGGTGCGCCGCATCCACCACTTCGACGCTGGTGCTCCAGCCCTGACGCTGGGCCGCGGCATCCAGCAACCGGGCGCACAGCACACTGGTGACCATGCCGTTCGGGCAGGCCGTGACAATGGCTAATTTCATGACAAACCCTCTTATTGTTCTGTCAGGGGGCGCACGCGCACGCCCTGTTCGAGCTGCGTCAGTTGCGCAGCATCGTGAATACCGAAACCGATCTGGGTCACCGCCTGCGCCGCAATGGCGGTGGCCGTGCGCAGGGTTTGTTCCGGCGTGTCGGCGCTGAGCAGACCGTGAAGCATGCCCGCCAGCAACGAATCACCGGCACCGACCGTGCTGGCGACGCTGACCTTCGGCGGTGTCGCATACAGCGCCGAGCCGACACTGAACCAGTTCACACCTTCGGCGCCGTGGGAAATCACCACATGCTCGATACCCTGAGCATGCAGCCGATTGGCTGCCTCGGCCTGAGACGCGCGGGACACCACCTCACAGCCCAGCGCATCGGCCAGCTCTTCGGTATTCGGTTTGATCAGCCACGGACCGGCCTTGAGCGCCTCGCGCAAAGCTTCGCCGCTGGTGTCCAGGGCGACTTTCAGGCCCAACGCCTTCAAGCGCTCCACCAGTTCGCGCAACCACTGCGCACTGACGCCGCGCGGCAGACTACCGGCCACCACCACCGCGTCATGCCCCGGCGCGATCTGCACCAGACGATCCAGCAATGCCTGTTGCGCCACCACGCCGACCACCGGGCCCGGGCCGTTGATGTCAGTGATGCGGCCGTCCTGTTCCGCGACCTTGATGTTGCTGCGGGTCTCGCCGGGCACCCGGATAAACGCATCGGTGAAACCGCGCCTGGCGAACAGGTTTTCGAATGCTTGCAGATTGTCCTCGCCGAGAAAGCCGCTGACCGTCAGTTGATGACCGAGGTCGGCCAGCACTTGCGCGACGTTGACGCCCTTGCCGGCGGCGTGGGTGTGCATCGCGTCGCTGCGGTTGACCTGACCGGCCTCAAGGCGTGGCAACTGCACCGTGAGGTCCAGCGCCGGGTTGAGGGTCAGGGTAAGAATCTTGGCCATTACAGGGCCTCCACTAATGCGCGCACTTCGTTGGCGCTGCCCACGGCCAGGGCTTGTTGAGCAAGAGTTTGTGCCTGGGTCAGGCTGAGTTCGCGGATGCGTGCCTTGACCTCGGCGATGCTGCGCCCGGAGACGCTCAGTTCATCCACACCGAGGCCGACCAGCACCGGTACCGCCAGCGGATCCGCCGCCAGCTCGCCGCACACACCGACCCATTTGCCATGGGCATGGGCCGCGCGCACGGTGATGTCGATCAGTTGCAGTACCGCCGGATGCAGACCGTCAGCCTGGGCGGACAGGGTCGGATGACCACGGTCGATCGCCAGCGTGTACTGGGTCAGGTCGTTGGTGCCGACGCTGAAGAAGTCGACTTCTTTGGCCAGCACCGGCGCCAGCAACGCGGCGGACGGCACTTCGATCATGATTCCGAGTTGCAGGTCGGCAACCGGAATTTCCAGACGCAGGCGTTCGGTCATGTCGCGGGCCTGGCGCCACTCTTCGACGCTGCCGACCATCGGGAACATGATCCGCAACGGACGGTTGTCTGCCGAACGCAGCAAGGCGCGCAACTGCGCTTCCATGATCTGCGGACGCTGCAAGGTCAGGCGAATCCCGCGCACGCCGAGGAACGGGTTTTCTTCCTTGGCGATCGGCCAGTACGGCAGCGGTTTGTCGCCGCCGACATCGAGGGTGCGCACCACCAGCGGCCGACCGGCAAGGCCATCGAGGACGCGGCGGTATTCGGCTTCCTGAGTCGCCTCGTCCGGCGCCTGTGGATGAGCCATGAAAATCAGCTCGGTGCGCAGCAGGCCGATGCCTTCGGCGCCTTGCTCCACCGCGCTGATCACACCGGCGCTTTCGCCGATATTGGCGAACACTTCAACGGCGTGACCGTCGCTGGTGTGCGCCGGTTGGTGGCGTTGTTCGGCGGCGGCTTTCAGGCGTTGTTCGCGGGTGTCGCGTTCTTCGCTGGCGCGTTGCAGGGTCACGGCATCCGCATCGACGTGCAGGCGACCGCGCTGGCCGTCGAGCAGCAACGGCGTGCCCGGCTTCAGCAGCAACACTGCAGCACCCGCGCCGACCAGCGCCGGAATGCCCAGCGCGCGAGCCACGATGGCGCTGTGAGCGGTGGCGCCACCACGGGCGGTGAGAATCCCCGCGACCCGCGCCGGATCCAGACGCGCCACGTCGGACGGGCCGACCTCATCCATCACCAGAATGTACGGTTGCTCCGGCTCGGCGGGCGTCTGCACGCCACACAGTTGCGCCAGCACCCGACGACCGATGTCGCGCAGGTCGGCAGCACGTTCGGCGAGCAACGCGTCCTGCAACGCTTCCTGTTGTTTAGCGGCAGCTTCGATCACAGCCATCCAGGCTGCTTCGGCGCTTTCGCCCTGCTTGAGGCGGGTGTCGACTTCGTCGGTGAGTTCCGGGTCGTCGAGCATTTCCTGGTGGGTGATGAAAATCTCGCGGATCGCCTTGGCCTTGCTGCGTTCGATCAGGCCCTGAATGTCCTGGCGCACGTCGGCCAGCGCATGCTTTAGACGCTCGCGTTCGATAGCGGCGGACTCGCCGCGCAACGGGTAATCGATGATTTGCTGGACCTGAATGTGCGCCGGGCCGATGGCGATGCCGGGGGCCGCGGGGATCGCTTGCAGCAGGCTGCCGGATGCCGGGGCGGTCAGAACTTCTGCAATGTCCGTAATCACTTCGCGCTGTTGACTGACTGCAGGCAACGGTTCGACTTCTTCGCCGAGGCCTTCTTCAATAGCGCTCAGCAAGGCCGGCAGCGCATCGGCAGCGATGTTCGGTTCGGCAATGATTTCCAGTACCTGACCGCGACGGGCGCCAAGGCTCAGCAGTTTGCTCAGGCTCTTCACCGACACGGCGCTGTCCTGACCGTCGACAATGCGCACACGGATTTCACCGTCAAAACTTTTCGCCAGTTGCGCGAGGATTTTCGCCGGTCGCGCGTGCAGGCCATGGGCGTTGGCCAGCGCAATTCGCGCGCTCGGCCAGTCGGCCGGCAACTCACCACCAAGCACTTCGAGGACTTTGCGGCTGCTGGTGGCGCGGCCCAGTTCATGGCCGCGACCTTCGATCAGCAACGCGCACAAACGCTCAAGCAACGCCTGATGCGCTTCACCCAGGCTGGCCAGACAGAACAGCCCGCTGAGGGGCTGGCCGAGGTAGCGCATCGGTTTGTCCGGCGTGACGAAGGCCAGGCCCGGACGCTTCACGGTCTGCTCGCTGTGCAGCCACCACAGGCCATCGCCCAGCGGCAGCGCTTCAACTTGCTGCAACACGCCGGCGAAACCGTTGCTCACGCAATCGGCCTGGCGCAGCAGACGCGCCCCGCGCCAGACCAGTTCTTCGAAATCGTCGGCGGAGACCCCGAGGCCGATCATCTGCGCATCCAGCGCCAGCTCTTGCGGCGCACCTTGCAGCAGTTTCAGCAGTGCTTCAGGCGAACTCGCACGACGCAGGGCCTGACCAAGATCGGTCTCGCCGAGGGCGCGGGTCAGCAATTGCAGCAGGCGCAGGTGTTCGTCGGATTTGGCGGCGATGCCGATGGCCAGATAAACGATCTGGCCGTCGCCCCAATCCACGCCGTCGGGAAACTGCATCAGGCGTACGCCGGTGGCGAACACCTGATCGCGGGTTTCGGGCGTACCGTGGGGGATCGCAATGCCTTGGCCGAGGAAGGTCGAGCCCTGAGCCTCCCGGGCCTGCAGCCCGGCCAGGTATCCGTCGGCAACAAGTCCATCGGCGACCAGATGACTGGCCAGCAATTGCAAAGCGGCGGGTTTATCCACAGCCGACTGGCCCATGGATATCTGCTCTACAGTGAGCTCGAGCATGCGATCTCCTTTTTGGCACTGTTCAATGCCAGGTATTGTTTTGAATGGTTGCAGCTTAGGCGCTGTAGGCCATCCTTTTCAGGAGGCAGTTTTGGCGGTTTCACGGCAGAACCGGCCAAAGGCGTCT
Organism: Pseudomonas sp. 1; assembly: GCF_056626735.1. NCBI lineage: Bacteria > Pseudomonadati > Pseudomonadota > Gammaproteobacteria > Pseudomonadales > Pseudomonadaceae > Pseudomonas > Pseudomonas sp. 1. Next base: position 103,255 of record NZ_JBWXMQ010000017.1, on the reverse strand, counting down.
AAAACGTAGAAAATACGCTTGCTGAAACGTTTAATCTAGATTGATCGGCACGTTACTCGATAATGTCCCATCCTTGAAGTCCAACTTGTCGGATGCGCTGCGACAATAGTCGCCTGCCTGAATCGGGTAGGATTGGCGAAAATGTCGCGGCAAGCTCGAAAAAACAAGGAAATCCCGGGTTGAAACTCAGTGATATCGCGCGGTTGGCCGGAGTGTCCGTGACCACCGCCAGCTACGTCATCAACGGCAAGGCCGAACAGCAACGCATCAGCAACGCCACCGTCGAGCGGGTGCGGGCGGTGGTCGATCTGCACGGCTTTACCCCCAATCCACAGGCGGCCGGGCTGCGCAGTCGGCACACCCGGACCCTGGGTTTTATCCTGCCGGATCTGGAAAACCCCAGTTACGCGCGGATCGCCAAACTGCTGGAGCAAGGCGCCCGGGCACGCGGCTATCAATTGCTGATCGCCAGCTCCGACGATGCGCCGGACAGCGAGCGGCAACTGCTGCAACTGTTCCGCGCCCGGCGCTGCGATGCGTTGATCGTCGCCAGTTGCCTGCCGGCCGGTGACGACAGCTATCGCCAGTTGCAGGCCAAGGGTTTGCCGATCATTGCCATTGACCGGGTGATGGATGCCGAACACTTCTGCTCGGTGGTCAGCGATGACCGCGAAGCCAGCCTGCACCTGACCGAAAGCCTGCTCGACCCGCAGCCGAAACAGATCGTGCTGCTGGGTGCCCGTCCGGAACTGAGCATCAGCCAGGAGCGTGCGGCCGGGTTCAAGCAAGCCTTGGCCGGGTTCAAGGGCGAAGTGCTGGTCGAGCACGCCGAGTCTTTCAGCCGCGAGTGCGGCAAGCAGTTGATGGAAGAACTCCTGCAACGCCTCGGGCATTTGCCGGATGCGCTGGTGACCACCTCCTACGTTCTGCTGCAAGGCGTGTTCGACGCGCTGCACGACTTCCCGCTCAAATCCCGCCCGCTGCGCCTCGGCACGTTTGGCGACACCCAGTTGCTGGACTTCTTGCCGCTGCCGGTCAACGCCATGGCCCAGCAGCACCAGTTGATCGCCGACAAGGCACTGGAACTGGCACTGGCGGCGGTCGAGCAATCGGATTACCAGCCCGGAGTGCAGGCCATCGCCCGTACCTTCAAGCAGCGTATTCACCGGGACTGAGCCGTGGAGCTGATCGACAGCCACACCCATCTGGACTTCCCCGACTTCGACGCCGACCGCGCGGCGCTGCTGAACGAAAGCCGCGCCCTCGGGGTGCGGCGAATGGTGGTGCTCGGGGTTTACGAGGGGAATTGGCAGCGGGTGTGGGATCTGGTGCAAAGCGATGCCGATCTGTACGCGGCGTTCGGATTGCACCCGGTCTATCTCGATCAGCACCGGCCTGAAGATTTGCTGGCACTGGGCGACTGGCTGACTCGGCTAAAAGGTCATCGGCAGCTGTGCGCAGTCGGCGAAATCGGCCTGGATTATTTCATCGAAACCCTCGACCGCGAACGCCAGCAGGCGCTGTTCGAGGCACAGTTGCAACTGGCGGCGGATTTCGAACTGCCGGCATTGATCCACGTACGGCGCAGCCATGCGGCAGTGATTGCCACGCTCAAGCGCTTCAAGCTCAAGCGCGCCGGGATCATCCACGCCTTCGCCGGCAGTCGTGAAGAAGCGCGGGAATACATCAAGCTCGGTTTCAAACTCGGCCTCGGCGGTGCACCGACCTGGCCGCAGGCATTGCGCATGCACCGGGTGCTGGCCGACTTGCCGCTGGACTCGGTGGTGCTGGAAACCGACTCCCCGGACATGGCGCCTGCCATGTACCCCGGCATTCGCAATACGCCGGCGCACCTGCCGGCAATCTGCGACTCACTGGCCGCATTGATGAACACCAGTGCGCCACAACTCGCCGCCGCCAGTACCGCCAACAGCTGCGACGTGTTCGGCTGGTAGTCAGTCGGCGTGGGCCTTGGCCGCGTCGAGAATCAGGGTCAGGTGCTGACGCCGCCGGGCGTAACGAATCACCGCGAAGTACACGAAAATCGTGATCAGCGACGCGTTCAACTGCTCGGTGACGCTGAGCAGCCCTACCCATTCCATCACCAGGGCCACCAGCAGCGCGGTGCACACGGTCACGAGCGCACTGGCGCGCAGCAGGCCAAGTGAATCGAGCGAACGCAAGCGTTTGATCTGCTTCGGGCAGCGCAGCTCCAGGTTTTTCTGGCAATGCGCACAGGTGAATGGTTCGTGGATGGATATGGCATTCAGTTGCCAGGGTTTGAGCACCAGCGTGGTCTGGCAGTGGGCGCAGCGGCCCTGGACGCCCAGGGTTGCGACAGACATGTGCATCTCCTCCAAGTGGTCAAAGAACTGAGCTTGGTTCATTGAAGACGAAAAACCAGCGCCCGGAGGAAAACAGGATTTGTCTTACAGATGTAAGCAAACAAGTACTACAAGCCATTCCGAAAAAACCTGCCTCAGAGAAGGCAGGTCGATTCAAACCCGGAACGCGCTGATCAATTGCTTCAACTCGACCACCTGCGCCGACAACGCACGGCTGGCATCTTCAGTCTGATGCGCGCCTTCTGCGGTGCGCTCGCCGGCACGGTTGATCTCGACGATGTTCTGGTCAATGTCATGGGCCACGGCGGTCTGCTGCTCGACGGCGGCGGCGATCTGCTGGTTCTGGTCGACGATCATGCCGACAGCGCCGAGGATGTTTTCCAGCGCCTGCTGGACTTTTTCCGACTGCCCCACCGTGCCGTTGGCCATCTGATGGCTGACGCCCATGGCCTTCACCGCCGCGCCGACGCCGCCATGGAGTTTGGCGATCATCTGCTCGATTTCTTCGGTCGATTGCTGAGTGCGTTTGGCCAGCGTGCGGACTTCGTCAGCGACCACGGCAAAACCGCGCCCCTGCTCACCGGCCCGCGCAGCCTCGATCGCGGCGTTGAGCGCCAGCAGGTTGGTCTGTTCGGCGATGCTCTTGATCACTTCCAGAACGCGGCTGATCGACTGGCTGTCGCTGGCCAACTGGTTGATCACCAGCACCGATTGATCGATTTCGCTCGCCAGTGCCGCGATGCTGCCCTGCTGCGATTCCACCAGACCGCGACCGCTAATGGTTTCGTCGTTCACGCTGTGGGCGCTGCTGACCGCTGCCGCGGCACTGCGTGCCACCTCCAGCGATGTCGCCGACATCTGGTTCATTGCGGTAGCCACTTGCTCGATTTGCGTACGTTGCCCGGCGACCGCCTGATTGCTTTGCGCCGAAACATTTTCCACTTGCCCCGCCTGTCGCTCGACCTCGCCAACGGTGTGGCCGACCCGTTCGATCAGGTCATGGATTTTGCGCACCGTACCGTTGAACACCTCGCCCAACTCGCCGAGCTCATCGCGGCTGTTGGCGTGGAAATTCACCGTCATGTCGCCCGCCGCCACTTTGTCCATCATGGCGCCGAGGTTTTTCAGGGTGGCGCGGGTGGAGGCGTAGAAGCCGCCGTAGAGATAGAAAATCAGCACGAACACCACCGACAACGCCACGGCTTGCAGCACCATGTGCGTGCGGTTTTGCCCCAGGCGCTGCTGCAATTGGGTGTCGAGGAATTTCAGGGTGGCGTCGTTTAGCTGATAGGTCTGGTCCATCAGCCCGGTGACCTGGTCATAAAACCCCTGCCACGGGGCGTCGAGCGTTTCGGCCATCACCACTTGCTCCTCGATCAGTGTGCCGGCCTGTTTCAGCGACGCCTTGCTGGCATCGGCCGGCGCGCTCAGAGAATCTCGGGCGGCTTTGCTCGAACCCAGTGCGTCCTGCAATTTCAGACCGTACTCGGCCTGCAGTTTTTCGATCTGCACCAGCAGCTCGTCAAAGCGGGTGCTCGACGAGCTGTTGAGAAAGCCCTGGCCCAAGGAATATGAGCCCATCGCCCGACCTTCGCCCAAGGCCTGGGTAACGGCCGGCGTGATCGCGGTGACCAGCTCGCTGAGCTGGCGAATGTCGCTCTGGTTGTCACGGCTCAAACCGGCCTGACTGGCCACGATCTGGCTGAAAATCTGCGCATTGCCCAGCAATTTGCCGATCAGCGCACTTTTGCTTTGCAGGGAGTTTTCCGCTTGCTCGTTCTTGAACGCAGCGATCATTTCATCGCGCTTGGTCTCGAAGAACTTGATCTGCTCCGGATCCTCGGTCATGGGCGTCAACCCTTGCAGGCGTGCCAGGACGTTTTGCTCAAGACTGGTGATCTGCGCCTCGACATTACCGGCCTTGCCGGACTGGCCGAGGGTGACGTTGATCTGCACCAGATTGTTGAGAGTTTCCAGATCCCGACGCAGGGTCAGGCTGCTGCCCAGCAGGTCGAGGCTCTGCAGCTCAACCCGGGTGCCCTGGAATTCGCGATAGGAATCGCGCACCAGATAGAAGTTGGTCACCAGCATTGGCACCAGGAACAGCACGCTGATCAGGCTGAACTTCATGCCGAAGCTCAAGCGGTTCATCAGCGAGACGGCGGGATAGAGCAAGCTCTTCACTGGAAGTCTCCCTTGGTTTTTCTTGTTTTTATTGGCAGGCGCGGGGCGACAGCAGATAGCCACTATCGGCGCTATCTCTGTATAGCTCAAATCGAAGGGAGGTTTTGTAACTTAAGGTTAACGAGGGGGATTGCCCCCCTCGTCGCAGTAACGGCCTACGCGAGTACCGTCCACAGGGCAAAGCAGGCATACCACAGCACCGCGGCCCGCAGCAGCAGTTCCCACAGACAGTCGAGGGTGTTGATGCCTTCGGGGCCGACGGCGGCCGGCGGAATTTCCCCGGCAACCAGCCCGACCTTGTTGATGAGCTGGGCGGCGCTGATGTTCCAGTTCAGCAATTCGTGCAGCATCACCCGGCTGACCGCGACGAAATTGCCGACCAGGGCAAGACTCGCCGCCAACAGGCGCACCGGCACCCAGTCGAAGGCGTGACGCAGTTGCCCGGCCCGTTCGGCTACCGCCGGGTTCCGGGCGTTTTCTTCCGCCAGCGCCAGCAAGCGATAGCTCAGTGCCGCGACCGGACCGAGCAGGAAGTACCAGAAAATCACCGCGAAGAAACTCTGATAGGCCTGCCACAACAGATGCTGTTGCACTTGCTCCAGCAATTGTTCGCCGCTTTCGGCGCAGATGTTCAGATCACGCTTGGCCACATGGGCGGCGGCCTGCAGATCCTCACGACGCCAGGCGTCGCGAAACGGCCCCAGTTCGCCGAGCAGATCTCCGCGCCCCAGGCTGTAAATCACCACCAGCAAATGCACCGGCAAGGCCAGCAGACCGTAGGCCACCGGGTCCAGCACCACCAGCAGCAACCCCAGCAGCGCCACCGGCAACAGCACCAGGACGGTCAGCACCAGCCACGGCTGTCTGGCCAGCCCGCCGCTTTCAAGCTTGTGCAGTTCGCGGATCCATCCGCCATCGCGTTGAACCCGTTGGCGCAGGGCCGAGAACTTCTCGATCCAGACCGCCAGCAGTAACACCAGAAAACTCATTGTCCTTCCTCTTGTGCCAGGGCGGCGCGGTAGCGTGCCCAGTCGAATGCGGGTCCGGGGTCGGTCTTGCGTCCGGGGGCGATGTCGCTGTGCCCGCAGATGCGCTCGACAGTAATCGCCGGGAACGCCGCCTGTATCTGCCGGGTCAGCACGGTCAACGCCTGGTACTGCGCATCGGTGAACGGCAGATCATCGGTACCTTCCAGCTCGATGCCCAGTGAAAAATCGTTACAGGTTTCGCGTCCTTCGAACACCGAAACACCGGCATGCCAGGCACGCTCAAGACAGGAGACAAACTGGGTGACCTTGCCGTCACGTTCGATCAGAAAATGCGCAGATACACGCAGGTCGGCGATCCCGGCAAAGTAGGGATGTTCCGTGACATCCAGACGATTCTGGAAAAATTCCTGCACCTTGCCGGTGGCGAACTGCGCCGGTGGCAGGCTGATGTTGTGGATGACCAACAGGGAGACTTCGCCCGCCGGGCGTTCATTGAAGTTGGGCGAAGGGCAGACCTGCACCCCGTGACACCACCCGCTTGCGGGATCCAACTGCATACCGATTCCTTCAACGCCGACTGTGTTGGCGACCAGTATGCCGTGATCGGGCCCCGGCGCGCGATCACTTGCCGCGATTGAGCCGCCGCAGATTGCCGAGCACCGATTCCAGCGCCCGGTCGAACAGCAAGGTGTCATCCAGCGCCCGCACCGCGCCGCGACGAAACGCCAGGGCCAGTTCCGTGCGATCGCGCTCCAGCACTTTCATCCCGGTACGGTCCACAAACACGTATTTGCCGGTGGCTTCGATGATCGCCGCCAGTTTGCAGCGCAGGGTGTGTTCTTCATCTTCCTCGAACGCCACCCAACTGCCCAGGCGCAGCTGATCGACCTGGCGCAAACCTGCATCGTCTGCCGGCAAACGCGCCGGCGTGCGTGGCTGCAGGCCGTCGTCGGCCATCTGCAAGACAATCGTCTGCGATACTTCGATCATTTCCGGCAGTGTGGTCTGATCCGGTTCGCTGGACGGATCGAGCAGGCGTACATGCAGCGCTTCCAGTTCGCTGAAAAAGCCGCTGGTGGCAAACGGATCGAAGGCCGAAGTGCTCAGGCCGTCGCGCAATGACTTGAGCAACCCCGGCACCAGCGCCAGCAGGCGCAGACCCGCTTCGGCGTCGTCGTGACGCTGCACGCTCCAGATCAATTGCTCCATGGTCTGCACGTCGGCGTGCCATTCAGCGGACTGATCGCCGTGCTTGAGGCAGGTCAGCAGCAACACTTTGCTCCAGGCGTCCTGCACGAATGTCACCACCGACGGTGGCAAGACTTTGCCCAGCAACGCCTGATTCAGCGCCTGCTCGACCCGCTGGCGGGCCAGTTCGGTTTTCGCCCGGCCCTCTTCGGCATCGCGCAAACGCTGTTCAAGCAGTTCGCTGCGACGGCGTTCGTCACTGGTGAACGCGAGGAAGTCTGCCAGCAACTCGGAAAAAATCGCCGGATCATCGACAAAATCCGTCAGCAGGCGCTGCACCACTTGTTCGATGCGCAGGTACAGGCTGTCGCGCGCATTACCGTCGCACTCCCCCCAGCCCATCGCCGCTTCGGCGATTTCATTGAGCAAGCGGCGGGCCGGGTGGCTGCTGCGGCTGAAGAAGCTTTTGTCGATCACCGCGACCTTCAACATCGGGATCTGCAACCGCGCGATCAACGCCTTGAGCGAATCCGGCAGATTGCGATCATCGAGGATGCAGTCGAAGACCATGGCCACCAGATTGATCACGTCTTCGTCAGCCCCGCCGACAATTCGCGATTTGCCGCTGCGCACGCTGACCCGGGTCAGCAACTGTTCGAGCTGATGGCGCAGATCGAAATCGTCCTGCACCGCCAGCGCCGGCACGTATTGCTGCAAGTGCGAGAGCAGGCGCAGCAGGTCCCGAGTGGAAATCGGCTGGGCGGGAGCGCTGGGTTCCAGGGTCGGCGCAACCGTGCCGCGCACGTGCAGCAGCAACTCCTGCAACGCGGTGAAGACCTCCTGCACGCCCGCATCGGCCTGGGTTTTGTCGATGACTTCGAATTCGCTCCGCACGCTTGCCACAGCCTGATCGATGGCGCGACGGGCCGGTGCCGGTTTGAGCTCGGGCAACACGCCCGTGGCGCTCAGCAGTTGGTTGGCTTCGGCGTAAAGTTGATCTGTGTCGGCCAGCACATAGCGCTCGAACAGTTTGAGCAGGATCAGTTTGACCTTGATCTCCACCCCCAGATTGCGCCCGGCTTGCAGGAAGTATTCGCAAAGCATCGCCGGACCCAGAGGGTTGTATTGATCGTCCAGAGTCTTGCCCAACAGCGCATTGAATCGCGCAGTCAGTTGGTCGAGGGCGAAACCGTCGCGATTCAGTACGCGGCCGACCATGGTCTCCACCGCGACTTTACGCTCCATGTCATCGGTGCGCATGGTGGTTTCCTCATGCTGCAAGGCGTGAGAAAGGACGGTAGGCGCGGGATCGAATTGAGTGAGGCCGATAAAGGCTTCGAAGAACTGCTCGAGAAAACCGCGCTCGATGTGCTTGCGCTTGAGGCGCAGGTCACGCATGGCCTCGAAAAAGATGTTCTGTTCGACGTCATTACGTGCCCGGTCGGCCATTTCGAACAGGGTGTCGTCGGCGTTATCGAACAACTCCTGCAAACCGTTGCGCAGGCGCTGGGCAGCCTTGTCACGAACCTGAAGCAGAATCACAGGCAGGCGGGCGAGCGGCGAGTGAGTCGCCTGATCGGTAGTGGCCTTGTGCAGAGGCACTACATTCCCGTCGTTGTGCATCCAAGCCTCCTGAAACGGTGATTCGCCGACGTCAAAGTCATGGCGTCAAATGCAAGGCGGATTATCTTGCAAAAGATGTCCCCGGCGCCAGAGCCGTCAGGGTTTCCCCTATACGCCGACACCTTGCAGTGACCACGCCGAAATCCGGTTTGCTCAACAAAATCGACCGGATGCAGCGCTGCGTCGCCGTTCTCGCCTTGGGTTGGCCGACGCCATGCCCCTATAATCGGGCCACTTAGTTTGTGGAGCCCGTTATGCCGAATCTACGTCTCGCCGATTTGACCGCCGAAATCGAAGCCAACGTGCGCCGTGCGTTGCTCGAAGACATCGGCAGCGGCGACATCACCGCGCAACTGATCCCGGCCGAACGCCTGGCCAAAGCCACTATCATCACCCGCGACGCCGCCGTCATCAGTGGCACGGCCTGGGTCGATGCAGTGTTCCGCCAGCTCGATCCCCGGGTGGCGGTGCATTGGCAGGTGCGCGATGGGGAACGGGTTTCGCCAAATCAGCCGCTGTTTCATCTGGAAGGCCCTGCACGCTCGCTGCTGACCGGTGAGCGCAGCGCGCTGAACTTCCTGCAATTGCTGTCGGGCGTGGCGACCCGCGCGCAGTACCTGGCGGACTTCGTCGCCGAGACGTCAGTGAAACTGCTCGACACCCGCAAGACCCTGCCGGGCCTGCGCCTGGCGCAGAAATACGCGGTCACCTGCGGTGGCTGCCACAACCACCGCATCGGCCTCTACGATGCGTTCCTGATCAAGGAAAACCACATCGCCGCCAGCGGTGGCATCCCGCAGGCCATTGCCGCCGCGCACAAGATTGCACCGGGCAAACCGGTGGAAATCGAAGTGGAAAGTCTGGAGGAACTGAAAGAAGCGCTGGCCGCCGGTGCCGACATCATCATGCTCGACGAATTGAGCCTCGATGACATGCGCGAAGCCGTGCGCCTGAACGCTGGCAAGGCAAAACTGGAAGCCAGTGGCGGCATCAACGAAAGCACGTTGCTGCCGATCGCACAGACCGGGGTGGATTACATCTCGATCGGCGCGATGACCAAGGATGTGAAGGCCGTGGACCTGTCGATGCGCCTGAGCATCTGAGGCAGTCGGGCAATAAAAAACGCCAGCCGTTTCGAGGCTGGCGTTCTTGTTTCAGACCACCAGATTGTTCATCTCGCAGTACTCTTCCCAATCGACACCCAATACTTCGGCCGCCTCCTTGTGCAGTTCCAGGCGCTTGGCCTCGAACTCCTCTGGCGTGCTGGTGTACTTGAGGGTCAACTCCCAAGGCTGCAGCCCCTGGGCTTCGGCTTCGTCTTCGAACGCCCACTGGATCTGATCCTTCTGTTCATCGGGACTCAGGTCCTTGATCTCTTCCTTCAGATCCGGAACATCCAGGATGTATTTTCTAAGCGCTTCTTCGTGACGTTGCTCTTGAGTTAATTCGGTCATGGCGTTCTCGCTGATCATGGGAATGGAGGATGGATCTGGATCATCAAGGATCTCTCTGACGCGGACTGTCCGGCCTTCGGAACCATTCGGGATCATCTGAAAACTGCTGGGCGATGCTCATGCAGGCACCGAATATAGGACGTTTGCATGACGAATTACACGGCTCTTTACATCTCTCCCACAAAAAGTTGACCTGTGGAACATAAATGCCGGTTTAAAAGGATAACGGAGAGGTGGTGCCCGAGACAGGAATCGAACCTGCGACCTTCGCGTTACGAGTGCGCTGCTCTACCGGCTGAGCTACACGGGCGGTGGGCTAAACCTAGCACTGGTCTTGCAGGTCGGCAACTTTGCCGAATGACTCGATATTTCACGGACAAAAAAATGCCCCGCCGTTTTCACGGCGGGGCATTTTCATTGCGCTAGGGCTGCGGGGTGATTAAACGCCCGAAGCCTTGGCAGCTGCCACGTCTTTGATGGACAGCTTGATACGGCCGCGGTTGTCCACGTCCAGTACCAGCACTTCCACTTCCTGGCCTTCTTTCAGGATGTCGGTTACTTTCTCTACGCGAGCGTCGCTCAGCATCGAGATGTGAACCAGACCGTCCTTGCCTGGCAGGATGTTGACGAATGCGCCGAAGTCGACGATGCGCTCAACCTTGCCGACGTAGATCTTGCCGATCTCGGCCTCAGCGGTGATACCCAGAACGCGCTGACGTGCTGCTTCAGCCGCTTCCTTGGTTTCGCCGAAGATCTTGATCGAACCGTCGTCTTCGATGTCGATCGAAGCCTTGGTTTCTTCGCAGATCGCACGGATGGTCGCGCCACCTTTACCGATAACGTCACGGATCTTGTCGGTGTCGATCTTCATCGCGATCATGGTCGGAGCGTTGGCCGACAGTTCGGTACGCGACTGGCCGATGATCTGGTTCATCTGGCCGAGGATGTTCAGGCGCGCTTCCAGGGCTTGGCCCAGAGCGATTTCCATGATCTCTTCGGTGATGCCCTTGATCTTGATGTCCATCTGCAGCGCGGTCACACCTTTGGCGGTACCGGCTACTTTGAAGTCCATGTCGCCCAGGTGGTCTTCGTCACCCAGGATGTCGGTCAGGACGGCGAACTTCTCGCCTTCTTTAACCAGACCCATGGCGATACCGGCAACCGGTGCCTTCATCGGAACACCAGCATCCATCAGGGCCAGGGAAGCGCCGCAAACGGAAGCCATCGAGCTCGAACCGTTGGATTCGGTGATTTCCGAAACCACACGGATGGTGTACGGGAACACGTCAGCGGCTGGCAGCATGGCCGAAACCGAGCGACGGGCCAGACGGCCGTGACCGATTTCACGACGACCGGCGCCACCCATGCGACCACACTCGCCCACCGAGAACGGAGGGAAGTTGTAGTGCAGCATGAACGGGTCTTTTTTCTCGCCTTCCAGAGTGTCCAGCAGTTGCGCGTCACGGGCGGTGCCCAGCGTCGCGACGACCAGAGCCTGGGTTTCGCCACGGGTGAACAGTGCCGAACCGTGAGTCTTCGGCAGAACGCCGACTTCGATGTTCAGCGGGCGTACGGTGCGGGTGTCGCGACCGTCGATACGTGGCTTGCCGTTTACGATGTTTTCGCGAACGGTGCGGTATTCGATTTCGCCGAAAGCCGCTTTGACGTCGGCAGCCGAAGGCTGGCCTTCTTCGCCGGAGAGCTTGGCGACGACCTGGTCACGCAGCTCGCCCAGACGCGCGTAACGGTCGGCCTTGATGGTGATGGTGTAAGCCTGGGAGATCGCTTCGCCGAACTCGGAACGGATAGCAGCCAGCAGCTCGGTGGCTTCTGGGGCAGGTGCCCAGGTCCAGGTTGGCTTGGCCGCTTCGGCAGCCAGTTCTTTAACGGCGTTGATGACGACCTGGAACTCGTCGTGAGCAAACAGTACTGCGCCCAGCATCTGGTCTTCGGTCAGCTCTTTGGCTTCCGATTCAACCATCAGCACGGCGTCCGAAGTACCGGCAACGACCATGTCCAGGCTCGAAGCAGCTTGCTGCTCGTAAGTCGGGTTCAGCAGGTAGCCGGTGCTTTCGTGGAAAGCCACGCGAGCGGCGCCGATCGGGCCATCGAACGGAATGCCGGAGATCGCCAGGGCAGCCGAGGTACCGATCATCGCAGCGATGTCCGGATCGGTCTTTTTGCTGGTGGAAACGACGGTGCAGACAACCTGCACTTCGTTCATGAAACCTTCCGGGAACAGCGGACGGATCGGACGGTCGATCAGTCGGGAAGTCAGGGTTTCTTTCTCGGAAGGACGGCCTTCACGCTTGAAGAAACCGCCAGGGATCTTACCGGCAGCGTAAGTCTTTTCCTGGTAGTGAACGGACAGGGGGAAGAAGCCCTTGCCCGGATCAGCTTGCTTGGCACCGACTACGGTCACCAATACGCTGACGTCGTCGTCAACGGTGACCAATACTGCGCCGGAGGCCTGACGGGCGATACGGCCAGTCTCGAGGGTAACGGTCGACTGACCGAACTGGAATTTTTTGATTACCGGGTTCACGGTGTCCTACCTTCTTTGTGGCTCTTGGGGGAACTGGTTTCTTGCGAAATTCTTGGGCAACGTCGGGAATCGGCCCGCGGATTGTCCGGGTAAAACGGTAGTTCAGATAAAACTTGAGGCTGGGAGCCTGCCGGACGCCGGCGGAAACCCGCTGACGTCTGACAGACAACCAACCTCATAGCGCAATCGCTGATTAGCGACGCAGACCCAGGCGAGCGATCAGAGCGCTGTAACGGCTCAGGTCCTTGCCTTTCAGGTAGTCCAGCAGCTTGCGACGCTGGTTAACCATGCGGATCAGACCACGACGGGAGTGGTGGTCTTTACCGTTGGCCTTGAAGTGACCTTGCAGTTTGTTGATGTTGGCGGTCAGCAGTGCAACTTGCACTTCTGGCGAACCAGTATCACCAACAGCTTGCTGGTAGTCGGCAACGATTTGAGCTTTTTCTTGAACGTCGAGAGCCATGAGGCAATCCTTTTATCAGGAAACTGTTTAAAAAACAGTTTCAACAGGCCAGGGACAAATCCCTGTATCTATAAATGAGTAGTGACCGTGCCTGTTGACAGCCACACTCGCCGGCCTGCTGTTACACAGACCGGTTTCCGGTCATTCTGACCGAATCAGTCGACGCGGCGCGATACGCCCGTCTTCGCTCACTTCACCGATACCGATGAAGCGACCGTTGTGATCCTGTACCCGCACCATGCCGAACTTCGGAGCATCCGGGGCACGTACCGGCTGGCCGTTGAGCCAGTAGAACGCGCTCGCTTCCGAGAACTGCAGCAACGGCCAATCCTGCAGGCCGCTGTCCGATGGCATCAGGAAGCGGTCGACCGCTTCGTTGCCGCCTTCGGCATGTACCGCTTCCAGCTCTTCGAGGGTCACGGTCTGCGCCAGGGTGAAAGGCCCGGCCTGGGTACGACGCAGTTCAGCGACGTACGCACCACAACCGAGTTGCTCACCGATATCCTCCACCAGAGTGCGAATATAGGTGCCCTTGCTGCAATCCACCGCGAGTCGCGCAGTATCGCCTTCGAAGGCCAGCAATTCCAAGCGCGCAATAGTAACAGAACGCGGTTCGCGCTCCACTACTTCGCCTGCACGGGCCAGCTTGTACAGCGGCTGGCCATCACGCTTGAGAGCCGAGTACATCGGCGGTATCTGGCTGATTTGACCGCGAAATTTCGGCAGGACCGCTTCAATGTCGGCCTGACAAACGGTCACCGCACGCTCCTGCAAAACCTCGCCTTCGGCGTCTGCCGTGGTGGTGGTCTTGCCCAGTTGCGCCAGGGTTTCGTAACCCTTGTCGGAATCGAGCAGGTATTGCGAGAACTTGGTCGCCTCGCCAAAGCACAGTGGCAGAACGCCGGTGGCCAGGGGATCGAGACTGCCGGTGTGACCGGCCTTCTCGGCGTTGAGCAACCAGCGAACCTTCTGCAACGCGGCGTTGGAGGTGAACCCCAACGGCTTGTCGAGCAAGATGATGCCGCTGACGTTACGACGGATACGTTTGACCTGAGCCACCGAGTTACTCCTTGGTGTCTTCGGGTGCAGCAGTTTCGTGCTGACTGTCTTCGGCCACCGCGCGCTCGATCAGAGCCGACAGGTGCGCACCACGTGCGACACTTTCGTCGTAGTGGAAATGCAATTGAGGCACGCTGCGCAGCTTCATTTCACGGGCCAGCTGCATGCGCAGGAAACCGGCGGCAGCATTGAGCACCTTGATGCTTTGCGCGATGTCTTCGGCGTTGTCCTGCCCCATCACGGTGATGAAGATCTTCGCGTGACCAACATCACGGCTGACATCTACAGCGGTAATGGTGACCAGGCCGACACGCGGATCTTTGACTTCACGACGGATCAGTTGGGCCAGCTCACGCTGCATCTGATCGCCGATACGTTGGGTACGGCTGTATTCTTTTGCCATGATTTTGTTACCTGTTACTGCCCCGCGGTGAAACCCGCAAGGTCTGAAAGCGGCAAACGCCCGGCCTGACTAAAAGCCAGACCGGGCGTTGCGTTTAGAGTCCTGACGCCGTGCCGCGCATTTTCATGCGACGGCCCGACGTGGCCCTTGAAGTGCGCGAGTCAGAGGCTGCGAGCAACCTGAACCTTCTCGAAGACTTCGATCTTGTCGCCGACCTTGACGTCGTTGTAGCTCTTCACGCCGATACCGCATTCCATGCCGGCACGTACTTCGGAAGCGTCATCCTTGAAGCGGCGCAGGGATTCCAGCTCGCCTTCGAAGATCACGATGTCTTCACGCAGTACACGGATCGGACGGTTACGGTGCACAACACCTTCGATCACCATGCAACCAGCGATCGCGCCAAACTTCGGCGAACGGAACACGTCACGGACTTCGGCCACACCGAGGATGTTCTCGCGAACATCGCTGCCAAGCATACCGGTCAGGGCTTTCTTGACGTCTTCGATGATGTCGTAGATCACGTTGTAGTAACGCATGTCCAGACCTTCCTGCTCGACGATCTTCCGTGCACCGGCATCGGCACGCACGTTGAAGCCGAACAGTACAGCGTTGGAAGCCAGTGCCAGGTTGGCATCGGATTCGGTGATACCACCGACGCCGCCACCGACCACGCGCACTTGCACTTCGTCGTTGCCCAGACCGTTCAGAGCGCCCTGCAAGGCTTCCAGCGAACCACGGACGTCGGATTTGAGGACGATGTTGAGCGTCTTCTTCTCTTCCTGACCCATGCTTTCGAAGATGTTTTCCAGCTTGCCGGCGTGAGCGCGAGCCAGTTTGACTTCGCGGAACTTGCCTTGACGGAACAGAGCCACTTCACGGGCTTTCTTCTCGTCGGCAACCACGCTCATCTCGTCGCCCGCATCAGGCGTACCGTCCAGGCCGAGGATCTCAACCGGAATGGCCGGGCCCGCTTCCTTGATCGGCTTGCCGTTCTCGTCGAGCATGGCGCGCACGCGACCATAGTTCGAGCCAACCAGCACCATGTCGCCTTGACGCAGCGTACCGTCCTGAACCAGAACAGTCGCTACCGGACCACGGCCCTTGTCCAGACGCGATTCAACCACGACGCCACGGCCAGGAGCCGATGGAGTGGCGGTCAGCTCGAGAACTTCGGCTTGCAGCAATACCGCTTCAAGCAGTTCGTCGACGCCGGTACCCATTTTCGCCGAGACCGGAACGAATGGAGTGTCGCCACCCCAGTCTTCGGAGGTCACACCGTGGACCGACAGCTCGCTGCGGATGCGATCGAGATCAGCGCCCGGCTTGTCGATCTTGTTCACTGCGACTACCAGCGGAACGCCAGCCGCCTGAGCATGCTGAACAGCTTCGATGGTTTGTGGCATCACGCCGTCGTCCGCCGCAACCACCAGGATCACGATGTCGGTCGCCTTCGCACCACGAGCACGCATTGCGGTAAACGCGGCGTGACCCGGGGTGTCGAGGAAGGTGACCATGCCGCGTTCGGTCTCAACGTGGTATGCACCGATGTGCTGGGTGATACCGCCGGCTTCGCCAGCAGCTACCTTGGCACGACGGATGTAGTCGAGCAGCGAGGTCTTACCGTGGTCAACGTGACCCATTACGGTTACGACCGGCGCACGCGGAACCGCTTCACCTTCGAACTTCAGGGACTCGGCCAGGGAATCTTCCAGGGCGGTGTCGCTGACCAGGGTCACTTTGTGGCCCAGTTCTTCGGCTACCAGTTGAGCAGTTTCCTGATCAAGCACCTGGTTGATGGTCGCTGGAGTACCCAGTTTGAACATGAACTTGATGATTTCGGCAGCCTTGACCGACATCTGCTGAGCGAGATCGCCAACAGTGATGGTTTCGCCGATCTTCACCTCACGCACGACAGGGCCCGTAGGGCTCTGGAAACCGTGAGCGTTGCGTTTTTTCAGCTTGGACTTGCCGCGACCGCCGCGACGGAAGCCATCGCTTTCTTCGTCGGTAGTACGTGGCGCCACGCGTGGAGCCGGCGCCTTTTCCTTGACCGATGCGCGATGCGGAGCGTTCTTGCGCTCGCCATCACCACCGCCACGACGATTGTTGTCGTCGGCGCGTGGTTTGTCCGGACGGCGCTGTTCGTCACGCTTGCGAGTGTCGGCAGCTGGCGCAGCAGCCACAACCGGCGCAGCTTCGCGCACTGGTTCGGCCACTGGCGCAGGTGCAGCGACGGCTTCAGCAGGAGCGGACGGCGCAGCGGGCTGGCGACGCGCTTCTTCTTCGGCGCGCACACGGGCTTCTTCTTCAGCCTTCTGACGGGCAGCATTCTCTACCGCGCGACGTTCATCCAGTTCACGCTTGCGCTCGGCTTCGATTTCTTCCGCGCTACGCTGTACGAAAACTTTCTTCTTGCGGACTTCAACGCTGATGCTTTTGCTGCCAGCCACACGCAGGGTGCTGGTGGTTTTACGCTGCAGCGTGATCTTGCGTGGTTCTTCCACTTTCGCCTTGTGGCTGCTCTTCAAGTGGGTCAGCAGGGATTGCTTCTCACTGTCAGTCACATTTTCTTCGGCGGCGGTGTGCGGCAGACCTGCCTCACGCATCTGCTGCAACAGGCGCTCTACCGGTGTTTTGACCTCATCGGCCAGTTGTTTCACCGTGACTTGCGTCATGCACTTCTCTCCTCAGGCCGCGCCTAATTACTCGAACCAGTGGGCTCGGGCGGCCATGATCAACTTGCCGGCACGATCATCGTCAATGCCGTCGATGTCGAGCAGATCGTCAATAGACTGCTCGGCCAGGTCTTCGCGGGTAATTACGCCGCGCACCGCCAGTTCCATCGCCAAATCCTTGTCCATACCCTCAAGCGAGAGCAGGTCTTCGGCCGGATGGGCGTCTGCCAGCTTTTCCTCAGTAGCGATGGCTTTGGTCAACAAGCGATCCTTGGCACGAGCGCGAAGCTCGTTGACTATGTCTTCGTCAAAGCCGTCGATGTTGAGCATTTCTTCCAACGGTACGTAGGCAATCTCTTCCAGGCTGGTGAAGCCTTCGTCCACCAGCACCTGAGCCAGCTCTTCGTCGACTTCCAGCTCGTCGATGAAGTTGCGCAGGATGTCGCCGGTTTCTGCTTGTTGCTTAGCCTGGATGTCCGATTCGGTCATCACGTTCAGGGTCCAGCCAGTCAGCTGGCTCGCCAGACGCACGTTCTGACCACCACGACCGATGGCCTGAGCCAGATTGTCTGCGCCAACAGCGATGTCCATGGCATGGGCATCTTCGTCAACGATGATGGCCGCCACTTCTGCCGGCGACATGGCATTGATCACGAACTGGGCCGGGTTGTCGTCCCACAGGACGATGTCGACACGCTCGCCACCCAACTCGCCCGACACGGCCTGGACGCGCGAACCGCGCATACCGATGCACGCGCCTTGCGGATCGATGCGCTTGTCCTTGGAGCGGACAGCGATCTTGGCACGCGAACCCGGATCACGGGATGCGGCCATGACTTCGATCAGGCCTTCAGCGATTTCCGGCACTTCGATACGGAACAGTTCGATCAGCATTTCCGGCGCGGTACGCGACAGGATCAGCTGAGGGCCGCGGTTCTCGGTGCGGATTTCCTTGAGCAGCGCACGCAGACGCACGCCGACCCGGAAGGTTTCGCGAGAAATGATGTCTTCACGGGCCAGCAACGCTTCAGCGTTATTACCCAGGTCGACGATCACGTTGTCGCGGGTCACTTTTTTCACGGTGCCGGAGATGATTTCTCCCAGGCGCTCGCGATAAGCGTCAACCACTTGAGCGCGCTCGGCTTCACGAACTTTCTGCACGATGACCTGCTTGGCAGTCTGTGCAGCGATGCGGCCGAACTCGATGGACTCGATCTTTTCTTCAACGACGTCGCCAACCTTGGCGCCAGGGTGCGTTTCAGCAACCTTGCTCGGCCAGGTTTCGATGGCCGGATCATCGAGATCATCCTCATCGACGACCGTCCAGCGACGGAAAGTTTCGTAAGAACCGGTGTGGCGGTTGATTTCCACACGCAGATCAACTTCGTCTTCAAAACGCTTTTTGGTAGCAGTGGCCAGAGCCAGCTCCAGCGCTTCAAAAATTACGCTTGCCGGTACACCCTTTTCATTGGATACCGACTCAACAACCAGCAGTACTTCTTTGCTCATCGTACGCCTCGCCTTTCGCAAGCCATTGGATCCGCGGGATCCGCGTCTCAGTCAAAACTGGGAATAATGTTGGCCTTGTCGATCATATCGATCGGCAACAGGAATTCATGGTCATCTACCTGCACCACGACGTCCTGTTCTTCTACACCGCGCAGAAGGCCCTGAAAGTTGCGTCGACCTTCAAAAGGCGAGCGCAGCTTGATCTTCACTTGTTCACCGACATATTTGGCAAACTGCTCAAGAGTGAACAGCGGGCGTTCCATGCCTGGCGAGGAAACTTCAAGGGTGTATTCAACGGAGATCGGATCTTCAACATCCAGCACACCGCTGATCTGACGGCTGACGATGGCGCAATCGTCCACCAGTACGCCGCCTTCCTTATCGATATAAACGCGCAACATTGAGTGGCGACCTTGAGCCGAAAACTCAATACCCCAGCATTCATAGCCTAGGGCCACGACCACCGGGGCCAGCAAGGCCTGCAACTCTTCTAGCTTGCTCGACACCTGAACCCCCTCGTGCATGTATGTGCATGCTATGCAAAATAAAAAAATGGGCGAAACGCCCATCCTTGAAACGCCGTCGAACAGCGGCGTTGAAAGTGTCCAGCTAACAAAAAGCCCCTTAAAAGGGGCTCCTTAAACTGGTTGCGGGGGCCGGATTTGAACCGACGACCTTCGGGTTATGAGCCCGACGAGCTACCAGACTGCTCCACCCCGCGACAAAGCTGGGGCGGAAGTATACGACCGATCCCCTTTAGGGTCAATGTAACCTTCCACCTGCAAGAAAGCCCGCAACAGCGGGCTCTCCTGACTAATTGGTACCGAGAAGGGGACTCGAACCCCTACACCCTATGGGCACAACCACCTCAAGGTTGCGTGTCTACCAATTCCACCACCTCGGCAATACTACGTTTGAAACCCTTCTTACTTCTGCTCTTGAGCTGGAGGTACGTCAGTCGCTGGGGTAGCCGACTTTTGCTCTTGAAGCACCGGGACATCATCAGAAGCCGGTTGCTGCTTTGGAACTTCCAATACTGCCGGGTTTGGCAAACCTGCTTGAGTCAGCTGATGAGCCTTCTCTTTAGCAAAGTAACCTAACCCCAAGCTGGTTATGAAGAAACCGGCGGCAAGTATAGCAGTAAACTTACTAAGAAAGGTAGAGGAACCTTGGCTTCCGAACACAGTATTTGAAGCACCTGCTCCGAAAGACGCGCCAGCGTCCGCACCTTTACCCTGCTGCAGCAAAACCAGAGCAACTACGCCCAACGCACCCAGCAGATGAAAAACGACTACGACTGTTTCCAGCATTTTTTCAGTTTCCCGCGGCGCGACAGATCGCACCGAACTCATCTGCATTCAGGGAAGCTCCACCAATGAGCCCCCCATCGATATCCGGCATGCCGAACAGTTCGACCGCATTGGCCGCCTTCACGCTGCCGCCGTATAGAAGCCGCACACCTCGTGCCACTTCAGAATTCTCTGCCGCCAACTGCTCACGAATGGCTTTATGCACATCTTGAGCCTGTTGCGGCGTCGCAGTCAGCCCGGTACCAATCGCCCAGACCGGCTCGTAAGCGATCACTGCGTTGGCAAAAGCACCGACACCCAGCTCTTCTATGATACTGCCCAGCTGACGCCCGACAATCTCAAGAGTTTTTCCGGCCTCACGCTGCTCCAGGGTCTCCCCCACACACAATACCGGAATCAAGCCACATGCCTGTGCCGCTGCGAACTTGCGATTCAGCATTCCGTCTTGCTCGCCCATTATCTGGCGGCGTTCGGAGTGCCCGACAAGCACCAGGGAACAACCTGCATCCACCAACTGACTCGGCGCAATCTCGCCTGTCAACGCACCTTGCATGGATTCCACCGCAGAGTTCTGCGCACCGACCGAAATCGATTTGCCTTTCAAGCCATCAATCACCTGATTGATATGCAAGCAAGGCGGGAACACCGCGACATCAACACCGCTTGGCAAGGCCAGATGACGAAGGCCGTTGATCAGCTCAGCGACGCTGGCGCGGGTACCGTGCATCTTCCAGTTACCAGCTACCATAGGGCGACGCATGCTGTACCTCGTCGGTCAAAGTGGGCGCAGATGTTACCCAACACAATCATGGCTGGCAAGCCGAATCAGGCAGAAACTTCAGTTACCAGTTTTGCCAGCTCTTCGGCATAGTCACGAACCTGAGTTTCGTCCTCGCCTTCGACCATCACCCGCACCAGAGGCTCTGTTCCGGACTTGCGCAAAAGCACGCGACCACGACCCGCCATCGCCTGGGTCACGCGCGCACTCGCTTCCTTGACAGCCGGGTGCTCCAACGGGCTTTCGCCCCCACCGAAACGCACGTTGATCAGCACCTGCGGACATTTGCGCAATGCCTGGCGAGTTTGAGCAAGCCCCTCGTTACGCGTCTTCAGCGCCATCAGCACTTGCAAGGCCGCGATGATCGCATCACCCGTGGTGGTGTGGTTGAAGCACACGACATGCCCCGAGTTTTCTCCACCGACCAGCCAGTTACGCTCCAGCAGTTCGGCGATCACATAGCGGTCACCGACATTGGCGCGCACAAAAGGAATACCCAAATCCGCGAGCGCGAGCTCAAGTCCAAGGTTACTCATCAAGGTACCGACTACACCGCCTTGCAACTTGTCGCGCTCATGAAGATCGCGCGCAATGATGTACAACAGTTCGTCACCATCAACAATCGCACCCGTGTGGTCGACCATCAGCACCCGGTCACCATCGCCATCGAAGGCGATACCCAGATCCGCATGTTCGGACAACACCGCCGCCTGCAATTGCCCCATATGCGTGGAGCCGCAGTTGTCATTGATGTTCAGGCCGTTAGGCTGCGCCGACAAAACGACGACCTCGGCGCCCAGCTCACGAAAAACACTCGGCGCCACTTTATAGGTAGCACCGTGTGCGCAGTCGATGACGATCTTCAGCCCGGAAAAACTGGTACCAGTCGGCACGGAGCTCTTGCAGAATTCGATATAGCGGCCGGACGCATCATTGATTCGCGACACCTTGCCGATCTTGCTCGACTCGACAACGGTCATTGGTGTATCGAGCAACTCTTCAATCATCAACTCCAGCTCATCGGGCAGCTTGGTGCCCTTTCCGGAGAAGAACTTGATGCCGTTATCGTCATGCGGATTGTGCGATGCACTGATCACGATCCCGGCCTCAGCCTGGAATGTACGCGACAAATAGGCGATGGCCGGAGTCGGCATCGGGCCGAGCAGCATGACATCGGCGCCCGCAGATGTCAGGCCAGCCTCAAGGGCCGATTCAAACATGTAGCCGGAAATCCGCGTGTCCTTGCCGACCAGCACCTTGCAGGCACCCATCTTGCGAAATGCCATACCGGCAGCCCAGCCGAGCTTGAGCATGAAGTCAGGAGTGATCGGGTATTCCCCGACACGACCACGAATACCGTCAGTACCAAAGTATTTCTTGCTCATAAGTGCTCCATCATTCTTATTCGGCTGATTCCACGGCCGCGAGCATTCGCACCACGTCCACCGTTTCCGCCACATCATGGACGCGCAATATACGCGCACCTTTCACTGATGCCAGTGCGGCCAAAGCCAGACCACCGTAAAGACGCTCACCCACAGGGCGATTCAATGCATGACCGATCATGCTTTTGCGTGAAACACCCACCAACAGAGGCCGCCTCAGCGCATGCAGGGCCTCCATATGCCTGAACAAGCTTAGATTGTGCTGCAGGGTTTTGGCGAAGCCGAAGCCCGGATCGAGAATGATCCGCTCGGCGGGAATTCCTGCCCTCTCACACTGAACCATGCGCTCAGCAAGAAACTCACCTACCTCACGGGTGACATCCTGATAACGCGGATCGTCCTGCATATCACCAGGCTCGCCGAGCATATGCATCAGGCACACGGGCAATCCCGTGGCGGCCGCCGCATCAAGTGCGCCATCGCGCCGTAGCGAACGAACGTCGTTGATCAAGCCGGCACCCAAGCGAGCCGTTTCGCGCATGACCGCCGGAGTAGATGTATCGACGGATATGACCACATCCAGTTCGCGATTGATCAGCTCGACAACGGGCGCGACACGCTCCAGCTCCTCCAAGGGAGAAACCGCCCGCGCGCCTGGCCGGGTCGACTCGCCGCCCACATCGATCAGCGTCGCACCCGCCGCAACCATGGCTTCGGCATGACGCAAGGCCGCGTCGAGCTGGCTGTATCGGCCACCGTCGGAAAAGGAATCGGGAGTGACATTGAGAATGCCCATGACATGAGTCCGGGCCAAATCAAGAACCCGGTTGCCGCAAGGCAACCGGGTCAGGGACTGTACAGAAGTCATTTCAAACCTTAAACGTCGGCAGCAGGACCGCCAATCGGTGTTTCCGGACGCTCACCCTGAATGACAGGAGGCGTGCCAGTACCGGTGCCGCCCGACCAGTCGCGAGGCTCGCGAGGTGTACGTCCGGCCATGATGTCGTCGATCTGTTCGGCATCGATCGTTTCGTACTTCATCAGGGCATCCGCCATGGCATCGAGCTTGTCGCGGTTGTCCGTGAGAATTTGCTTGGCCGTGCCGTAGCACTGGTCGATGATGCTGCGCACTTCGGAGTCGATCAGCTTGGCTGTCTCACCGGAGAAGCTGGCATTCTGACCCCCACCACCGCGACCGAGGAATACTTCACCCTCTTCTTCGGCATACATCAACGGACCGAGCTTTTCCGACAGACCCCATTTAGTCACCATGTTCCGCGCAATCTGACTCGCGCGCATGATGTCGTTGGAAGCACCCGTGGTCACACCATCGAAGCCCAAAGTCATTTCTTCGGCAATTCGGCCGCCGTACAACGAGCAGATCTGACTGATCAGCGCACGCTTGGACAGGCTGTAACGATCTTCTTCCGGCAGGAACATGGTCACACCCAGCGCACGACCGCGCGGGATGATCGATACCTTGTAGACCGGATCATGCTCGGGCACGACACGACCAACAATGGCATGGCCTGCTTCGTGATAAGCAGTGTTCTGCTTTTCCTTCTCGGACATGACCATGGATTTGCGCTCGGCGCCCATCATGATTTTGTCTTTGGCCAGTTCGAATTCTTTCATCTCGACGATGCGCTTGCCGGCGCGAGCAGCAAACAGCGAAGCCTCGTTGACCAGATTCGCCAGATCGGCACCGGAGAAGCCCGGAGTACCACGCGCAATAACGGCCGGAGCGACATCGTCACCCATTGGCACTTTACGCATGTGAACCTTGAGGATCTGCTCACGACCACGTATGTCCGGCAGACCGACCACAACTTGACGGTCGAAACGACCAGGACGCAGCAATGCAGGGTCGAGCACGTCAGGACGGTTGGTCGCAGCGATGACGATAATGCCGTCATTCATTTCGAAGCCATCCATCTCCACCAGCAACTGGTTGAGAGTCTGCTCGCGCTCATCGTGACCGCCGCCCATGCCGGCGCCACGATGGCGACCAACGGCGTCGATCTCGTCGATGAAGATAATGCACGGAGCGTGTTTCTTGGCCTGTTCGAACATGTCACGAACACGGCTGGCACCAACACCGACGAACATTTCGACGAAGTCGGAACCGGAAATGGTAAAGAACGGCACTTTGGCTTCGCCGGCAATCGCCTTGGCCAGCAAGGTTTTACCGGTACCCGGAGGACCGACCATCAGCACGCCACGAGGAATGCGGCCGCCCAGGCGCTGGAACTTGCCCGGATCACGAAGGAATTCAACCAGCTCACCAACTTCTTCCTTCGCTTCGTCGCAACCGGCAACGTCAGCCAGAGTGGTTTTCACCTGATCTTCGGACAGCAGACGCGCCTTGCTCTTTCCAAAGCTCATCGGCCCGCCCTTGCCGCCCGCGCCGCCCTGCATCTGGCGCATGAAGAACATGAACACCGCGATGATCACCAGGATCGGGAAGCTGGCTACCAGGAGCTGGGTCCAGATACTTTGCTGCTCAGGCTGCTTGCCTTCGACCACAACGTGGTTGTCGACGAGATCGCCGATCAGGCCATTGTCCTGGATTGCCGGACGAATGGTCTTGAAGCTATCGCCATCGTTGCGTTTGCCGGTAATCACGTAGCCGTCGACGGCCACGCGCTCGACCTTGCCATCCTTGACCTGCTGGATGAAGTCGGAATAGTTGAGGGTCTGCGGCTCGTTAGGGCTGGAGAAGTTGTTCATCACCGTCACCAGGACAGCCGCGATGATCAACCACAGGATCAGATTCTTTGCCATATCGTTCAATTAACTACCCTCTGAAGCAAGCTCCGCTACTGGCGCGCGCTTCGCATGATATTCACCGGCCTAACTTACTACATTACCTACAGCTCTGGCAGGCGCCGTCTGTAACCCTTTGTGAAACACTTTCTACACAATATTCGCTTATGCACGCGGGGCGAAATACGAAAAACCTATCACCCCGGCAAAAAACCTCGTTTTACTCACTGTGACCGCGATAGCCCCAAGCCAGCATATATTGCTCGCGGGAACTGTCGCGGGAAGAGTCCGGTTTAATCATCTGGACCTTGTCGAATTTCCGACGAGCGTCCTTCAGATAAGTATCGAACCCTTCACCCTGAAAAATCTTGATCAGGAAATTACCGCCCGGCTTGAGAATCCGCTCCGCCAGGTCAAGCGCCAGTTCGCAAAGAAACATGGCTTTCGGCATATCTACGGCGGGCGTACCACTCATATTGGGGGCCATATCGGAAATCACAAGGTCCACCTGTGAATTACCCACCGCCTCAAGGATTTGAGCAAGGACTTCATCCTGAGTGAAATCCCCCTGAATGAAGGTCACATCCGGAATGCTGTCCATTTCCAGGATGTCCGAAGCGATCAGACGCCCCTGACCACCGATCAACCGACTGGTGACCTGCGACCAGCCGCCGGGCGCGGCGCCCAGGTCGACAACGCTCATGCCGGGCCGGATCAGTTTGTATTTTTCCTGGACCTCCAGAAGCTTGTAACTCGCACGCGAACGGTAACCGTCCTTCTGCGCCTGCTTCACATAGGGGTCATTGACATGTCTTTTCAGCCAACCAAGGCTTGTCTTGGAACGCGCCATTGGGCACCTCGTTGATTAGGGTCGTGATTAATTGGGCGGATCCACGAGCCCTCGGGTAAAATGGCCGCCATTTTACAGAATCCAGACGAAAGGGTCAGATTATGCCGCTCACTCCCGAGCAGAAGAAACAGTACAAATCCATTGGCCACCACCTGAAACCAGTTCTGACTGTGGCTGACAACGGTTTGACTGAGGGTGTTTTAGCCGAACTCGAACGCGCATTGGCGGATCACGAGCTGATCAAGATCAAGCTCAACATCCTCGATCGTGAGGCGCGCCTGGCGTCCATTGCAGAGCTGTGCAAGGTCGGCAAAGCCGATCTGGTTCAAGTCATCGGCAAGATGGCACTGATTTACCGCAAGAACTTCAGCGTCAACAAGCAGCTGTCGAACGTCCATCGCTTCAAGTGATGGCCAGGGTCAAGGGTGTGCTTCGCGCACCCTGCCACTCCATCCCGGCACCGACTGCAAAACCAGCACCAACCCGGAGAAACCCAGTACAAGAAAGCTGAACTCCTGCCAGCGCTGCGCATCCGGCCAGCCGACACGCACTGCGACAAACATCGCACACGCATACAACGCCATCAGCAACACCTGTCCGCGAAAATCCCGCCATAGACTGGCAAGGCCTTCGGCCTGTACCAGCACCAAAGCCTGAAATATCACGCACGCGACGGCGAAACCCACCACCGCCACTTCAAACGTACTTGCAACTTCATCGATCAACAGCGGTGCCAGGCCGATTTGACCCAGCACCGGTCGCAGACTGAGATGAACCAGCCACAAGCCACCAACCCACAACATCTGGGCCAGTTGCCAGAGCATCGCGCCCGCATGCAGCGGGCGCCCACTCTCAGATGTGACGGACTTCGACAATCTCGTACTCGATATCGCCGCCCGGCGTTTTCACGACGACCGTGTCGCCCTCTTCCTTGGCAATCAAGGCGCGAGCGATCGGAGAGCCGACGGAAATCTTGCCGAGTTTGATGTCCGCTTCATCCTCACCCACGATCTGGTAAGTGACGCTTTCATCAGTTTCGACGTTGGCGATTTCGACGGTGGTGCCGAAAATCACTTTGCCGGTGTGCGGAATGGTCGTCACGTCGATGATCACCGCGTTCTGCAGGCGACCTTCGATGTCACGGATCCGCGCCTCGACCATGCCTTGCTGTTCGCGCGCGGCATGGTATTCAGCGTTTTCTTTCAAGTCACCCAACTCGCGGGCCGTACCGATGTCCTGGCTGAGCTTCGGACGAACGACCTTGGTCAGGTGAGCATGCTCTTCTTCCAGGGCTTTGGAGCCCTGGACGGTCATTGGGTATTTATTCATGCCTTCAATCCTGCGTGTAGATCCTGCAAGCGGCGTACGGTCTTCTCAGGACCGAACTTCAGCGCTTCACAGATAGCTTCGCCAGCAGCAATGGTGGTGGTGCAGTAGATTTTGTGCTGCAAGGCGTTACGACGAATGGAATAGGAATCGGCGATCGACTGACGACCTTCGGTGGTGTTGATGATCAGGGTGACTTCGTCATTCTTGATCATGTCGACCACGTGTGGACGACCCTCGGTCACCTTGTTCACGCGACGCACTTTCAGACCTGCGGCTTCGATCAGCTTGGCAGTGCCGGCAGTGGCTACGACTTCGAAGCCCAAGTTGATCAGATCACGGGCCACGCCTGCAACCAGTGGCTTGTCATCGTCGCGCACGCTGATGAATGCGGTACCGCCGGTCGGCAGCACTTCGCTGGCACCCATCTGGGCTTTGGCAAAGGCTTCGCCGAAGGTGTCACCGACGCCCATCACTTCACCGGTGGATTTCATCTCAGGGCCGAGGATCGGGTCAACGCCAGGGAACTTGGCGAACGGGAACACCGCCTCTTTCACACTGTAGAAGTTCGGAATGATTTCCTTGGTGAAACCGATTTCCTTCAGGGTTTTACCAGCCATCACGCGAGCCGCGATCATCGCCAGGGAAACACCGATGCACTTCGACACGAACGGAACGGTACGAGAAGCACGCGGGTTGACTTCGATGACGTAGATGTCTTCACCCTGCAGCGCCAACTGAACGTTCATCAGGCCGACCACGCCCAGTTCCAGGGCCATTTTCTTGACCTGTTCGCGCATCTCGTCCTGGATGTGCGCCGGCAGCGAGTACGGCGGCAGCGAGCACGCCGAGTCACCGGAGTGAACGCCGGCCTGTTCGATGTGCTGCATGATCGCGCCGATCACTACGTCCTTGCCGTCGCAGACCGCATCCACGTCCATCTCGATGGCGCAGTTGAGGAAGTGGTCGAGCAGCACCGGGCTGTCGTTCGACACTTGCACCGCGTCACGCAGGTAACGCTTGAGTTCTTCTTCCTTGTAGACGATTTCCATCGCCCGGCCGCCCAGCACATAGGACGGACGCACCACCAGCGGGTAACCAATTTTCGCAGCAGCACGAACAGCTTCGTCTTCGCTGCGCACGGTGGCGTTTGGCGGCTGACGCAGGTTCAGACGCTCGACCATTTGCTGGAAGCGCTCACGGTCTTCGGCACGGTCGATGGCGTCAGGGCTGGTGCCGATGATCGGCACGCCGGCCGCTTCCAGGGCACGAGCCAGTTTCAGAGGCGTCTGGCCGCCGTACTGGACGATCACGCCTTTCGGCTTCTCGACGCGGCAGATTTCCAGCACGTCTTCCAGAGTGACCGGTTCGAAGTACAGACGATCGGAAGTGTCGTAGTCAGTGGAAACGGTTTCCGGGTTGCAGTTGACCATGATGGTCTCGTAACCGTCATCGCGCAGCGCCAGTGCCGCGTGTACGCAGCAGTAGTCGAACTCGATGCCCTGACCGATACGGTTCGGGCCACCGCCAAGGATGATGATTTTGTCGCGACCGGACGGCGCGGCTTCGCACTCTTCCTCGTAAGTCGAGTACAGGTAGGCGGTGTCGGTGGCGAACTCGGCCGCGCAGGTGTCGACGCGCTTGTAGACCGGGAACACTTCCAGCTTGTGGCGGTGAGTACGCAGGTTCTTCTCGGTGACGCCCAACAGCTTGGCCAGACGCTGGTCGGAGAAACCTTTGCGCTTGAGCTTGAACATCAGGTCGCGGTCGATAGCGGACAGACCAAGGGTCTTGACCTTCTCTTCGTCCTTGATCAGATCTTCGATCTGTACCAGGAACCACGGATCGATCATGTTCATGCCGAAGATTTCTTCGACGGTCATGCCGGCGCGGAAGGCGTCCGCCACGTACCAGATACGCTCGGCGCCAGGCACGGTCAGTTCGCGCTTGAGCACGCTCATGCTTTCCGGGTTGCTCAGGTCGACTTTCTCGTCCAGACCGCAAACACCCACTTCCAGACCGCGCAGGGCTTTCTGCAGGGATTCCTGGAAGGTACGGCCGATGGCCATGACTTCGCCTACGGACTTCATTTGGGTGGTCAGACGCGCATCAGCGTTGGAGAACTTCTCGAAAGCGAAGCGCGGCATCTTGGTGACGACGTAGTCGATGGACGGTTCGAACGACGCCGGGGTCTTGCCGCCGGTGATGTCGTTCGACAGCTCGTCGAGGGTGTAGCCGACTGCCAGTTTGGCCGCAACCTTGGCGATCGGGAAACCGGTGGCTTTCGAAGCCAGGGCCGAAGAGCGCGATACGCGCGGGTTCATTTCGATCACGACCATGCGGCCGGTGTCCGGGCAGATACCGAACTGAACGTTGGAACCGCCGGTCTCGACGCCGATCTCGCGCAGTACCGCCAGCGAGGCGTTACGCAGAATCTGATATTCCTTGTCGGTCAGGGTCTGGGCCGGGGCAACAGTGATCGAGTCACCAGTGTGCACGCCCATCGGGTCGAAGTTTTCGATCGAGCAGACGATGATGCAGTTGTCCTTTTTGTCGCGGACAACTTCCATTTCATACTCTTTCCAGCCGATCAGCGATTCGTCGATCAGCAGCTCCTTGGTCGGCGACAGGTCCAGACCGCGGGCGCAGATTTCTTCGAACTCTTCACGGTTGTAAGCGATACCGCCACCGGTGCCGCCCATGGTAAAGGACGGACGGATGATGCACGGGAAGCCCAGGCGCTCGAGTACTGCGTTGGCTTCTTCCATGCTGTGGGCGATACCGGAACGCGGGCATTCCAGGCCGATGGCTTTCATCGCCTTATCGAAACGCGAACGGTCTTCAGCCTTGTCGATGGTGTCGGCGTTGGCCCCGATCATCTCTACGCCGAACTTCTCCAGAACGCCTTCGCGCTCCAGATCCAGGGCGCAGTTCAGAGCAGTCTGGCCGCCCATGGTTGGCAACACGGCATCCGGACGCTCTTTTTCGATGATCTTGGCAACGGTCTGCCATTTGATCGGCTCGATGTAGGTGGCGTCGGCCATGTCCGGATCGGTCATGATGGTGGCCGGGTTGGAGTTCACCAGGATGACGCGGTAACCCTCTTCGCGCAGGGCTTTGCAAGCCTGGGCGCCGGAGTAGTCGAATTCGCAAGCCTGGCCGATAACGATCGGGCCAGCGCCGAGAATCAGGATGCTTTTAATGTCTGTACGTTTTGGCATGGGTTTGTCACTCAAATCCGCAGGTCAGTCGGCAAGCCGTCTTGATCGATTTCTGAAGTCCCGAGGGGGCCGCCGGTTCCGGGGCCGCCCTCAAGAGGCTTCTCGCTACAGTCTCAAGGCGAGCGCTTAGCGTCGCTTGGCCATCTCGTTGATGAAGCGGTCAAACAGAGGGGCCACATCGTTCGGGCCCGGGCTCGCCTCAGGGTGACCCTGGAAGCTGAACGCGCTCTTGTCGGTGCGCTCGATACCTTGCAAGGTGCCGTCGAACAGCGATTTGTGGATCGCGCGGACGTTGGCTGGCAGGGTTTCTTCGTCAACCGCGAAACCGTGGTTCTGGCTGGTGATCATCACGACGCCCGTGTCCAGATCCTGAACCGGGTGGTTGGCACCGTGGTGGCCGTGACCCATTTTCAGGGTCTTGGCGCCAGAGGCCAGGGCCAGGAGTTGGTGACCGAGGCAGATGCCGAAGACCGGAATTTCGGTTTCCAGCACTTCCTTGATTGCCTTGATCGCGTAGTCGCAAGGCTCCGGATCGCCAGGGCCGTTGGACAGGAACACGCCGTCCGGCTTCAAGGCCAGTACGTCGGCAGCCGGGGTTTGCGCCGGCACAACGGTCACTCGGCAGCCGCGCTCGACCAGCATGCGCAGGATGTTGACCTTGACGCCGTAGTCGTAGGCAACCACGTGATAAGGGAGTTCGGAGGCTTCGATGGTCGCGTGGCTGTCGGTTTTCAGATCCCAGACAGTGGAGCGCCATTCGTATTGGGTCTTGGTGCTGACGACTTTCGCCAGGTCCATGCCCTTCAGGCCCGGGAAGCCTTGCGCCGCAGCGATGGCCGCTTCTTCGGAAATGTTGTCGCCGGCCATGATGCAGCCGTTCTGTGCGCCTTTTTCACGCAGAATGCGGGTCAGGCGGCGGGTGTCGATACCAGCGATTGCCACAACATTGTTGGCTTTCAGGTAATCGGACAGAGACATCGTGTTACGCCAGTTGCTCGCTACCAGGGGCAGGTCACGGATGACCAGGCCAGCGGACCAGACGCGGTCGGACTCGGCGTCTTCCGGCGTGGTACCGGTGTTGCCGATGTGGGGGTAAGTCAGGGTAACGATCTGTTGGGCGTAGGAAGGATCGGTAAGGATTTCCTGATAGCCGGTCATTGCGGTGTTGAACACCACCTCACCAACGGTCTGACCGTCGGCTCCAATGGCTTCGCCGCGAAAAATGCTGCCATCAGCAAGGGCGAGTATGGCTGGCTTAGTCAAGAAGACCTCCCGTAAATAACGCATGAAAGGGCAATCGCAGGTTGTAAAAAAGCGGAGTGACGTATGGACACGTCACCCCGCTTCTTCACTGAATTATTCTGCGCGCTTTTAGTGGACACACTAAAGCTGTAGCTTACAGAAAAAGGGATTTTTGGTCTACCGCCAATGAGCCCGAAAGGCCGGAGAATGCGACAGGGCGTCGCCGGGTGGAGCAAAACCGGCACAAACAGGGCGTTTGCGCCGGCTTCAGAACATCTCAATGCAGGTCAAGCACGTCCTGCATGTCGTACAAACCAGGCTCGCGAGCATCCAGCCACAACGCTGCACGCACCGCGCCTTTGGCGAAGGTCATGCGACTCGAAGCCTTGTGCGTGATTTCCAGGCGCTCGCCCTCACAGGCAAACAGCACCGTGTGATCACCCACCACATCACCACCTCGAACAGTGGCGAAACCGATGGTTTCACGCGCACGGGCACCGGTGTGACCTTCACGACCATAGACCGCGACCTTCTGCAGATCACGGTCCAGCGCATTGGCAATCACCTCACCCATGCGCAGGGCCGTACCCGACGGCGCATCGATCTTGTGGCGGTGATGGGCTTCGATGATTTCGATGTCCGCATCTTCCGCCAATACCCGCGCTGCCATGTCGAGCAGCTTCAACGACAGGTTGACGCCAACACTGAAATTGGCAGCGAAGACAATCGGAATATCCTTGCCCGCCTCGGCCAGCAACTGCTTCTGCGCAGCATCCAGCCCGGTCGTGCCGATCACCATCGCCTTGCCGGCCTTGCGGCAGAAGGCCAGGTTTTTCAGCATGACTTCCGGCAGGGTGAAGTCGATCAACACATCGAACTCTTCCGCCACCGACTCCAGATTCCCGGAGAGCGGCACACCGATTCGACCGAGCGAAGCCAGCTCACCGGCATCCACACCGATCAGCGTACTGCCAGGGCGGACAATCGCAGCCGTCAGACCGGTCAGCGGCGCGCGCTGCTGCACCGCCTCGACCAGAATCTTGCCCATGCGCCCGGCAGCGCCCATCACAGCTATACGTCGCATGCCGACTCCTTACAGATCGCCGAAGAAGCGTTTCACACCGTCGAACCAACCGGTGGTTTTCGGGGAGTGACTGTTGTCGTCCGCCAGGGAACTGCGGAACTCTTCCAGCAGTTCACGCTGACGACGATTCAGATTGACCGGCGTTTCGACTGCCACACGGCACATCAGATCGCCCGCACCACCGCCACGTACCGGCGCAACACCCTTGCCGCGTACACGGAACTGCTTGCCGGTCTGAGTCCCTTCCGGAATCTTCAGTTTGACGCGACCGTCGAGGGTCGGAATTTCCAGCTCGCCACCCAGGGCTGCATCGACGAAGCTGATCGGCACTTCGCAGAACAGGTGCTTGCCGTCACGCTGGAAGATGTCGTGTTCGCGGACGTTGATCACGACGTACAGGTCGCCGGTCGGACCACCCTGAGTACCCGCCTCGCCTTCGCCGGACAGACGGATGCGGTCACCCGTGTCGACACCGGCCGGCACTTTGACGGAGAGGGTTTTGTATTCTTCGACGCGACCGTCGCCGTGGCAGGAATCGCACGGGTCGGAAATGATCTTGCCCTGGCCATGGCAGCGCGGGCAGGTCTGCTGCACCGAGAAGAAGCCTTGCTGCATGCGCACCTGGCCGATGCCGCCGCAAGTCGGACAAGTCGACGGCGACGAGCCTTTCTTGGCGCCCGAACCATCGCATGGCTTGCAGTTGACCAATGTCGGAACGCGGATATTCACGGTCGTGCCGCGCACCGCTTCTTCCAGGTTCAGCTCCAGGGTGTAGCGCAAATCGCTGCCACGCTGTGCGCCACCGCGGGAACCGCCGCGACCGCCACCGAAGAAATCACTGAAGACATCACCGAAGATGTCGGAGAAGTTCTGACCGCCGAAGCCTGCACCACCGCCGCCCATGCTTGAGTCGACGCCGGCATGACCGTACTGGTCGTACGCTGCACGCTTGCTTGAATCGGAGAGCACTTCGTAGGCTTCGTTGGCCTCTTTGAACAGATCTTCCGACGCTTTGTCACCGGGATTACGGTCCGGGTGGTGCTTCATTGCCAAACGGCGATAGGCCTTTTTCAGGTCTGCTTCGCTTGAGCTGCGCTCAACACCCAACACTTCGTAATAGTCACGCTTTGCCATAAGTTCTTCATACTCTTGAGGACGTTCGGCAAACCCCTCCTGAGCTTCGCCAAACTCGTTGAGCCCCAATACAGGCCCGGACCCAACTCACGTCAATTCAACGATCCTGGTCTTTGGTTCATGCGGTATTTGCAGCGCGAAAAGCAGGAGCATTCCCGGCCATACCGCCAACACACGAAGCTTGTCGCATGCTGTAAAAATTCGCGTATTCCAGATACGCCAACGCGGGAGCAAGCTCCCGCGCGGCGACATCCTACCAGTCACCGCCGCAAGGCAGTCAACCGGGCGACCAACAACTTACTTGTGGTCTTTTACTTCTTCGAACTCGGCATCGACGACATCGTCAGCCTTTTCAGCTTTCTCGTCGTGCTGCGCCGCGCCTTCGGCAGGCTGAGCCTGTTCGGCGTACATCTTCTGGGCAACCGGTGCGGAGACTTTCGACAGCTCTTCAACCTTGGCGTCGATGGCAGCCTTGTCGTCGCCTTTTACGGCAGCTTCCAGGGCAACCACGGCTGCTTCGATTGCAGTCTTCTCTTCTGCAGTCACTTTGTCGCCAGCATCAGCGATCATCTTGCGAGTCGAGTGAACCAGTGCATCACCCTGGTTACGGGCAGCGGCCAGCTCTTCGAACTTGCGGTCTTCCTCGGCGTTGGCCTCGGCATCACGCACCATGCGCTCGATTTCTTCGTCGGACAGACCGGAGTTGGCCTTGATCACGATCGACTGGGTCTTGCCGGTAGCCTTGTCCTTCGCACCTACGTGCAGGATGCCGTTGGCGTCAATGTCGAAGGTCACTTCGATCTGCGGCACGCCACGTGGAGCTGGTGGAATGTCGGCCAGGTCGAACTTGCCCAGAGACTTGTTCTGTGCGGCTTGCTTGCGCTCGCCCTGCAGGACGTGAATGGTCACAGCGCCTTGGTTGTCGTCGGCAGTCGAGAACACTTGCGATTTCTTGGTAGGAATCGTGGTGTTTTTCTCGATCAGCGCGGTCATCACGCCACCCATGGTTTCGATACCCAGGGTCAGCGGGCTGACGTCGAGCAGCAGAACGTCTTTCACGTCACCAGCCAGAACGGCGCCCTGGATGGCTGCACCCATGGCAACGGCTTCGTCCGGGTTCACGTCTTTACGTGCTTCCTTACCGAAGAAATCGGTAACTGCCTTCTGCACCAGTGGCATACGAGTCTGACCACCGACCAGAATCACGTCGTCAATTTTGCTGGCGTCGATACCGGCATCCTTCAGAGCGATGCGGCATGGCTCGATGGTACGGTTCACCAGATCTTCGACCAGCGACTCGAGCTTGGCACGAGAGATCTTCACGTTCAGGTGCTTAGGACCAGTCGCATCTGCTGTGATGTACGGCAGGTTGACGTCGGTCGACTGAGAAGAAGACAGCTCGATCTTGGCTTTCTCAGCGGCTTCTTTCAGACGCTGCAGCGCCAGAGGATCGTTCTTCAGATCCATGCCGGACTCTTTCTTGAACTCGTCGACGAGGTAGTCGATCAGACGCATGTCGAAGTCTTCACCACCCAGGAAGGTATCACCGTTGGTGGCCAGTACTTCGAACTGGTGCTCGCCGTCAACTTCAGCGATTTCGATCACGGAAACGTCGAAGGTACCACCACCCAGGTCATAAACGATCACGGTGTGATCGCCCTTGGCCTTGTCCATGCCGTAAGCCAGAGCAGCTGCGGTTGGTTCGTTGATGATACGTTTTACGTCCAGACCGGCGATGCGACCAGCATCTTTGGTCGCCTGACGCTGGCTGTCGTTGAAGTAGGCCGGAACGGTAATCACCGCCTCGGTCACAGCTTCGCCGAGGTAGTCTTCGGCGGTCTTCTTCATCTTCTTCAGGACTTCGGCGCTGATTTGCGGCGGAGCCATCTGCTTGCCAGAGGCCTCAACCCAAGCGTCACCATTGTTGGCCTTGACGATCTTGTAAGGCACCAGCTTGATGTCTTTCTGCACGACTTCTTCGTCGAAGCGGCGGCCGATCAGGCGCTTCACCGCGAACAGTGTGTTGTGCGGGTTGGTCACAGCCTGACGCTTGGCGGACTGACCCACCAGGATTTCACCGTCGTTGGCGTAAGCGATGATCGACGGCGTGGTACGCGCGCCTTCGGCGTTTTCAATAACTTTGGCTACGCCGTTTTCCAGCACGGAGACGCAGGAGTTGGTAGTCCCCAGGTCGATACCGATAATTTTGCCCATGTTCACTCTCCCGAAACTTTGGATTTTGTTGCCGCAGCAGTGGTGGCTAACTGCGGTAATACTTAAACGCTTGACTTCTAAATGGGGGCCTTGCGGCTAATTTCAAGCCTTCTCGTCAATCGAAGGCGAAACCGGTGCCGGCGCCTTGCTGACCACAACCATCGCCGGACGCAGCAGGCGGCCATTGAGCTGGTAGCCCTTCTGGAATACTTTCAGAACGCTGTTCGGTTCCAGGTCAGCACTTTCCTGCATGGCCATTGCCTGATGTTCCACGGCGTTGAACGGCTCGCCTTCCTGCGGACTGACAGCTACAAGCTGATAGCGCTTGAGGGTGTCCTGGAACATTTTCAGGGTCAGCTCGATGCCTTCGCGCATCGGACGGATGCTTTCGTCGTCCGGGCTCGACAGCTCAAGGCCGCGCTCCAGGCTGTCGACGATCGGCAGCAGGTCGCCGGCGAATTTTTCCAGCGCAAACTTGTGCGCCTTTTCTACATCCTGCTCGGCACGGCGGCGGACGTTCTGCAGATCGGCAGCTACGCGCAGCGATTGATCCTGCGCGGCGGCCAATTGCTCTTCGAGCACTTGTACACGGGTCGCCAGGTCATCACCCGAAGCCTCGGGCGCCTGATTGGCTTCTGGATTTTGCGTATCTACTGTCTGTTCGTCAGCCATAGAATTCTCCTTTCAATATCGTCCGCGAGTTCGATTCGCGCTTCTGCCCCGGTATATGGGGCCGCAAAATCAGGCTTCAAGGGCTGACAACGATTAACCCTACAAAAAAGTGCTGCATTGTCATTCCAGGGCGCGACAGGCATTTGATCGGATCATTCCCATCGAACCGAGTGAGGGCATTGTCAGCCCGAAACAAAACACTGTATAAATAACCAGACCTGAAGCCTGGGAGCGGCCTTTATGCTGGTGCACCTGTCCGTACACAACTACGCCATCGTTGAACATCTCGATCTCGAACTCGATCGCGGCATGAGCGTGATTACCGGGGAAACCGGCGCCGGCAAGTCGATCATGCTCGATGCCCTGGGCCTGACGCTCGGCGATCGCGCCGACAGCGGCGTGGTTCGACCGGGCGCCGACAAGGCCGATATTCTGGCGACCTTCGATCTGGCCGACATCCCCGAGGCCAGCGCCTGGCTGGCGGAGCGCGACCTGGAAATCGACGGCCCGTGCATCCTGCGCCGGGTCATCACCTGCGAAGGTCGCTCACGCGGCTATATAAATGGCACGCCCTGCCCGCTCGGCGATCTCAAGGCGCTCGGCGAGTTGCTGATCGATATCCACAGCCAGCACGAACACCAATCCCTGCTCAAGACCGACACCCACCGACGCCTGCTCGACGAGTACGCCGGGGCCACCGATCTGGCGCGCCAGGTGCATCTGGCCGCCCAGCGCTGGCGTCAGACTCGCCAGGAGCTGGAACGCCTTTCCAACTCCGGCGACGAACAGCGTGCACGCCATCAGTTGCTCAGCTACCAGCTCGAAGAACTGGAAAACCTCGGCCTCGGTGAAAATGAGCTGGAAGAACTGGAGCAGGAACACAAGAACCTGACCAACGCCGAAACCCTGCTCGGTATTTGCCGACAAGTGGTCGAGCAATGCAGTGAAAGCGATTCTGGCAATGTGCTGAATGCCCTGACGGCCAGTCTCAATCGCCTGTCGAGCGTGAACAACTCGGTCGGCGCACTGGGTGAGGCGAGCAGCCTGCTGACCAGTGCACAGATCCAGGTCGAAGAAGCCGTCGGCGAACTCAATCGCTTTCTCGACAATTTCGATGCCGATCCGGCGCGCCTGCAATATCTGGAAGAACGTCTGGATTCCATCTACACGTTGGCACGCAAACACCGCATACAGCCGACGGAAGTAGCGGAGATGCAGCAGAAGCTGCTCGATGAAATTGAAGCCCTGGACGCCAACGATGAATCCATCGAGCGTCTCTCCGAAGAACTCGCATCCTATGCCCGCCACTATCAGGAAAAGGCTCGGGAACTGAGCGAGCTGCGCCATCAGGCGGCCGGCAGCCTGGCCAGCGCTGTGGAGCAGGAGATTCAGCGCTTGGGCATGCCCGGCGGTCGCTTCACTATAGAGTTGCGCGCCAACAACAGCAGCGAACTGCAACCCAATGGCCTGGAGCAAGTCGAGCTGCTGGTCAGCGCCAACCCGGGCCAGCCTTTGAAGGCCCTGGCCAAAGTGGCGTCCGGTGGTGAGCTGTCACGGATCAGCCTGGCCATCCAGGTGATTACCGCCCAGACCTCTCGCGTACCGACGCTGGTGTTCGACGAAGTGGACGTGGGCATTGGCGGTCCGACGGCCGAAATCGTCGGCCAGTTGTTGCGCCGCCTCGGTGATCGCGGGCAGGTATTGACGGTCACGCACTTGCCGCAGGTCGCGGCTCAGGGGCATCAGCATTTGTTCGTCCACAAGGTGCGTGGTGAACAGGCCACTCACACGGCCGTTTCGAAGCTGAGCAAGAATGACCGTATAGAAGAAGTCGCGCGAATGCTT
This sequence comes from Pseudomonas sp. 1, assembly GCF_056626735.1. NCBI lineage: Bacteria > Pseudomonadati > Pseudomonadota > Gammaproteobacteria > Pseudomonadales > Pseudomonadaceae > Pseudomonas > Pseudomonas sp. 1. The sequence continues at coordinate 64,988 of NZ_JBWXMQ010000017.1, read as the reverse complement.
GGCGGCATCGATCTAACCAAAGAGTCCTTGGCGCACGCGAAAAAGATGGTCGTTACCGCAAAGGTTTAAGCACCGCAGAAAGCACGAAGGCGACCCTCGGGTCGCCTTCGTTCGTTTCGCGAACCTGAAATTCGCGCGACATGCTTACTTTTTCTTGCGTACGTACAGCACCAGGTTGTGATCCACCAGATCAAAACCATGCTCCTCGGCGATTGCCTTCTGAAGCTTCTCGATTTCCGGGCTGACGAATTCGACAACCTCGCCGGAGTCCACGTTGACCATATGGTCGTGGTGGCCACTGTCGGCCAATTCGAATACCGCGTGACCGCCGTCGAAGTTGTGACGGACCACGAGGCCAGCCGCTTCGAACTGGGTCAGTACACGGTAAACCGTGGCCAGACCGACGTCCTCGCCAGCTTCCATCAACGCCTTGTAGACGTCCTCGGCACTCATGTGACGCTGCTCGGTAGAGTCGAGCATTTGCAGGATCTTGACCCGTGGCAGGGTCACTTTGAGGCCGGCTTTGCGTAGTTCGCTATTTTCAACCATGGTCAGCTTTCTCGCGATGCTGCTTCGCAGCTTCTCTTAATGCGGGTATGATCGGCGTTTACGTTGTCCCAGCCAAGATAGTGGAAGTCGCCCACCGATGCAAAACACCAAGCTCTTGCTAACCAGTTTCACCTTTGTGGGACTGCTCGCACTCGCCGGTTGTTCATTCCCCGGGGTTTACAAAATCGACATCCAGCAGGGCAATGTCGTCACGCAGGACATGATAGACCAGTTACGCCCGGGAATGACCCGGCCGCAAGTACGGTTTATCATGGGCAACCCTCTGCTTGCCGACACGTTCCATGCCAACCGCTGGGATTATCTGTACAGCCTGCAACCGGGTGGCGGTGAACGCCAGCAGGAACGCGTGAGTGTCATTTTCGACTCGAATGACCGCCTTGCCGCCCTATCCGGTGACTTCATGCCAGGCGTCAGCCGTGACGAAGCCATTCTCGGCAAGGACAGTGGAACCAGCGTGACCGCTCCTGCCGAGAACGTCGAGCAGCCAAAACCGGAAAAACCAGCCAAGCCGGGCTCCCTGCTGGATCAGATCCAGAAGGACGTCGATGGTGTGGAAACCGTTCCGGTTCCAACGCCAGAACCGCTGGATACCTCGCCGCAATAATTTGCGACGCAATAAAAAAACCCGGAAATTCCGGGTTTTTTTATTGCCTGTCGTTTGGCCAGCCTACTGATTTCGCGCCTTGGCCTCGGCGGCTTTCGCGGCACGCAGACGGCGCACTTCTTTCGGATCAGCCAACAGCGGTCGATAGATCTCGATGCGATCGCCCTCCTGAACCTGTCGAGTATCCGGATCAGCGATCACTTTGCCGAAGATCCCCAAGGGACAGCTCTGCAGATCCAGCTCCGGAAATTCAGCATCAATCCCGGAAGCCATCAGCGCCGCCCGCACCGTCGCACCTTCGACGACGCTGACCACCCGCAAAACCTGACGATCAACGGCGGCATACACCACTTCGATTTCGATCACCGGCTCAACCATGCATCTGCTTGGCGCGCTGGCAGAACGCATCCACCAATGTATTGGCCGCCTGATTGAACAACGGACCGAGCGTCGCCCGGACCAACGGGCCGGCATAGTCGAAAGAAAGATCCAGACTGATCTTGCAGGCCTTCTCGTTCAGCGCCTTGAACACCCAGACGCCATGCAGCTGATTGAACGGCCCCTCCTCAAGATTCATCTCAATCGACTGTCCCGGCACCAGCGTATTGCGCGTCACGAAATGCTGACTGAGACCACCCTTGGCCACGCCGACACTGGCGCGCATATGCTCAGGCGAGCTTTCCAGAACCTCAGCAGACGAGCACCACGGCAAAAACTCGGGGTAACGCGCCACGTCATTGACCAGGTCGTAGAGAAATTGCGCCGGGTAAGGCAGCAGTGCCGATCGTTGAATATGTGTCGTCATGTAAGCGTCACTTCCAGAGCTGGGTGGCAAACACTACAAGAATGCCGATGGGCGCCACATAGCGCATCAAGAACAGAGACAGGGCGAACAGCACCGGGCTGCGAATCGACAACTCGTCACGCACCGCTTCACGCCCCATCACCCAACCGGCAAACAGCACGAAGCACAGCCCGCCGAGCGGCAACATGATCCGCGAGGTGAAGAAGTCGATCACCCCAAAGAAGTCCAGACCACCGGCCGCACCCCATTGGTAGAGATGGAACACCCCGCCATCGTTCACGAAAAATTTGGCTTCCTTCCAGATATTGAAGGAAAACACCGTACCCAGGCCGACGAACCAGCAAGTAAATGCCAACCAGAACGTCACCCAGGCACGACTGATTTTAGTCCGCTCGACCAGATAGGCGACCATTGGCTCCAGCAGGGAAATCGCCGAGCTCCAGGCCGCAATGGCCACCAAAACGAAGAACACCACGCCCATCAACTGGCCGAAAAGCACGTTACCGAAAGCAAATGGCAGGCTGACGAACATCAGCCCCGGGCCTTCGCTCGGGTTCAAACCACCGGCGAACACAATCGGAAACAAGGCCAGGCCGGCCACCAGCGAAACAAAAGTATCGAGCAGCGCCACACCCACGACCGTGCCGGACAGCGAGGCTTCCTTGGTCATGTAGGCGCCGTAGATCATGATCGAGCCCACGCCCACACTCAGCGAGAAAAACGCGTGCCCCATGGCCGGCAGCAAGCCGTCGAGGACTTTCTCCGGATGGAAGTCGAACATGAAATGCACGCCCTCCATGAAATGCCCGGTGGTCATGCTGTAACCCAGCAGCACCAGCACCATCACGAACAGCAGCGGCATCATGATCCGCAGGCTGCGCTCAAGCCCTGCGACCACGCCCTTGGCGATGACCACGGCCGAAAGCAGCATGAAGGCCGTGTGCCAGAGAGTCAGGCGCCACGGATCGGCGATGACATTACCGAAGTACGCCCCGACTTGATCGGCCGTCGCGCCCTGAAAGTCGCCGCGTCCCATATCAATGATGTAATCCAGCGACCAGCCGCCGACCACACTGTAGAAAGACAGGATCAGCAACGCCGTGATCATCCCGGCGAATGCGCCCCACGACCATTTGCCCGAGTGACCGGCTTCCAGCGCCAGCGCCTTCAGGGCATTTGCCGGACTCTGGCGGGCACGTCGGCCGATCAGGGTCTCGGCGAGCATGACCGGGATGCCGATCAGCGCGATGCACGCCAGAAACATCAGCACGAAGGCGCCGCCACCGTAGACCCCGACCATGTAGGGGAACTTCCAGATGCTGCCCAGTCCCACGGCCGAGCCGGTCGCGGCGAAAATGAAAACCCAGCGGCTAGCCCAACTGCCGTGGACAGAAACCTTGTCTGTCGACATCGTTTATCACGCCCAAGCGTTAGAAAAAGAGGCCGCATTGTCCGGGATTCACACAACCTGCTCAAGCACGCAGCATCACCGTAGCCGACAGCCGTTTATCTCCATATAATGCCGCCCCTATGGCTAAACAGAAGAAACACCCAACAGGGACCATCGCGCAAAACAAAAAGGCGCGACACGATTACTTCATCGAGCACAAGTTCGAGGCTGGTCTGGTCCTGGCCGGCTGGGAAGTAAAAAGTCTGCGGGCAAGCAAACTGCAACTGGTCGACAGTTACGTGTTGCTCAAGGATGGCGAAGCCTGGTTGCTCGGCAGCCACATCACGCCTCTGATGACCGCCAGCACCCACGTCATTGCCGACCCGGTGCGTACCCGCAAGTTGCTGCTCAACCGCCGCGAGCTGGACAAGCTCGCCGCCGCCGTGCAGCAAAAGGGTTACGCCTGCGTGTGCCTGTCCTGGTACTGGAGCAAGCACATGGTCAAGTGCGAGATCGCACTGGGCAAGGGCAAGAAGGAATACGACAAGCGTGATACCGAACGCGAACGCGATGCTGGTCGCGAGTTGCAGCGTGCGGTGCGCAACAAGGGCAAGGAAGACTGATTCCTCTGCCTGAATGACCGTTCCCGCGCCCGCCGCGGGAACGGTCATGCCTACATTCCCTTGCGTCGTTCGGCGCGAGCCATGCGCTGTACTTCCTGTCGCACCTCTTCCAGCACTTCCTGTACATAAAGAATGTGTCGGCTGGATACCTCACGCGCCTGTTCCGCGCGCCCCTCGATAATCGCCAGATACAATTCCCGATGCTGTGTGATCAGCATGTCGCGGGTTTCCGCACGCTGTTTGTACATGCCACCGATGTTGGTCACCACGTTGCGCTTGAGCAGGTCGAACAGCCCGCGAATGGTGTGCAGCAACACCGCGTTGTGACTGGCCTCGGCAATCGCAAGATGGAATTTCGCATCCGCCGCGCCCTCTTCCGCCCGGCTCACTTCGTCATGCCGCGAATAGCAGTCCTGTAATTCTTCGAACGCAGTCGTCAACCGCTCACGATCCACATCCGTGGCGCGCAATGCCGCGTAATAGGCGCACGATGCCTCCAGCGTGTGGCGAAATTCCAGCAGATCGCGCTGCGCCTCGGGATTGCTTTCCAGCAATTGCAGCAGCGGATCGCTGAAGGTTGAACCGAGACTTTCCACAACATAGTTGCCGCCGCCCTGCTTGCTCACCAGCAAACCCTTGGCCGCCAGTTTCTGAATCGCCTCGCGCAACGAGGGCCGGGAAACGCCGAACTGTTCCGCCAAAGTCCGCTCGGCCGGCAGACGTTCGCCGGACTTCAGCGTGCCCTCGAGAATCATCCCTTCCAGTCGCTCGACAATGTCGTCAGACAAACGGCGCTGACGTATCTGATCAAACCCCATCACTCAACTCTCCACCATCCCGACCGCTCGCCGGGCTCTCTATTCTGGCCTATCGACGCTGCGCCGACACCTGCCAGATGACGCCAATTCAACCGGTGCACTCCGACTTGCCGTCCGGTTGTTCGACAAAAGTTTTAGGGCGGCAAATTGACACACCGATATCAAGGCTTTTACCCTAGCCGACAGCACTTGTAAATTGGTCTTACCAATTACCCAAGTACGCTGACAGTGCCTGACCAACAACAATTAGGGGCCACCCCATATGCAAACCTGGCAACAGCTCTACAGCCCGCTCGGCAGTCTCGGCGTGTCCGCACTCGCGGCCGTCATCCCCATCGTTTTCTTCTTCCTCGCCCTGGCGGTGTTCCGCCTCAAAGGTCATGTGGCCGGCAGCATCACGCTCGCACTGGCCATCGCCGTGGCGATCTTCGCGTTCCAGATGCCGGTCGACATGGCGTTCGCCGCCGCCGGTTACGGCTTCGCTTATGGTCTGTGGCCGATTGCCTGGATCATTGTGGCGGCGGTGTTTCTGTACAAACTCACGGTCAAGAGCGGTCAGTTCGAGGTCATCCGCAGCTCGGTACTGTCGATCACTGACGACCAGCGTCTGCAGGTGCTGCTGATCGGTTTCTGCTTCGGAGCATTCCTGGAAGGTGCCGCCGGTTTCGGTGCGCCAGTGGCGATTACCGCTGCGCTGCTGGTGGGACTCGGCTTCAATCCGCTGTACGCCGCCGGCCTGTGCCTGATTGCCAACACCGCACCGGTGGCGTTCGGCGCATTGGGGATTCCGATCATCGTGGCCGGGCAAGTCACCGGTATCGACGCGTTCAAGATCGGCGCAATGACCGGCCGCCAGTTGCCACTGCTGTCGTTGTTCGTGCCGTTCTGGCTGGTGTTCATGATGGATGGCCTGCGCGGTGTGCGTGAAACCTGGCCGGCGGCGCTGGTTGCAGGCTTGAGCTTTGCCGTCACCCAGTACTTCACCTCGAACTTCATCGGCCCGGAACTGCCGGACATCACGTCAGCCCTGGCCAGCCTGATTTCGCTGACCCTGTTCCTCAAGGTCTGGCAGCCAAAACGTGCCGCCGGCCAGCACATTGCCGGTGCCGTTTCTGCTTCGGTGGTAACCGCCAGCGCCGGCGGTTTCGGCCAGAAGCGCACCACCGTCGCTTCGCCTTACAGCCTCGGGGAAATTTTCAAGGCGTGGTCGCCGTTCCTGATCCTCACCGTGCTGGTGACCATCTGGACCCTCAAGCCTTTCAAGGCCATGTTCGCCGCCGGCGGTTCGATGTACGCCTGGGTGTTCAACTTCGCGATCCCGCACCTTGATCAACTGGTGATCAAAACCGCACCGATCGTTGCCGCCCCGACGGCGATTCCGGCCGTGTTCAAACTCGACCCGATTTCCGCGACCGGTACAGCGATTTTCTTCTCCGCACTGATCTCGATGCTGGTGCTGAAGATCAATATCAAAACTGGTCTGACCACTTTGAAAGAGACCTTCTACGAACTGCGCTGGCCAATCCTGTCCATCGGCATGGTGCTGGCGTTTGCCTTCGTTACCAACTATTCCGGCATGTCTTCGACCATGGCTCTGGTGCTGGCGGCAACCGGCGCGGCATTCCCGTTCTTCTCGCCGTTCCTCGGCTGGCTGGGCGTGTTCCTGACCGGTTCCGATACCTCGTCCAACGCCCTGTTCAGTTCGCTGCAAGCGACCACCGCACACCAGATCGGCGTCAACGACACCTTGCTGGTAGCGGCCAATACCAGCGGCGGCGTGACCGGCAAGATGATTTCGCCACAATCGATCGCCGTGGCTTGCGCAGCGACCGGTCTAGTGGGCAAGGAATCCGATCTGTTCCGCTTCACCCTCAAGCACAGCCTATTCTTTGCCACGATCGTCGGCCTGATCACCCTGGCCCAGGCCTACTGGTTCACCGGCATGCTGGTGCACTGATAACTGCAAGAAACCTACAAGAAGCATGGAAATAACCGACGCCGGTTCGTGATTCCGGCGTCAGCAATTCACAACCCGGTCTGTAAGGCTGCTGAAAGCAACGCGCTCTATACTCGGCAGCCTCAACAGACGGATAACCGGGCCCACCCGGAGACACGCCTGATGAGCGAGCTTTTTTACAACGCTGTGCCCAACGCCACTCGCGTCGCACCGCCACTGCCCGAACCCCGGCAATACCCCAGCGAGAAACCGTCGCGGGTCTACCTGTTCGGCACCTGCGTGGTCGACCTGTTCTACCCGGAAGCCGGGATGGACGCGATCCACTTGCTGGAACGCGAAGGCATCCGGGTCGACTACCCGCCAGGGCAGAGCTGCTGCGGACAACCGGCCTACACCTCGGGTTACACCGAGCAGGCACGCACGGTGGCGCGCTCGCAACTGGCGCTGTTTGCCGGGGATTTTCCGGTGGTGGTGCCATCGGGTTCGTGCGCCGGGATGATCCGCGAGCATTACGCCGACTTGTTCAAGGACGAGCCGCAAACGCTGAAACAGGTTCAGGCCCTCGCGGCCCGCACCTATGAATTGGCCGAGTTCCTGCTGTTCGTCTGCAAGGTGCAGCTCAAGGACAGCGGCGAGCCGGTCAAAGTGGCGCTGCACACCTCGTGTTCGGCGCGGCGGGAAATGAACACCCACCTGCACGGCCGCGAGTTGTTGGCGCAGTTGAGCAACGTGGAACGGGTCAACCACGACCATGAAAGCGAATGCTGTGGCTTCGGTGGGACATTCAGCGTCCGTATGCCAGATATTTCCGGCGCGATGGTGGCTGACAAGACCCGGGCGTTGAAGGAATCCGGCGCACATCAGGTACTCAGTGCCGACTGCGGCTGTCTGATGAACATCAACGGCTCGCTGGAAAAACAGAAGGAAGCGCTGCGCGGGCAACACCTGGCGAGCTTCCTCTGGCAACGAACCGGAGGTGCGCGATGAGCACTTCCACGATTATTCCTACGGTTGCCGTAGAAGAAGATTTCCGCACCCGGGCACACAACGCCCTGGGCGATTCGCAGTTGCGGAACAACTTCCGCACCGCGATGGATTCACTGATGACCAAGCGGGCAGCGGCTTTCAGCGATGCCCACGAAAGAGAACACCTGCGTGAACTGGGCAATGCGATCCGTGCCCGCGCGCTCTCCAAGTTGCCCGATCTGCTCGAGCAACTGGAACAGAACCTGACCCGCAACGGTGTGACAGTGCACTGGGCGGAAACGGTGGACGAGGCCAATGGCATCGTCCTTTCGATCATCCGCGCTCACGAGGCGCGGCAAGTGATCAAGGGCAAATCGATGGTCAGCGAAGAGATGGAGATGAACCATTTCCTCGAGGCTCGGGACATTGAATGTCTGGAGTCCGACATGGGGGAGTACATCGTCCAGCTCGACCACGAGAAGCCTTCACACATAATCATGCCGGCAATCCACAAGAATGCCGGTCAGGTCGCGTCCTTGTTCCACGACAAACTTGGCGTGGAATACACCAAGGACGTTGACCAACTCATACAGATCGGTCGCAGGGTTCTGCGGCAGAAATTCTTCGAAGCGGACATCGGCGTCTCCGGCGTCAACTTCGCCGTGGCCGAAACCGGCACTCTGCTGCTGGTGGAAAACGAAGGCAACGGCCGCATGACCACCACCGTGCCGCCGGTGCACATCGCCGTCACCGGCATCGAAAAAGTCGTGGAAAACCTGCGCGACGTGGTGCCGCTGCTGTCATTGCTGACCCGCTCGGCGCTGGGCATTCCGATCACCACCTACGTCAACATGATCTCCGGCCCGCGCAAGGAACATGAACTCGACGGCCCGCAGGAAGTGCATCTGGTACTGCTCGACAACGGTCGCAGCCAAGCCTTCGCCGACAGCGAACTGCGCCAGACGTTGAACTGCATCCGCTGCGGCGCCTGCATGAATCATTGCCCGGTCTACACCCGCGTTGGCGGCCACACCTACGGCGAGGTCTACCCCGGCCCGATCGGCAAAATCATCACCCCGCACATGGTCGGTCTGGCGAAAGTCCCGGATCACCCGAGCGCGTCTTCGCTGTGCGGCGCCTGCGGTGAAGTGTGTCCGGTAAAAATTCCTATCCCCGCACTGCTGCGCCGCCTGCGCGAAGAGAACGTCAAAGCCCCCGACAGTCCTCATCAAGTGATGCGCGGCCAGGGCAGCAAGTATTCGCGCAAGGAACGCTTCATCTGGAACGCCTGGGCGAAGCTCAACAGCTCGCCGACTTTGTATCGACTGTTTGCATTTTTCGCTACACGCCTGCGCGCGCTGGCGCCGAACAACGTCGGGCCGTGGACGCAGAATCACAGCGCTCCGAAACCCGCCGCCCGCTCACTGCATGACATGGCTCGCGAACACCTGGCCAGACAAGGAGACCGTTGATGAGCGCCAAGCAAAACATCCTCGGCAAGTTAAGGAACAGTCTGGCCGGTACCACACCGATTGCCGACAACTTCGACGTCGATCTGGTGACCCGGCCTTACACCTACAGCGCCGAACAACGGATCCCGCAACTGCGCAAACTGATGGAAGCGGTGCACACCGAAATCCACCTGACGTCTGCTGAAGCGTGGCCGGCGCTGCTAGCGCAATTAGTGCGCGACCGCCAGTTGCCGAGTCTGCTGATCGCACCGACTACGCCTCACGGGCAGCGCATCTCACAGCACTGGGCGAACAATCCTGATCTGCCGGCGCTGAAGTCCTACGACCGGCCAATGGAAGAGTGGAAAGCCGAGCTATTTAACGATACGCCGGCCAGCCTGACCGGCACCCTCGGCGCCATTGCCGCCACCGGCAGCCTGATTCTCTGGCCAACCCGCGAAGAACCACGGCTGATGAGCCTGGTGCCGCCGGTGCATTTCGCCCTGCTCAAGGCCAGCCAGATCCGCGATAACTTCTATCAGGTGCAGCAGGAATTCGAGTGGGCCCAAGGCATGCCGACCAATGCGCTGCTGGTGTCCGGCCCGTCAAAAACCGCCGACATTGAACAAGTCCTGGCTTACGGCGCCCACGGCCCGAAAGACCTGGTGGTGTTGATCCTGGAGGACCAATGACCTTACCGGCGACTTTCCTGCGCGATGCGCAGCAACTGATTCCGGCCGAACGGCGTTTCGACGATCCGCTGTCGACCCTGGCCTTCGGCACCGATGCCAGCTTCTACCGGTTGATTCCGCAACTGGTGATCCGCGTCGAGTCCGAAGATGAAGTGGTGGCGCTACTGAAACTGGCCCAGCGCGATCAGGTTCCGGTGACTTTCCGCGCCGCCGGCACCAGCCTGTCCGGCCAGGCGATCAGTGATTCGGTGTTGATCGTGCTTGGGGATAACTGGAACGCCCGGGAAATCCGAGGACAAGGCACGCAAATCCGCCTGCAACCGGGCGTCATCGGTGCCCAGGCCAACGCATGGCTCGCGCCATTCGGGCGCAAGATCGGTCCGGATCCGGCGTCGATCAACGCCTGCAAGATTGGCGGCATCGTCGCCAACAACGCCAGCGGCATGTGCTGCGGCACTGCGCAAAATACCTACCACACGCTGGCCGGGATTCGCCTGGTGCTGGCCGACGGCACCCGACTCGACACCGAAGATGCCGCCAGCGTCGAGGCGTTTCGAGTCAGCCACGGTGACTTGCTGGAACGTCTGGCGAGCTTGGGCCGCGAGACCCGCGCCAATGCCGAACTGGCCGCGCGAATCCGCCACAAATACCGTCTGAAAAATACCACCGGCCTGTCGCTCAACGCCCTGGTGGATTTCGATGAGCCTGTGGATATCTTGAGCCACTTGCTGGTCGGCTCCGAAGGCACCCTCGGCTTCATCAGCGCGGTGACCTACGACACGGTGATCGACCACCCGATTAAGGCTTCGGCGCTGATCGTATTCCCTGACGTCGAGACCTGCTGCAACGCGGTCACCGTGCTGAAAAGCCAACCGGTGTCCGCCGTGGAATTGCTCGACCGCCGCAGCCTGCGCTCGGTGCAGGACAAACCCGGGATGCCGGATTTCGTACAGCAGCTGTCGAACAATGCCTGCGCACTGCTGATCGAATCCCGCGCCGCCTCTTCCACTTTGCTACAGGAACAACTGGCGCAAATCATGGCGTCGCTCGGCGATTTCCCGGTGGAAAAGCAGGTCGACTTCACCGAAGACCCGGTCGAAAACGCCCGACTCTGGGCGATCCGCAAGGACACCTTCCCCGCCGTCGGCGCCGTGCGCAAGACCGGCACTACGGTGATCATCGAAGACGTGACCTTCCCGGTGGAACAGCTGGCGATCGGCGTGAACCGTCTGATCGAGCTGTTCGACAAACATCACTACGACGAAGCGATCCTTTTCGGACACGCGCTGGAAGGCAATCTGCACTTCGTCTTCACCCAAGGCTTCAACAGCGCGGAAGAAGTCGCACGCTATCAGGCGTTCATGGACGACGTGGCGCAACTGGTGGCCGTGGAGTTCGGCGGCTCGCTGAAAGCGGAACACGGCACCGGACGCAACATGGCGCCCTTCGTTGAACTGGAATGGGGCAGCGACGCCTATCAGTTGATGTGGCAGCTCAAACGCCTACTCGACCCCAACGGCATTCTCAATCCGGACGTGGTGCTCAGCGAAGACCCGCAGATCCACCTCAAGCACCTGAAACCGCTGCCGGCGGCCGACGAGATTGTGGATAAATGCATCGAGTGCGGTTTCTGCGAGCCGGTCTGCCCCTCGAAAGGCCTGACCCTGAGCCCGCGCCAGCGCATCGTGATTTGGCGCGATATTCAAGCGCGAAAGCGCGCCGGGATCGACACCACCGAACTGGAAAAAGCCTACGAGTACCAAGGCATCGATACCTGCGCCGCGACCGGTTTGTGTGCGCAACGCTGTCCTGTAGGCATCAATACCGGTGAGCTGGTGAAAAAGCTTCGCGGCCATCACGCAACCCATACGAAAACCGCCAACCTGATCGAAGGAAATTTCGCCACCACCCTGCAAGGTGCGCGCTTCACCCTGCATGTGGCCAACGGTGCGCGAATGTTGTTGGGTGCACCACGCCTGGCGAAGCTTTCAGCGACCCTGACGCGGCTGTCCAAAGGTCAGGTGCCGCTGTGGACCAACGCGATGCCACAGCCGGAAAAAGCCATCCGCTTCAGCCCTGCCGTGTCGGACGAGCGTCCGCGCGTCGTGTATCTGGCAGCCTGCGTCTCGCGGGTAATGGGGCCGGCGGCGGGCGACAAAGAGCAGATGTCGCTGTACGACAAAACCCGTGGTCTGCTGGAGAAGGCCGGTTATCAGGTGGTGTTCCCGGACAATCTGGACAACCTCTGCTGCGGTCAGCCTTTCGCGTCCAAGGGCTATGCCGAGCAGGCTGAACACAAGCGTCAGGAACTGATCGGTGCATTGCTTCAGGCCAGTCGCGGCGGGCTTGATCCGATCTACTGCGACACCAGCCCCTGCACGTTGCGGCTGGTGCAGGATGTGGGAAATGTTCGCCTGGATCTGTACGACCCCGTGCGATTCATCCGTACGCATCTGATGGACCGGCTCGACTTCACGCCGCAGGAAGCACCGATTGCCGTTCACGTGACCTGCAGCACTCAGCACCTTGGGGAAAGCCAGGCGCTGATCGAACTGGCGCGCAAATGCAGTAAGAACGTGGTGATCCCGGAAGGCATTCACTGCTGTGGTTTCGCCGGCGACAAGGGTTTCACCACGCCGGAACTCAACAGCCATTCCCTGCGAACGCTCAAGGATGCGGTGCAACAGTGCAGCGAGGGGATTTCCACCAGCCGCACCTGTGAGATCGGCCTGACGCAACACGGCGGAATCGACTACCACGGCCTGGTGTATCTGGTGGATCGGGTGACCCGGGCCAAAGCCCCCGCAACCGCCATGTGAAGAAAAATAGAACCCTTGCGAGTGAGCGCAGTCCACAGAACAGGCCCCGAACAATCGGGGCTTTTCCTCCATTCGGTCGCCCGTCCTGACGGCCAGCGAAGTCTGGATCCCTCAGTTCAAGGAGATACACATGAAACGTTCTGTACTGTTAGGTCTGTTCGTTACTGCCTCGATGATGGCTTCCACGTCCTTTGCTGCTGACAAGCCTGCTGACTTGTGCGATGCCAATCTGCAAACCATCAACAACGCCAAGGCCCAAGCCATGTCGTCGCCTGACCTGAGTCAACGGGTAGAGGCCAGTGTGCAGAAGGCCCAGGCACTCAAAGCCCAGGGCAAGATCGACGAATGCGTGGCTGAAACCCAGCAAACCATTCTGGAAATCCGCAAAACCAGCGGAACCAACAACTGATCGAAGCTGAGGCCAACCTTCGGGTTGGCCTTGCGGGCCGTTTGGCGTACACTGCGCGTGCTTGTTGCTCGAACAGATGTACCGGGCAATGAGTTCGGGGCCGTTCAGGATTCGACGCCGGTTGCGAAACTCTAGGTGCATGCCGACTTGGTAACAGAAGTCGTAAATCCACTGTTGCAACTACTTATAGTTGCCAATGACGACCAATACGGTGCTGCTCTCGCTGCTTAATTGCAGCTGACATGCACTCCTGGTACCTTCGGGTCCAGCAATCATCAGGGGATGTCTGTAAACCCAAAATGATTGTCATATAGAACAGAATCGCCGTGCAGTACGTTGTGGACGAAGCGGCTAAAACTTACACAACTCGCCCAAAGCACCCTGCCCGTCGGGTCGCTGAGGGTTAACTTAATAGACACGGCTACGCATGTAGTACCGACAGCGGAGTACTGGCGGACGGGGGTTCAAATCCCCCCGGCTCCACCAACTCTCAACGACAAGGCCCGCCAAGTGCGGGCCTTGTCGCATCTGCAGTTCCCCATCCGGACAACGTCTCCACCCAACGTCCTAGGAAATTTCCCGCAACCCGCGTCGACTTCCATGAACTGGTTCAAGATGCTTCCAAACGCTAGTCTTCGCGCTCCGCTGCAACCCGGCAGATGGTTTACCAAAGGGATTCGCCGGGAGCCTGAAACCATGGAGCCTCGTCATGAAAAAAGACACCCGAAGCCTGCCTGATCAAACACCGTCTCACGAAACCGAAACGAAAGAACCGGCTGTGCTTGCCCAGCCTCAGGAATACGTGAGAAAGCCGCGTCGCACCCTGCCGTTCAATGAGATTTTCTCCGTGCGCACCGACGTGGACACGGCCACTCTGCTGACCCATGCCTGCGAAACGCTGGCGGCGCTGAACATGATGACGGCCAATATCGCCGATGATTTCACGGGCTCTCAACGCAGCCGGTTGCTGGCGATCCGGCAGTTGTCGATCATGACCGAAATGCTGGTCAATCGCGCCATGGAGAACCTTGATCCGGTGAACCTGGTGCCCACTACAACGGCACCTGTCGTGCACTGAAAGCGACCGTTCGCCGATGCTGCAAGTCGTTCATCGACATGAACTTTTCTTCACCCCGGCGGCGGTGATGGCCGTGTACATTGGCCTCGCTCATTCAAGAAACTACGGTTCGCCCGCGCTCCTGCGGGCTTTTTTTCGCCCGCAATCTGGCGGCGATTTGTTTTTTCCTGCCCACCGGGCAATTCTGGTGTTCAATCCCGAGACCCGGAGCACCCGATGCCGCTGCTGACCCTGCCCTGTCAACGCCTGACGCTCGCGGTGCTCGACCCGGATCAGGCGCCTCTGGAAAGCGATTTCTATCAACGCAACCTGCGCCATCTCGCCCCGTGGTCGCCGATTCGCACCACCGACTATTTTTCCACCGAGCAGATCCGCCGACGCCTTGAAATCCAGGCCAGCGCCTTCGAAGCCGGGTTGGCGGTGCATATGGCGTTGCTGACCCCGGATGGCGGGCAGATGATCGGCGCCTGCAATTTCAGCGGGATCATCCGCGGTGCGTTTCAGGCCTGTTATCTGGGGTATCACATCGACGAAGCGCATCAGGGCAAGGGTTTGATGCAGGAAGCGCTGGAGGCGGCCATCGCTTACATGTTCGACACCCAGAACCTGCACCGGATCATGGCCAATTACATTCCCGGCAATGAGCGCAGCGAACGGTTGCTGGAGCGCCTTGGATTCGAACGGGAAGGCTACGCCAAGGCGTACCTGAACATTGCCGGGCGCTGGCAGGATCATGTGCTGACAGCGCGGGTCAATCCGCGTTTCGAAACGCCGGATCAGCGCTGGTCACGACCGCTGTCGTGACGTTCACAAATTGTTAAGGATTGGCCGCGTAAGCTCGGGTTTCCGTTCACTTCCGGTTGCCTGAATTCATGTCGCGTGCCGCCTCTTCCCTGCTTCTGCTTGCCGCCCTGCTGTTCTTTTTCGCCCTTGGCAACCATCAACTGCAAGGCTCCACCGAGGCCCGGGTGGCGGGCATTGCGATGGAAATGCATCTGGATAACGACTGGGTGACACCGCGTCTGTTCGGTGAACCCTTCCTGGAAAAACCGCCCCTGAGCCTGTGGCTGGACGCCGGCGCCCTGCGGGTTTTCGGCGTCTCGCCCTGGGCGGTGCGACTGGCGTCGGCGGTGG
Organism: Pseudomonas sp. 1; assembly: GCF_056626735.1. Taxonomy (NCBI): domain Bacteria; kingdom Pseudomonadati; phylum Pseudomonadota; class Gammaproteobacteria; order Pseudomonadales; family Pseudomonadaceae; genus Pseudomonas; species Pseudomonas sp. 1. Next base: position 49,672 of record NZ_JBWXMQ010000017.1, on the reverse strand, counting down.
CCGGGTTGCTCAGCGTGATGCTGCTGTACGCCATGTTGCGCCGCTTCGACCGCCCGAAGGCCATCGCCTGGACGGCGGGGATTCTGCTGGCGACCATGGCCAGTTACTGGAGCAACGTGCGCGGGGTCGGCGAGGATGCGTTGCTCGCCCTCGGTGTGACTGCGGCATTGCTGGCGTTCTTCCAGGCGCAGCGAGCATCGACCCCAGGTAATTCGTTGCTGTTTATCGCCGGGATCGCCATCGCCACGTTGAGCAAAGGCGTGCTCGGACTGGCGATGCCGGGCGTGGTGATTTTCGCTTTTCTGCTGGCCGACAATCTGATGGACAAGCGTTTCAAACTGACGGACTGGCTGCGTCCGGGTTTGCTGACCGTTGTCGGTCTGATCCCGCTGATGATCTGGCTCGCCTTGCTCTATCAGCGCGGCGGCGTCCAGGCGGTCAGCGAAGTGTTGCTGACCAACAGCGTAGGACGTTTCAGCGGATCGTTCGTTGAAGCCGGCCACTACGAGCCTTTTTACTACTACCTCGCCAAGCTGCCGCAGGCGTTTCTGCCGTGGAACATTCTGGTGTACCTGGGCCTGTGGCATTTTCGCAAGGAACTGAAGGCCAATCGTTACCTGCTGTTTTTCAGCCTGTGGATCATTGCGCAATTCATCCTGCTGACCCTGGCCTCGAGCAAACGCACGGTTTACCTGATGTCGATGACACCCGCAGCGGCAGTGATTGCCGCCGAATATGCGGGCGTGCTGTTCGACAAGTTGAAGGATCACAGGAAGGGTTTTGTCGGACGCATCGCCCGTCATCGTCAGCCACTGGCAGCGGGGATACTGGCGGTGGTCATCGCCAGCTATCTCGGCGCCGCGCAATGGGCACTGCCGAACGCCGACAAACACCTGTCGTTCCTGCCGTTGACCGAACACATCCAGTTGCTGCAAGCGAGCGGCAATCAGGTCGCGCTGTTTCAAGCCAACGAACGGGTCGGCGGTGCCAGCGTGTTCTATACCCGAAGTGTACTCAAGGGCCTGGACACCGATGCGCAGCTACGGGAGTTTCTCAGTGCATCGCCATCGAACATCGCCGTGATCTCGGGAGACAGCGAACCCGCCGCCCCGCTGAAAGTCCACAAGACCATGATGGTCGGACGCCAGGCGTATTACTTCGTGGGCTATTGAAACCACCACAACACCAACGAAAAACCCGCCGGTGATGGCGGGTTTTTCATTTCAGCGGCGAGGACTCAGAGCGAAGCCTCAGGCTGTGCAGCGAACACCTTACGTTCACGTTTGCTCAACACCGGCAATTCCAGACGAGCCCGCCCGTAGAACGCCAGCGCCGTCAGCAAACACGCCAGCCACACGAAGATCCCGGCCCAGAACGTGTGGGACATGTAGTGCCAGCCCTGTAGGACTCGCGTAGTGCCGTAGACAAAACCGAGCAGCAGCGAGCCCCACAACAATGCGCTGGAAAAGCGCCATTGATAACGACGCCCAACGAAATACAGCGCCAGCATGGTGAAGCCACCGGAAGCATGACCGCCCGGCCAGCAACGCCCTTCACCCGCTTCGTGGAACAGCTGGAAATTGTTGTACCACTCGATATGCGGCATCTTTCCGCCGTACAGCGTGGTCTCGATCGGGCAGTAAACGCTGGTGTGTGCCTTGAGGAAATGGATCACCCCGGTGCAGACCGCGAAAGCCACCACGATAAACAGAAAATCCCTACGGTGATCAGCGGCAAAGCGCAGCACCGGCGCGACTTTGCAACGCTCGAGAAAACCGCCCAGACGCGGATGCTTTTGCGGCTTCACCAGTGGCCAGACAAACGACAGCATGGCGCCGATCAAGGCAATTTCGGCGGTCCAGTTCGGAATGATCCGCGCCCACTTGTGGGTCAGCTTTTCGAAGAAATGAATCTTGTCGAGCGGGAATGTGTGGGTCAGCGGATCGAACAGCAGGTTGCTGAAGGCGACGTCGATGTTGGTCATGTCGAACATCAGAAAAACCACGGCTGCGCAGAGCAGCGGGATGCCGAAGTTGTAAGCGTAAAAGCGGGATTTCATTGGGTGGTCACCGTGCGCCAGTCTGAAGCTTCAATGAAGCCGAGCATCCGTGGGGCCGCCGGGCTGGCGGCGGAAACAAACAGCGACGCGCCGTACCCGAGGGTCGAGGCCGGCACCTTGAGGTCTTTTTCCAGCTGCGCCATGCATTCGCTGTGGGTCACCAGAATCAGGTTGCGTCCCGGGACTTTGTGCGCCAGTGCGTCCTGCAGCATCCGGCCCTTGCAACTGATCAGCCAGTCTTCGCCGGTCGCCGCCTGGTTGAACATGTAGCCGGCCGTCTGCACGGTGCGCATCATCGGGCTGTTGTAGACGTCGGCCTCGTCCAGGCCCAACTGCTCGAACTGCGCGCCGACGCTCACCGCGACACTGCGCGAACGGTCGGTGATGCCATCGTGGCCGCTCAGGCACGCCGCTTTCGAGTGATCGCAGCGCTCGACATGGCGCACCAGCACGATGATTTCGCCTTTGCTCCAGCCTTCCTTCAGCGCCTTGGCCCCGGCCACGTTGCCGTGGGCAAGGTCCGGCACCGCCGCCGGGGCGAGCAGCCAGAGGGTCAGCGGAATCACCAGCACCGAAGCTGCCAATACCACCCAGGTGTTTCGAAAACGGGCCAGACCGCTCAGATCAATCGAGCGCTTGACGCCGAACAGACTCAGTCGCAATTCCACAAAAAGCCGCCATCACTTGTCATTCGATGCGGCGAGGTTAAAGAGCACGGCGTGGGCAGCCAGTGAAACCCGTGTGAAAAAAATCTTGGGATCCCTTGTTACAAAATCCGTCGGACAAAATCCTTTCAGCTCTCGGATTTGCGGCCGATACAGTCCTGCTTACACCCTTGCTGGCGCAAAAAAACAACAATCTTCCAGCCTGACCGACGATCAAGTAGCACAACGTTTTTCTGGAGGATTTGTGATGAATAGCTGGTTCGGCAACATCAGCGTGAACCTGAAACTGGGGCTCGGATTCGGCCTCGTCCTGGCCCTGACCTGCATCCTGGCGCTCACCGGCTGGACCAGCCTGGGCGGCCTGATTGACCGCAGCAACTGGATGAGCGACATCACCCAGCTCAACGCTGGCCTGACCAAACTGCGCGTGGTGCGCCTGCAATACATGCTGACCAACGGCGACGAAACCGCCGCGCAGAACGTGCAGACCACCCTCGACGGTTTTGCCGCGCAGCAGCAGAAGCTGATCAGCAGCTTCAAGAGCCCGGAAAACCTCAAGCTGCTCAAGCAGCAGGCGGCGACCATCGCCGAGTACCAGACGTCCCTGAACAAGATGCGTAACGCCTACCGCACCGGCAACACGGCGCGCGACTCGATGGCCACCAGTGCCGCGACGGCTTACGGCCTGATCGAAGCGCTGAGCAACCGGGTCCAGCAAATGCCGCTGAGCGATGAGCGTTTCGAGCAGTTCCAGGCTGTCACCGCCGCCAAGGAAGCGTTCATCCTGGCGCGCTACGAAGTGCGCGGCTACACCGCCACTGCCAACGCCGAGACCGAGCAGAAAGCCGTCGGCCAGCTGGACGTAGCCATCGCCAGCCTCAAGCCGCTGAACATGCATTTCGCCAGCAGCCAACAAGACGCCCTGCGTCAGCTGGAAACCGCACTGACCAACTACCGCAGCGCCTTGCAGGCCTTCAAAAACGCCAACAGCGATGCGGTGCAGGCGCGCAAGGAAATGACCGATCAGGGCGCGACCATCGTCAGCCTGAGTGAGCAGCTGTATCAGATCCAGCTCGACCGTCGTGACGCCGAAAGCGCCCAGGCTCGCACCTTGCAATTGATCAGCACCCTGCTGGCGTTGCTGGTCGGCATCATCGCCGCATTCATCATCACCCGTCAGATCACCCGTCCGCTGCAGGAAACCATGGCCGTGGTCGACCGCATCGCCAGCGGCGACCTGAGCCAGAACGTGATCGTCACCCGCCGCGACGAACTCGGCGTGCTGCAACAAGGCATCGCGCGCATGGGCGTGACTCTGCGCGACCTGATCAGCGGCATCCGCGACGGCGTGACCCAGATCGCCAGCGCCGCCGAAGAACTGTCGGCCGTCACCGAACAGACCAGCGCCGGCGTGAACAACCAGAAGGTCGAGACCGATCAGGTGGCCACCGCCATGCACGAGATGACCGCCACCGTGCAGGAAGTCGCGCGCAACGCCGAAGAAGCCTCGCAAGCCGCAGCCGCCGCTGACGGCGAAGCCCGCGAAGGTGACAAGGTGGTGAACGAAGCCATCGCCCAGATCGAGCGTCTGGCCAGCGAAGTGGTGCGTTCCACCGAAGCCATGAGCGTGCTGCAACAGGAAAGCGACAAGATCGGCAGCGTCATGGACGTGATCAAGGCCGTGGCCGAACAGACCAACCTGCTGGCCCTCAACGCCGCCATCGAAGCCGCCCGTGCCGGTGAGGCCGGTCGCGGTTTTGCCGTGGTTGCCGACGAAGTCCGTGGCCTGGCCCAGCGTACCCAGAAATCCACCGAGGAAATCGAAGGTCTGGTGGCCGGTCTGCAGAACGGCACGCAACAGGTGTCCGCCGTGATGAACAACAGCCGCGCCCTGACCGACAGCAGCGTCGCCCTGACCCGCAAGGCCGGCGACTCGCTGGAAAACATCACCCGCACGGTGTCGAATATCCAGTCGATGAACCAGCAGATCGCCGCTGCCGCCGAACAGCAGAGCGCCGTGGCCGAAGAAATCAGCCGCAGCATCATCAACGTCCGCGACGTGTCGGAACAGACCGCGGCGGCGAGTGATGAGACGGCCAAGTCCAGCGTTGAACTGGCGCGGTTGGGTGGGCAGTTGCAGCAGATGGTGAGTCATTTCCGCGTGTAAACCCTGCACACGAAAGCCGATGTACAAAGAAGGGCAGCTGAGAAGCTGCCCTTCTTTTTTGCCCTGAAATTGCCATTTTCAGGAATTGGATGACGCGTTCTGAAACGTGATTACACGCGGTTGGCGATTGGTGTTTAAGGACACGCGGTGATACGTCCCGAAGCCCACAAAACCTTGCGCCGTTGCCTACGGCTACGCCAGAATCCGCCGGCTTGTGCGCCTTGGGCTGGCTGCGTAATTTGATTGCGTCATTGATTTCCAGTGATCGAACTTAGCGGTTCGGAATGTCCCCTACGGTTGCACATGTCGAATCCAGTCAGGCGCCAGCCTGCACTTGATGGTGGCTGTGCGCATGGCACCTTCGGGTGCGCCGGGTTGAGGGTGACTACCGGTCCGCTAACTTGCGCACAGCTGCCACCCTTTTGCTTAGCGGCGAAAAGGTGCAGCCTCAACCAGAGGTTAGTCACCCATGTTCAAGGTAACGCCAAACCCACCGCTCACCGAACCCACAATCATCCCGGATCCGGCATCTCCCTACGAATGCCCCGGCTCGAAACGCTTCAACGAAGCCGCCGAACGCGCCCTCGATTATCACCTGGGCCCCCTCAGCGCCCAGATCATGGCCGCGCCCTACAAACCCAACACCCTCTATCAGGCTCACCCCGAAGCCGACACCGAATCCCTGCTGGTAGACGCCAGCGAATCCCTCGGCTCCGCCACCGTCATGCTCAACAATCATGTGGCATTGGTCGAGGGCAGCCACCGCAAGACTCTGCAAGGCATCGCCCAGATCGTGATGATCGCCGAACTGGCCGTTAACCGGGCGCTGGACAAGGTCGTGCCGACGGATTGATGCGGGAGGTGGCGAGTGCGGTGCACTCGCCATTTTTTTGCACCCTGTAAAAAGCCCGCCGCCACACTGGTTTTAGTGTGGCGGCGGGCTTTTTGTGAGCGGTGTTTATCAGCCGCTGAGGTTTTCTGAACGTGATGGCAGATCGAGCTCGACGCCACCCATGGCGCCGAATCGATTGTGTATCCGAGTACCTAACCCGCCAGCTCGATCAACCGTAGCCAATGCGTTTTCCAGAATCTGCCGCGCTTCGTCCTCCATGGAATGGCCATTTTGGGCGGCAGCGATACGCAGTTGCTCTGTCATCTGCTCATCGAGTCGAATAGTGATGCTGGTCATAAGGCTTCCTGCAATCCGTGAAATGAGTGATCGCAGACTAACAAACCAGCTCGAAGACCTCTGCATGGTCCCAAGGCCAGCCATTTACTTTATTCGCGGATTCAAATTACCTTTCAGAGCGCTCATCCGCCCACGGCGGCCTCGATCAAGAGGATTCGGTCATGCAATCGCTCGGCTTCACCTCCGTCCCACCGCTGCTCAAGTACCTGCGCCATGCCGAACATCTGGGCATGGCCATCGAGCCTGCGTTGGCGGCGGCCGGGTTGCAGGCGCAGCAGTTGAGCGACAACAGCCTGCGTCTGCCGGGTGAAGCCCATGAGCGTTTGCTTGATTACTTTTGCGAACACTCGGGCGATCCGCTGTTCGGCCTCAACGCGGCGAATTTCGTCCTGCCCAACTCGTGGAGCGTGCTGGGTTACATCACCATGAACTGCGCGACACTGGGCGACGCCATGAGCCGCATCATGCCGTTCGAAAAACTGGTGGGTGACATGGGTGTCAGCCGCGCCGAGGTTCACGAAATCCATGTGCACCTGATCTGGAGCTGCCGCTTTGAGCGCCCGCGGATTCGCCGGCATCTGGTGGAAAACGTGCTCGGCTCCTGGCTGCAATACGCGCGCTGGATCGCCGATACCCGACTGTCACCGGCCGCGGTGTGGCTGGAACACTCACTCCCGGCGGACACGACGCTGGCGCAGTACGAACAGTTTTTCGACTGCCCGGTGCTGTTCGATCAACCGTATTCCGCGCTGATCGTGCCGTTGCCGTATTTGCAGTTGCCGTTGCGCCAGGCCGATGCGCATTTGCTGCGCACTCTGGAAGAACACGCGCAGAGTCTGATGGCGACACTGGAGGATGCGTCGCTGGAGCAGCGGGTCAAAAGCATCCTGCGCCAGTTGCTCAAGGAAGGTCTGCCGCGCGAGGAGCAGGTGGCCGAACATCTCGCCGTGTCGGTGCGCACGCTGCAACGCCAGTTGCATCAGGCCGGCACGTCGTATCAGCAGACTCTCGATGAATTGCGCCAGGAACTGGCCGAGCATTACCTGCTCAACAGCACCCTGCCGATTCAGGACATCGCCCAGTATCTGGGCTTCAGCGAATCACGCTCGTTTCACCGCGCCTTCAAGAGCCGACGCGGGATGCCACCCGGTGAATTTCGGCAGACTCACCGGGTGTCGAACGACGGCTAGAGGCTGATCGCGTTGGTGAACACCAAACGGTTGCCGAACGGATCGGCGATGGTCATGTCCTGGCTGCCCCACGGCATGGCCTGGATGCCCGGATGCGAGAACTTGTAGTTCTTGGCGACCAACTGCTGCTGAAACGCCTCCAGTTCATCGGTCTCGATCCGCAGGGCCGAACCCGGTGTTGCATCGCCGTGATGTTCGGACAAATGCAGCACACACTCGCCGCGCGAAACCTGCAGGTACAACGGGAAACCGGGTTCGAAACGATGCTGCCAATCGATCTTGAAGCCGAGGAAGTCGACGTAGAATTCCACGGCCTTGGCTTCATCGAAAATCCGCAGGATCGGGGTGGTTTTGCCGAAGCTCATGGGTTGCTCCCTGACTGATTGGCCCCAGAGTGTAGCCGGGGTGGATGTCAGCAATTCGGCTTGGTGATGGCTTTCTTTAATTGCAATGTGCCATCACCGTGACGCAGTCAGCAAAATTCAACGAAAGCCGTCGCGCAGATCGCCCTGGCGCGCCAGGAACCGCCCGGGTCTTTGGCCGTTGGCCTGACCGTCGCGGTAACTCAAAACACCATTGATCCACACACCATCGATACCTTGCGCGGCACGTTGCGGGTCGTTGAAGTCCGCCACGTCACGTACGGTCGCAGGATCGAACAACACCAGATCCGCCCAGTGCCCTTCACGAATCTCGCCCCTTTCCTTCAAGCCGAAACGCGCCGCCGACAGACCGGTCATCTTGTGCACGGCGGTGTGCAGCGGAAACAGCCCGACATCACGACTGAAATGTCCGAGCACCCGTGGGAAAGCGCCCCACAGACGCGGATGCGGGAACGGGTCTTCCGGCAGGCCATCCGAACCGACCATCGACAGCGGATGGGCGAGGATCCGGCGCACGTCGTTCTCGTCCATCCCGTAATACACCGCGCCCGCTGGTTGCAGGCGTTTGGCGGCGTCAAGCAGCGACAGGTTCCATTCGGCGGCGATGTCCATCAAGTCGCGACCGCCCATGTCCGGATGCGGCGTCGACCAGGTGATGGTGATGCGGTGGGCATCGGTGACCTGCTTCAGATCCAGGGTCGAAGAACTCGCCGCATACGGATAGCAATCGCAGCCGACCGGGTGGGTTTTCGCCGCTTCTTCCAACGAGGCGAGCAACTGCGGACTGCGGCCCCAGTTACCGGCTCCAGCACATTTGAGGTGGGAAATGATCACCGGCGACTGTGCGTGGCGCCCGATGCGGAAGGCCTCGTCCATCGCCTCCAGCACCGGTTCGAATTCACTGCGCAGGTGCGTGGTGTACACCGCGCCGAACGCATTCAGTTCTTCGGTCAATTGCATGACTTCATCGGTGGATGCCGAGAACGCACTCGCATACGCCAGACCTGTGGATAAGCCGAGGGCGCCCGCCTCCAGGCTTTCACGCAACTGCTCGCGCATCGCACTGATTTCATCGTCAGTCGCGGTGCGGAACAGGTCATCGAGGTGATTGCTGCGCAGCGCCGTGTGGCCGACCAGTGCCGCCACGTTCAGCGTGGTGTTGGCCGCTTCGACCGCCGCGCGGTAATCGCTGAAACGTGGATAGACGAATGCGGCGGCCGTGCCGAGCAGGTTCATCGGATCCGGTGGATCACCCTTGAGGCTGACTGGTGCGGCGCTGATTCCGCAGTTGCCGACAATCACCGTGGTCACGCCCTGGCTGAGCTTGGGCAGCATCTGCGGCTGGCGGATCACCACGGTGTCGTCGTGGGTGTGTACGTCGATGAAACCCGGCGCCAGCACACGGCCGGCGGCATCGATTTCTTCCGTGGCACTGGCGTCATGCAAGTCGCCGATACGAACGATGCGGCCCTCGAGAAGGGCCACGTCAGCCTTGTAACCGGGAACGTTGCTGCCATCGATGACGGTGGCGTTGCGAATCAGCGTGTCGTACAGCATGTCAGTCTCCCAGCGGCAGGTGATCGTCGCCGCCACGGTATTCGTCGAGGGCGAGTTTGATCCGCCGCAGACGTTCTTGATTGTCTTCTGGATTGGCCAGCGCCAGCTCGGTGGCCAGCACGTCGATGGCGAGCAGCATGCCGTAGCGCGCCGCCGTCGGTTTGTAGATGAACGAGGTCTCGGCGCCTTGCAGCGGCAGGACGATATCGGCCAGCTCCGCCAGCGGCGAGTCGGCGCGGGTGATGGCGAGAATCCGGGCGCCGTAGTTGCGCGCCAGCGCCACGGTCTCCAGCAATTCCGGGGTGATGCCGGTCAGCGAACAGACGATCACCACCTGCTCGGCGCTGAGGCTGGCGGCGGTGACGCGCATCATCACCGCGTCGTGGCACACCGCAATCGGATAGCCGAGACGCACCAGCCGCACTTGCAACTCATCGCTGCACAGGGTCGAGCAACCGCCGATGCCGAAGGCGTGGATCATCCGCGCCTGGCCCAGCAGTTTCACCGCATCGGCGAAGCGCGATTCGTCGAACGCCGCCAGATGCTGGCGCAGGGTGGTTTCGATATCGCCGACGATCTGCCCGTAAAACGCCGACTGCTCGGGCGTGCCCGCCGGATCGAGGAAACGGCTGCCGACGCCGCTGGCCTGGGCCAGTTGCAGACGCAGATCACGCAGGTCGCGGCAACCGACGGTGCGGGCAAAGCGCGACAGTGTGGCGGTGCTGACTTCGGCCCGCTGCGCCAGCTCTTCGAGGCTGGCGGAGGCGGCAAATCCTACGTCGTCGAGCATCAGACGGGCGATGCGTCCTTCACCGGCGCTGAAGGAATCCTGACGGGCGCGGATCTGATAAAGGATGTCCATGGCGGAAAACTCCGACTACAGCAGGTAAGAAAGACCGACGGTCAGGGCGAAAGCGACTACCGAGATCAGGGTTTCGAGCACCGTCCAGGTCTTGAACGTCTGGGCCACCGTCATGTTGAAGTATTCCTTGATCAACCAGAAGCCGCCGTCGTTGACGTGGGAAAAGATAACCGAGCCCGCACCGGTCGCCAGCACCAGCAGTTCCGGGTGTGGATAACCCAGACCGATGGCCACTGGCGCGACCACGCCGGAAGCCGTGGTCATCGCAACGGTGGCCGAACCGGTGGCGATGCGCATCAACACGGCGAACAACCAGCCCATGATCAGCGGCGACAGGTGAAATTCGTGAGCCAGGCCGACGATCTGATCGGTAACGCCGGCGTCCACGAGAATCCGGTTCAGACCGCCACCGGCGCCCACCAGCAAGGTGATGCTGGCGGTCGGTGCCAGGCATTCGTTGGTGAATTTGAGGATCGATTCCCGGTTGAAGCCCTGTGCAATGCCGAGCGTCCAGAAACTCAACAGCGTCGCCAGCAACAGCGCGATCACCGAGTTGCCGATGAACAGCAGGAACTGATTGAAGCCGCTGCCCGGCGTGGAAATCAGATTGGCCCAGCCGCCGATCAGCATCAGCACCACCGGCAACAGAATGGTCGCCATGGTGATGCCGAAACCCGGCAGGCTGTCGCGGGGCTCGCGTTCGAGGAATTGTTTTTCCAGCGGGTTATCCGCCGGCAACTGAATGCGCGGCACGATGAATTTGGCGTACAGGGGACCGGCAATGATCGCCGTCGGAATGCCGATGGCAATCGCGTACAGCAAGGTCTGCCCGACCGACGCCTGATAGGCCTGCACCGCCAGCATCGCCGCCGGGTGCGGCGGCACCAGCGCATGCACCACGGAAAGACCGGCAACCATCGGCAAACCGACCATCAGGATCGACACGCCGACCCGCCGCGCCACAGTAAAGGCAATCGGCACCAGCAACACGAAACCGACTTCGAAAAACAGCGGCAGACCCACCAGAAACGCGATGCACACCATCGCCCAGTGTGCGTTCTTTTCGCCAAAGCGTTCGATCAACGTGCGCGCCATCTGCTCGGCGCCACCGGACTCGGCCATCATCTTGCCAAGCATCGTCCCCAGCGCCACCACCAGCGCAATGTGCCCCAGCGTCTTGCCCACCCCGGCCTCATACGCCCCCACCACGCCGGACGGCGGCATCCCCGCCACCAGCGCCAGGCCGATGGAAATCAGGGTGATGACAATGAACGGATTGAGCCGGTAACGGGCGATCAGAACGATCAGGGCGATGATGGCAACGGCGGCGTACACCAGCAGCCAATAGCCGAAGGACGGTGTCATGCGGTACTCCTCGAAAGGGTCACGTTCGAATGGGTTGTGAAACTCATAAATCATTTCGAGATCGAGTTTTCAAACGAAGTGAAAGTAATTTTCGTGGAGGGATAAGGGTTGTCGTTTTTGGATATGTCTTGTCGTGAATAATGAAAATCGCGGGGTAGGATTTTCATGACCCGGCTGAAGGTTTTGCCCAGACCACAAGGTTTTCAACATCAATCCAGGCGCTATACTCGGCAGACGTTTTCTATCGAGTTCCTGCCATGACTGCTTCGCGCCGCCGCCCCAAAAAGCTCACTGCCGAAGCGTTGATACGCGCGATTGCCAGTTCGACAGCCATCGAAACGGGTCAGAGCGTTGAATCGATTGAACGCAAGCTGAAGCTCAAGGACAGCAAGTTTCTGCATCTTTCTCTGGCCAAATGAGATCGTCACTCAAGTCCACAATGCCTGCCGAACCCAATACTCCATGGGTTCGTAATTGCAATTCAGCCCTTGGTTGATTGCCGCAAAATAAGCCTCTTTGTTTCGCTCCCAACTGCTGTAGTCGAGCGGCACATACCCCGCCTGCACCGCCATGACATCCGCCAACAATCGCGACAAGCGCCCATTACCCTCGCGAAATGGATGAATCAGGATGAACTCCACGTGCGTGACAGCGATGGCGTGGATCAGGTTTTCATCCAGATCAGGCTTGCAAGGTGTGTACTTGCCAAGACAGTCCCTCTCGAAACCATCAAGCAGTCGGGGAATCTGCGGGGCTGCGGCAAAGAAAAAGCCGTCCTTGCCCATATTCACCGCTCGCACGTCGCCGGCCCATGAATAGAGATTGCCCAACCAGTGTCGGTGCCACTCTTTCAGGTCCTGAATGGTTAATGGCCGATTTGGCAAATGCTCGATGAGCACGAACTGGTACAACTTTTCCAGCAGGATGAGCTCTGCGTCATCCATGTCTTCAGGATCGGTTATCCCTAATTTATTGCTCAGTACCTGTTCGTCAGAGCCTGGTTCATAAGAACTTTGCGAGCCCTCGGCATCATAACGATCAACCATCCTTGCCCCTCCTGATGCCACTGAACATTGAAAAGCGCCGGGGATTTGCCCCGATGCCAGGACAAATCAAAAAACACAAACGGCTGCCCAAAGGCAGCCGTTCACAGGTTAGTCGCAAAGCCCTCTCGGGTTTAATCAACCCTCACACCATTTCGTTACGAATCCATTCAACCACCGACGTGCGCTTCGGCACCCAGCCGAGCAGTTCGCGGGCGTGTTTGCCGCGTACGCGGCTGTTGGAGCCGAGGCCGTAGTTGGCCATTTCATAGCCCCACTCGGCTTCAGCGTCTTTGAGCGGCCAGTCTTGTGGCTGGCCCAGATTCAAGGCTTCGGCCATGGCGGTGGTCATGTCGATGAACGACGCTTCGCCGCTTTCGACGAAGTAGAAGGTGCCCGGGACGTTTTTGGTCAGGGCCAGCAGGTACAGCGACACCACGTCTTCGATGTGCACGTTGGACCAGATGTTCTGACCGCTGCCGACGTGACGCACCACGCCGCTTTTGCGTGCCTGTTTCAGCAGACGCGGCAGTTGCACGCTGTCGCGATTGACGCCCAGGCTGTGGCCGTAGATCAGAGTGTTGCAGATGACGGCCGAGTTCACGCCGTCCTTCGCTGCCGCGAGGATCAGGTTGTCGATGGCCACCCGTGCGGCCTTGTCGACGGTCGGCTCCGGCAGGTTGTCTTCGAAGTAGATGACGTCGCTGGATTTGCCGCCCGAGGCATCGCCGACGATGCTCGAACCGCTGGTGTGCAGGAACACTTTGTTCGAACCGCGCAGGGCATCGAGCAAGGCTTCGACCGCACCACGATGGTCGCTGCTGGCGGCGTTGATCACGGCGTCGGCGGCGCGGGCCTGTTCGGCCAGCAGTGCCTTGTCGTCGAGGGTGCCGATCACCGGGGTGATGCCCAGTGCTTTCAGCTCATTGGCCTGTTCGGCGCTGCGCACAAGACCGGTGACGCTGTGGCCGGCCTGGACCAGACCGGTGGCGATGGAGCCGCCGATAAAACCGGCAGCGCCAGTGACGAATACGTTCATGGGGAAACTCCCTGCGTGAGTAAGTGATGCAACGAGTATCGATCGGCAGGTCCTGTGGAAAAACCCGCCCTCAACCAATTCACTCTTGCGCAGGGGTCACGAATCAGCCTTTGAAATCGGCGCTGGCGTAAGCCGCCAGTTTGCTCTGGATAAAGTCCAGGAAGCACTGGATGCGCAGCGCCAATTGCGAGTTGCGGTAGTACACCGCGTTGATCGGCTGGCGATAACCGCTGTTGAATTCCGCCAGCAACATCTTGAGGCGCCCGGCGCGGATGTCGTCGATGGTCATGTAATGCGAAAGGCAGGCAATGCCCTGGCCCTCCAGCGCCAGATGCCGAACCGTCTCGCCGCTGGAGGCGCTGATCGCCGGGGTAATCGGCCAGCGATCGCCGTGCACGTAACGCAACGGCCACTGGTTGAGGCCTTCGTTCTGGGTGAAACCGAGCAAGGTGTGGTCGCTCAGGTCGGCCACTTCGATCGGCGCGCCGTGTTTTTCCAGATACGCGGGACTGGCGACGATCAACAGCGGACTGCAACCCAGCGACCGCGCATGCAATGTCGAATCGGCAAGGGGGCCGATGCGGATGGCAACGTCGGTGCTTTGTTCCAGAAGGTCAATGATCAGGTCATTGCTGTTGAGTTCGAGCTGGATGTCCGGGTACAACCGACGGAATTCGTCGATGTACGGCACGATGGCGTGGAGCATGAACGGCGACGCGGCGTTGATGCGCAGTCGTCCTGACGGGGTTTGCTGGCGCGAAGAAAGACGTTCTTCGAGTTGATCCATCTGGTCGAGGATCAGCTTGGCCTGTTCGAAGAAATACTTGCCCTCCTCGGTCAGGTCCATGCGCCGTGTGGTGCGGTTGATCAGCGTGGTGTCGAGCTTGGCTTCCAGCCGCGACAGCGTGCGGCTGACCGCCGACGGTGTCTGCCCGACCTGCTCGGCAGCGGCGGAGATCGAACCGCACTCGATCACGCAGACGAAAATCTGCAACTCATCGGATCTGGCTTTCACGGGTGTCCTCGAATCGAAAGGCCTGCTGCGCAAGCTCAGGCCTTCGATAGTAGCCGAGCGTCAGGCCTTGAGGCCAAACACCTCGGTCAGATGCTGCTCGTAACGCGCCACATCCGCTTCAATGTTCGGGCGTTTCATCACGTCCACGCAGAGGAAGGTCGGCAGGCCGGTCATGCCAAGAAACTCGTTGGCCTTGTGGAACGGGAAGTACACGGCGTCCACGCCTTTGGCTTCGAAGAAGTCGGTCGGGTCATCGAACGCCTGCTGCGGTGCGTTCCAGGTCAGCGACAGCATGTACTGCTTGCCCTGGATCAGACCGCCGCTGCCGTACTTCTGCGACGCGTCGGAACGGGTGCGACCATCGCTAGCGTAGAGGCTGCCGTGACCTTCGGTGAAGACTTCGTCGATGTACTTTTTCACGGTCCACGGTGCGCCCATCCACCAGCCCGGCATCTGATAAATGATCACGTCGGCCCAGAGGAATTTGGCGACTTCTTCAGCGATGTCGTAACCCTCGTCGATGAAGGTGGTCTTGACGTCGACACCGCCGCGATCCAGCACGCTCAGCGCCGCTTCGTGCAGGGTGGTGTTGTAGCGACCGTCGGAGTGAGCAAATTTTTTACCGCCATTGAGCAACAGCACTTTTTTCATGGGAGAGCCTCGATCGGATTCCGATGCGCAGCGCAGAGCGCTGGATGGAGAAGGGGAAAAATTGAATGGCGGCAGATTAGCGATCCGCCCCGCGCGGAATAAGCATCGGTTGCGCAAAATTAATTTGATTAAAACGCACGAATCGAATGCCGATTGTTGCCGTAGGATTGGCCGCCATCTGAATCTGAGGAGTTTTTTGCCATGAGCGAACGCCAGGGTTTCATCCTGCACGCCAAGACCCGCCCGGAAAAAGCCGAGGCCTTCGAAGCGTTTTTCCGCGCTTATGTCGAGCCGAGCCGCGCCGAACCTGGCTGCATCGAGTACCACATGCTGCGCGACAAGGAAGACCCGAGCCTGTTCATCTTCTACGAGATCTGGGAAAGCCAGGCGCATCTGGACGTGCACTCGAACCTGCCGCACATGCAGCAATTTCTCGCCAATCGCATGGAGTATCTGGAGCGGGATTTCGATATCCGCCCGATTGAAATGCTCAGCGCGTCGTCCGCTAGCCGCTGATCAGCAGATGGGCGCCGAGCGCGCCCAGACCGATGAAGAACACCCGCTTGAACAGCACGGCACTGATGCGCTGGCGCAGCCATTGGCCGAGCAGCATACCGAGCATGGCAGGGAGCAGCGCCAGCAGCGAAGCGCTCAATTCCGCCCCGCCGAGCGACCCGCGCCAGAGTAATCCACCGGCCAGCGCCAGGGTCGAAACCGTGAAGGACAGGCCCAGCGCCTGCACCAGTTCATCGCGGCTCAAGCCCAGGGCCTGCATGTACGGCACGGCGGGAATCACTAACACGCCGGTGGCCGAAGTGATGACGCCAGTGATCACGCCACACAGCGTTCCCAGCCACGTTTCATGGCGGCGACTGACACTCAGCGTCGGCAGGAACAATCCGCTCAGCGCATAGAGCAACAACGCCGCGCCCAACCCGCGCACCACCCAATGCCCGCCGGCCATGCCGATCCACAAGGTGCCGATGGCCGTGCCGAGAGAGATCGCCAGCAGCATCGGCCACAAGCGTTTCACCAGCCCCTGCAAATGCCCGCCGAACGCCAGTTGCCAGACGTTGGTGAGGGTCGCCGGAATGATCAGCAACGCCGCAGCCTGCGCTGGCGCCATAGCCAGACCGAGCAGGCCCATGGCGACGGTGGGCAGGCCGAGACCGATCACACCCTTGATCATGCCGGCGACGACGAAGGTCGCCATCACCAGCAACGACAAGGCCAGACCGAGGTTCTGATAGAAATCCGCGAGTGCGTTCATGGCGATACTGTGCGCCTGCACGGATGAACTGAAAATCTGTCATACACTGAGGCAGCCTCTCTTTCAGCAAGAGTCACCACCGATGCACTTCGACCTCACCGACCTGCGCCTGTACCTGCACATCCTCGACAGCGGCAACATCACCGCCGGCGCCGCCCGCAGTCATCTGTCGCTGGCAGCGGCCAGTGCGCGGATCCGGGCGATGGAAGCTTCGTTGGGCACCGAGTTTCTCGAGCGCGGGCGGCGCGGAGTCACACCGACGCCGGCCGGCAAGGCCCTGGCGCAACATGCGCGACTCCTGTTGCAACAGGCCGAGCGCATGCAGCAGGACTTGAACGAATACGCCCGGGGTGTGAAAGGCCAGGTGCGTTTGCTGTGCAACACCACGGCCATCAGCGAATACCTGCCGGAAGTGCTGGCGGATTTCCTGCGCGAACATCCCAACCTCGACATCGACTTGCAGGAACTGCCCAGCGCCCGCATCACTCACGCCTTGCGCCAGGGAGCAGCAGACCTTGGCATTGTCTCCGACGCCGTGGACACCCACGACTTGCAGACCCGGATCTTTCGCGACGATCCGCTGGTGCTGCTCGTGCCGCCGGGTCATGCGCTGGCAGAGCGTCTCTCGCTGACCTTTGCCGAAACCCTGGCCCATGACTACGTGGCGCTGGGTGCCGACAGTGCCCTGGCGATTCATCTGGAAGAACAGGCGCTGCACATCGGCCAGCGCATGGCGATCCGTATCCGCGCCGATGGCTTCGATGGGCTCATGCGCATGGTCGTGCGCGGGGCAGGCCTGGCAATCGTGCCCAAAGTGGCGGTTGAGCGCTGGCCCCGGACGAACGCATTGGCCTGCGTGCCGCTGGACGATGCCTGGGCCAGACGGACACTGCATCTGTGCTCAAGAAATTTCGCCCATCTGCCGGCCTACACCCAAGCCTTGCTTGATGCTCTGACGCCTTGACTCTACCGCTAGGGGCAGACTCTATCCTGTGAGCTTCTTTTCAGGAGTACACACTATGGGCAAACGAATGCTCGTGATTCTGGGACACCCCTCCACCGACAGTTTTTGCGGAGCACTGAGTGAAACCTACGTTCAGGCGGCCAAGGACGCCGGGCATGAGGTGCGGTTGATGCGCCTGGATGCGCTGGATTTCGACCCGGTCCTGCACGAGGGTTACAACAAGATTCAGCCGCTGGAACCCGATCTGCTGCAGGCCCAGGCCGACATCACCTGGGCCGAGCACCTGACTTTCGTCTATCCGATCTGGTGGGGCGGGATTCCGGCGTTGATGAAAGGCTTTCTGGACCGCATCTTCCTGCCCGGTTTCGCGTTCAAGTACCGCGAAGGCAAAGCCTTCCCGGACAAACTGCTCAGAGGCCGCACCGCCCATTTGCTGGTGACCATGGACACGCCGTACTGGTACTACAAATGGTTCTACCGCATGCCGGGCCTGCACCAGGTGCGCAAGACCACGCTGGAGTTCTGCGGAGTCAAACCGATCAAGACCCTGACGTTCGGCCCCATGCTCGGCTCCAAACCGGAGCAGCGCGACGTGTGGCTGCAACAGGCGCGAGCCAGCGCCGCGTTCTGAATCTGACGCAACTGTCCAACTGACGGCGCCGCCGACGCCGTCAGCCTTCCACGGGCTCTCCCACGAGCCCGTCCGTCAGCTGTGCGCGTCATTTACGCACAGTTGCAACCTGCCGATGGTATTCACCCTATAATCGCCCGCCGATCAGGCTCGAGCCTGGTCACGCTACGCCCCGTTTTATCATCGAGATGGATCTTTATGTATATCGGCAAAGCCGCCCAGCTGTCGGGCACCACAGTCAAAAGCATTCGCCATTACGAAGAAATCGGCCTGTTGCCCGAGCCCAAGCGTGAAGGCAAATACCGTATCTACAGTCAGGAAAGCGTCGAGGTACTGACGTTCATCAAATGCGCTCAGCAACTGGGCTTCAAGCTCAAGGAGCTGCAGGTCATCCTGAACAACTACCGCGGCGAGGAATTCCCCTGGGACATGGCACAGAATGCCATCGCCCGGAAAAAAGCCGAGCTGGTGGCCCAGATCGGCGATTTGCAGCAGTTGTACGATGGGCTTGAAGCGTTTGAAAACAACCTCCACGAGGCTCGACAGGAATGTCAGTTCGAGCGCATCGCCCGGCAGGGGGAAAAAACCCCGGCCGCTACGCTGAACTGAAAACCCTTCTGCGGCGCATGGGCCGGTTCGCCTGTCGGATCAGGGCAGGCGGAACCGGCTCGGGCTTCAGCCCGGTACTGCCTCTGCGCCGAGGCGTTGCGCCCGAGCGGGCTGGGCAATCGGCTCAATCGCGCCGAAGAACCACGGCGAAACCAGCGTCACCAGAATGATGGTCATGACCCCGCTGGAGAACAGCGCCATGGCCACCAGCGCCCCCAGGTCGACAATCGGCTTGAAGTCAGAAAACAGCAGCGCCATGAAGCCCACGGAGAAAATCACCACGTTGATCACCGTCGAGCGACCGACGCTGTGCATCGCCTGCAGAATCGCCGCGTCGACTTCAATGCCCTGCTGCACCAGCCATTTGATGCGCGACAGCAGGTGCACCGCGTAATCGACCACGCCCACCACCAGGAAAGTCACCAGCGTCGTGCCGATGTTCAACTCGATCTTGAACAGAAACATGAAGCCGTAGACCGTGACCGAGGTGGTCAGCAGGGTCAACATGCCGAGAATGCCCAGCCGCACCGACTTGAGCCAGTACATCATCATCAGCGTGACGACCAGCAACGCCAGGGAAAAACTCAGTACCTGGCCCTGGGTGATTTCCTGCAACACACCGGTCCAGATCAACGGCGTGCCGGCATGCGTCACCTCCAGATTGGCCGGTTTGTTCACCAGCAGCCAGGCGTCGAGGCGATCGAGCATGCCCTGATAATCACTGGCGACCGACGAGGTCATGGTGTACAGCGTCAAGGCCTTGGAGAAGTCGGCGTTGAGCACGTTGTTCAAGTCCGAGCCGCCACCGTTTTCGAACAGCATCACATGCTGCTCGATCAGCGAATTGCCTGGCACTTCGAATTGTTCGACCTGCCCCTCATCATTGACTGAGCTCACCTTTTCCATGGCGTTGGGAACGCGCAGGTAATCAGGGTTCATGTCGTTGAGCACCAGGTTCATGCGCTTGACGTAAGTGGCCAGGGAGTAGCCGTAACTCACGTTCGGCTGCTGCTTGATGAAGTGGTCGAGCTTGTCGATGAACTGCACCACCTCCGTGGTCAGCACCCCGCGAGGCTCCTTGCTGTCGATGGCAATCCAGCCCGGCGCCGTACCCGCGACGTTGGCGTGGTTGATGAACTGGTCCGAAATGCGGATATGGCTTTCGGGTTTGAAATAGGCAATGCCCGAGTCTTCGATATCGACGCGGAAGGTGAACACGGTGGCCAGCGCCAGCAACGGCAGCATGACCATGAGAATCGGTTTGCGAAAGCGGATCATCCAGGCGCAGAACGCCACCAGATAACGCGAGATGATCGATTCCTTGTGCGCAGCGACCCTGGCTTGCGCTGGTTGATCCTTGCCCCAGATGGAGATCCAGGCCGGAATCAGCAGCAACGAAATGATCAGCGCCGCCGTCAGGCCGATGGACATGAACACGCCGAAATTGCGGATGCTGACGATGTTGTTGGTGGTGGAAATCATGAACGTGGCGATGGTCGTCACTGTGGTCAACACCACCGGCACGACCATCAGCCGCTGGGTCTCGCGGTTGGCGTCACGGTTGCTCTTGCCGGCGTTTTTCTGCTCGTAGTATTCGGCCATCACATGGATGGCGTCCGAGCAGCAGATGGTGAACAGAAACACCGGCAACACGCTAGTCAACAGGTCGAACGGCACCCGCAGCAGCGCCATCAGGCCCAGCGTCCAGATGGTGCAGAACAGAATGTTGAACAGCGGCAACAACACGCCCAGCGGTTTGCGGAAGAAGAAAATCAGCAGCAGGGTGATCAGCAGAAACACGATCGGAAACAGCACCGCCAGGTCATGGTCGATGATTTCCTGTTGGGCCGCGATGAAGATCGGCATGCCGGCAATGAAAATCTCGTCCTTGTACTCCGGATGCTCTGCCTGATACTTCGCGACGATGCCCCGCACGATCTGATAGGCGCGCAATTGCGCCTGGGCGTCATCCTGCTTGGTACCGAGTTCGGCCACCAGCATCGCGACTTTCTTGTCCTTCGACACCACCCCGTCGACCATCAGTTCGTTGCCCATGATCTGTGACTCGACCACGGCCGGATCCATGTCATAGGCGTTGAGGGTCTTGTGGATCAACAACTCGCCATCGTCGGTCAACACGATGTTTTCCAGGTCGCCCATCGACGCCATTTCGCGAATCGGGTTGATTCGCTCGGCGAGGAAGGTCAGGAACAACTGATCATGAGCATCCCAGTTCTGACTCTGGGCATGATCGCGCAGGGCCTTGGCCTGAGCGTAATCATTCTGGGAAAAACCGTCCTCCAGAATGTCCCGGGTCAATAGCTGCGCGCGGCTGTCATTCGGGTAGCGAGCGACGATTTGCGTCAGTTGCTCCTTGTCGGCGTCGTTGGCCAGGATCATCTTGCGCACCGACTGCGACATCGAAAACAACGCATTGAGCGTCTGTTTGTTGAAGACCGTCTGCGGGTTGTTCAACGCCACCATCACCGAGTCGAAGGTGCCGGTGAACTCACCCTGCAAATCGATGATGGTCTTGCGCGCCGGATGGCTGTCCTTGAGCAGATAAGGGTTGGTGTCCGAGATCAGCGCGCCCAGCGTATAAGTGAAATACGCGGTGATCGCCACCAGCAGGAAAACGATCGCCCGCGCATGGCGCTCGACGAAGTTCAGGTATCTTTCCATGATCATGTGTTCCAGGGTCGTCGGGAGCGGCGCTTAGCGGGCAGTCACGGAAAATTCCGGCAGGTCACCGGTTTTCAGCCCGCGCTTGATGGCGGTCTGGGTAAACAGCCGGTCTTCCAGCGGGACGTTGTACTGCAACTGGTTGAAGCGCATTTCCGAGCGCGTACCGTCGATGAAGTGCTCGGTTTCACTGAGCACGATGCTGTCGATCCCGTCGATGGTCTCGACCTTCTGGGTGCGCATCTGCTTGATCAGCACACCTTTGACGTCGAAGAAGTCCTGACGCATGACCAGGAAATTTTGCTTGTCGATCCACACCTTGAGTTTGTTGTAACCGGTCTTGGCCAGCACTTCCGGGGACACCGGTTCACGTTCGATCACGTAGCAGTCGCGGCCCTTGATCTGCTCTTCTCCCAGCAATGTCTGCGAGTAATCCTTGACCCGGATCTTGTCCAGGTCGGCATAGGAGTATTCGCTGCCCATGAACGAGCCGCGCTTGTCGGTGGTGGAGATCCGGCGGGTCTGGCGGCTGACCGGCAGGTACATCCACTGGCTGTCTTCCAGCCCCAGCGTCTCGTGCGGGTTTTCGATGTGGAACGCGACGTCGCGCACATCGGTCGGCGCCGAGAAATACATGCTGAATTTGTCGCTGTCCGGGTAGTCCTTCTGCAGGTAAGTGAATTCACGAACCCGGGTATTGCCCTTCTTGTCGTGAAGGATCAACGACACCTGGGACATGAAGCTTTTACCGTCATTGCGATCGCGCACCTGGCGAATGATTTCATCGGCATTGCTGCCGTCGGCAGCGCTGGCGCAGACGCCACTGAGGATCAACGCGGTGGCGGTCAGACTTTTCAAAAGCGGCAACATCGGAATTTCCCTTTTCGTCGGATGAGTACATGCGGGCCTGCGCCATCGGTGGCAGGCAGGCGTCACGGGGTTAAAACAGATAGCCGGCGGACAGGCGCACTTGATCGCGCTTGCTGTACTCGCCGAAGGCCCTGTCGGGTTTGCCGAAGAACACGTCCACTTCCAGCCCCAGCTTGATGTAGTCCACCGGCTTGTAGGTGAAGATGCCCTGCAGCAAAGCGTTGTCCTTGAGCGGCGGCGAGGCCGCGGCCACCAGTCGGCTCTTGAGCCGGTCCTGCCAGTGAGTGCCTTCGGCCGAGAGGGTGAACAGCGGCTCGCGCTTGTCCTGCAGCATCCCGTCCTGCCAGTCGAGCAACACCTGTTCCTGCCATTGCGCCGAAATCAGCCAGTCGCGCCACAGATAGTCGACACCCAACAGCGACTTGACCATCGACGTGCTGTCGGCACCGTAGGCGCGGGTCGGATTGGTCACGCGCCAGTTGTCGAACCAGGCAATCTCACTGCGCACCACGATGCTGTGACCGGCGTCGATCGCCAGACCTGCACCGCCCATGGTGTAACGGGGAAACTGGCGTTCAAGACGCGTACGACCGTCATCGGCCAGGCCTTCGACGGCATACACCGGGTCCTGCTGACGTGTGCTCAGCGCCACGAAACTGGTGTCCACCGCCCCGATCCGGCCATTGGCGCTCAGACCATAGGCATAGCCCTTGTCACCGTCATAGCCGGGTTTGGAATCAAGCAGGAAATACTCCGGATCGGGCGCCGCGAACAGCGGCGCGGCGAACTCGCTGCCCGCCACCGGCGGCCGGTTCTTGACGAAGTCGGTGATCCACAGCGCTTCCAGCTCCCACTCGCCCACAGGCTGCGCCACGCGCACCATCGGCACGGCGATGCGGCTGTCCTCAAGCAACGGGGTCAGCCCATCGCGATAGTCCAACGGGTTGATCTGGTCCAGCACACGCAGTTCATCCGCACGCCCCCAGACCACCTGCTGCCAGCCGACCGTCACTTCACCGTCGCCCAGCGCATGACCGACATACAGATGCCGCCAGTCAGCATCGAAGCGGTACTTTTCCCGGGCGCGTTCGCTGTACGGGTTGTTGCCGTCGTAGCGGGCGTCATACCGTACGCGACCCTTGGCCTTGTAATAACCGCCGTCCCAGTTGTCCTCCAGGTTGGCTTTGAAATACACGGCCTTCTGTGTGACCTGATCGTCACCGTGCAGGCGCAGTGCCGTGGCCACGCCGATTTCGGCGTCGGCGTAATCGGGCTTGAGATCGTCGACTTCCAGGGCCGCGACAGCCGCCGGAGCGGCCACGCACGCCCACATCGCCCAGGCGATGCGGTTGATAGATCCTGGCATCGCTACATTCCCAATCCGACGCCGCCATCGATCACCAGGCTCTGGGCCGTGACCCCACCGGCTTCAGGACTGGCCAGGTAACGCACCATTGCCGCCACTTCTTCGCTTTGGATGAAGCGGCGCATCGGCAGTTTTTTCTTCGCGTTGCGCACGATCTGTTCCTGGGTCAGACCGGCGATCGCCGCTTGCGTCGCCAGTTCGCCCTGGAGCATCGGCGTATCGATCCAGGCCGGCAGAATCGCGTTGACCGTGATCTGCCGCGACGCCAGGTCCAGTGCCAGAGCCTTGGTCATGCCGACGATGCCGTGCTTGGAAGCGCAGTACGCGGTGTTGCGCACCTTGCCGGCCCGGCCGAGGATCGAGGACATGTTGATGATCCGTCCCCGATCCGGCATCAGCGCCAGGCACAGCGAGGTCACGTAAAACGTACCGTTGAGGTTGACCGAAATCACCTTGTGCCAGTTGTGCAGATCTTCGGGCTCGTTTTCATTGCAGATACCGGCACTGTTGACCAGCACGTCGACCTGCTTGATCCGGGCGCCGAGCTGCTTGAAAAACGCTTCCATGGCAGGCAGGTCGGCGATGTTCGCCGCGTGGGTCTCGACCCGCGCCTTGATCCGCTCCTGCTGCTCATCGACCCAGCCCTGCAATTGCGGCAAGTCCAGGTCCAGCAGGATCAGGTGATTGTCGCCATTGGCCGCGAAGTCCTCGGCCACCGCGCGCCCGATGCCCTTGGCTGCACCGGTAATCAGAATGGTGCGGCTCATGGCATTTTCAACCCGCCGTTCACCGGCAGGACCTCCCCGGTCAGGTACAGGCCACGGTCAGCGAGGTACAGCACCGCCTCGGCAATTTCCTCGGGTTCGGCGTAACGCTTGATCAGCAACCGCGACTGGATCTGCTCCTCCTGACTGCCGATCAGTGCGGTGCTCATCTCGGTCTTGACGATCCCCGGCGCCACCGCATTGACCCGGATATTGCGCGGCGCCAGCTCGACCGCCAGCGCACGGGTCATGGCCTCGACCCCGCCCTTGGCCGCGGCATAGTTGCTCTGGCCCTTGCCGGGCTTTTGCGCGGCGACCGAACTGATATTGACGATGCAGCCACTGCGCTGGCGCAGCATGCCCGGCAGCACCTGCTGACAGCAGAGCAAGGTGCCGACCAGGTTGGTCTGGATCACCTCCAGGATGTCGCTCGCCGGCATCGTTGCCAGCAAGCCGTCACGGGTAATGCCGGCGTTGTTGACCAGCAGATCGACGCGCTGGAAATGCGCCTCGACCCGCTCGAAGAATGACGCGATGCTGTCGCCACGGCTGATGTCGCATTGCAGCGCCAGGCAATCCACGCCCGACGCCTGCACTTCATCACGCAAGGCCATCGCCGCTACTTCATCACGCACATAACTGAACGCCACTTGATAACCGGCACCTGCCAGCGCCAGGACGATGGCCCGGCCGATGCCACGGCTGCCGCCGGTCACTACTGCTACTTTGTTCGGCATGACCGTTCCTTACAGCGAGTTATCGGTTTTGAACTGCGCGAGGCTGAACCCGTGGGTCGCGGCCAGTGCACGGATCTGCTGCACTTGCTCACGGCTGATGTCGCCGTAGGAGTAGTGCTGTTTCATGCCCGACAGCCCCATCAGTACCGACTCCGCCATGCAGGCATACAACTGACCTTGCTTGAGGTAGGCGCGAACGTTGGGGGCCAGGCCATCGCCCAGCGGCGTCTGGACAATCCCGCCGTGCATGTACAGCACATCGGAGCGCTGACCGGCCAGGTTCTGGTCCACGTTCAGCGGAACGGCGATGTCGCAGATCACGCTGTTCTCGGCAAAGTGTCCGGCACCGAGAAACGCCTGCGGTGCATTCGCCGCACACAGCACGATGCGCGCTTGCTTCAAGGTATCCAGGTCGTTGCTGACGGTGATGAACGCGTCGCTTCCCAGTTGCTCATCGACCAGTTGCGCCACACGCTGACCCAGATCGGCACTGTTGCCATGGGCTTGCAGCAGGGCGTCGATACCCCGCAGCTGCTGCAGGCGACTGGCGAGACGATCATGCTCGGCAACCCCCTTGAGAATGGCCCGGGCGGCTTCGGCGTAAATCTGCTGAGCGGTTTTCTCCAGGCGTCGCAGCGAGCCGTCGCGACCACTGCCGATCAGGATCAGGTGCTCGACACGGGTCGACAACAGCGAAGCGTAGGTCGAAGCAATGTTGCCGGCAGCACCGACCACCGCAGCGGTCTGCCGGCTCAGTTCCAGACCTTGCTGTTTGCAGCCCTGCTCGATCGCTTCCAGGCCCATGCCGATGGTCAGCGCGTTGCCCGAGGTCAGCGCCATGTCAGGGATTTTCAGCGCCTGACAGTTGTTGGTGACGATCGAGGTGTACATGCCCAGGCCGGCCACGCCATAGCCGTCGGCGCGGGCATCCTTGATGCGATTGCCGACTTCCTCGCGGATGGTTTCCAGATCGCCGCTGGCGATGTAAGCCGCCATCGCATCGGAATCCATGCACAGCGGATAGAGGGTGAACTCCACCGCCGTGCCGAGTTTCGAGCGGATCTGCACCGGGCCGATAGGCGCCGCGCGGCGCTCGGGGGCCATGCGTTTGATGAACTCGCGCTTCTGCTCCGGGCTCAGGGTCGACAGCGATGGGTCGACATCACTGAGCATGTCCGCATCGATCAGGTGGTTGATGAACGCCACGCGTGCTACCACGCGCACGTTCTCGTCAGGCTTTGGGAGGCTTTCGGTCTCCGTGAAGCTGACATCGCGCGCCGGAACCTGGGCAATGCTGTCGGCACACACACCGGCGGCCAGCGGGAAGGCATCGCGGCGACGCAGCATGTCGCAGACTTTTTGCAGCGAAGCGATCAGGCCATCGATTTCCTGGAAGGTGATGCACACCGGGGGTTCCAGGCGAATCACATTGGCGTTGCTGCCCGACGGCGCCACACGCAACGACTCGAACTGCAACAGATAGCCGGCAATGATGTAGCCCAGCGCTTCGTTGTACTGCGCCGACGCCTGGACCAGCGAACTGGTACCGGTCAGGTCATGCAGTTCGAAGCCCAGCAGCAGGCCGCGTCCGCGCACATCGGCGATCACGTCCGGATAGGCCGCCTTGAGCTCCAGCAGCGAAGTCTTGAGGTACTCGCCCTTCTTGTTCACATCCTTGAGCATGGCGCTGTCGTTCTCGAACAAGCGGCGCAGGGCCGACAGCGCGATGTGGCACGACGCATCGTCTTCAGCGAAGGTCGAGCTGTGGATGTAGCTGAAATCGTTTTCGTAATGACTGGCGCGAATCACGGTGGCGGCGATTTTCATCAAGCCGCCGCCCAGTGCCTTGGACAGGCAGTAGTAGTCGCCCTGCAGGTTGAAATGGGTGGCGCCGAGCAAGGTGCCGGTGCGGCCGAAACCCGACTGCACTTCGTCGATGACCAGCGGGCATTGCTGCTCGTTGCACAGACGACGCAGGCCCAGGTAGAACTCTTTGGCAAACTCGTTGATCCCGCCCTCGCCCTGAATCGGTTCCAGCAGCACGGCAGTGATTGCGCTGAACGCTTCACGGCGCACGTGCAGGGTTTCGCCACTCCACGCCAGACTCAGCCAGTGATGCTGATGGCGGGCCGGCAGCTCTTGCAACTGCTGCGGTTGATCCGGATCGATGAATTCGACGTTGAGCCCGAAACGGGCAAACGGCTTGCGGTATTGCTTGCCGTAAGTCAGTTGAACGGTGTTCACCAGTTTGCCGTGGAAGCTGCCTCGCACCGCGAGGAAGACCGGCTCGACATGCAGTTGCGCGAGGTTGTGCTGACGCACCGCATCGGCCACCTGACGCACGGTCACGCTGGTCAGGTGCGGCGGCAACAGACCGGCCGGCAGATCGAGATCGTCGATTTCCAACTCGACATAGGCCTTGTCACTGGCCACCAGATTCGCCAGTTCGAAATCATGTTCGTCGAACTGCTTCTGCAGGTTTTTCTGACGACGGTACTCGGCATGCTTGACGGCGATTTCCACCGACTCGGCGCCACTGTTGGAGAACGTGGAAATGTAGCGCTCGGTGTTGTTCAGCTCACGGTTGAACGCTTCGCTGAGTTCGCGCCCCAACTGCCCCGCCGCGCCACGCACCGACATTTGCGCGTTGAACGGCACATCGGCGCGCAGCAGGCCGCACAGCTGATCGACGAATTGCGGATCGTTGTGACCGTACAGCGCGGCACCGTAGCCACCGAGAAAATCGGTCACGGTCACTTCGTCACCCTGCTTGTCGCGGTAGAACAGTTTGCTGCCCTGCGCCCGATGGAACTGGCACTCCAGGCCCAGGGCCTGCATCAGTTCAACGAATTTTGGCCGAACGTAATCGCGGTAATCCATGACAGTCATATCCCTTGAGTAAAAATTCAGAAGCGATGTATTGCCTTGAAGCGGTCAGTCGTCCGCCTGCAAGTCGAGTTGGTAACAGGCGCTGAAGCCGTTGTCGTCGCGGTTGATCACCAGGCAATCGTGCAGAACGGCATCCCGTGGTTCGCCCGACACAAACGGCAGATGCGTATCCACCGGCTGCGTCAGCCCGGCAATCGGCGCGATGCTTTGGGCCTGCAGCATCTGGCGGGCGAGGATCAGGTCGACCAGGCTCGGCGCACCGCTGAGGATGCCGGTCAGCGCCGTGCCGCTGGTGATGTGTGCGGCGCCGGTACGGGCCAGGGTGCGGGCCAGATCGGCGTCCTTTTGCGCAGTGCCGGTGGCACTGCTGATCAGCAAATCGACCTGTTTGTCCGGCAGGCTCAGAGCGTCCAGACGCGGGTGCGCGAACAGCGCCGTCAGGCAGGTTTGCGGTTCCGGCGGCAGATCCGCGGCCCGCCGCAGCACCAGCGCAGCGGCGCCTTCGCCGGCAATGCCGCCCGAACCCTTTCGGTCGAAGGCGAGCATCTGCCGGGAACCGTCGGTACCGATCACACCGGCCTCGGCGAGCGCGGCCAGCGCCAGCGGGTCAAGTTCACTGCCGGCCCCGACCACGATGGCCACGTCGATGCGCCCACTCTGCAAGGCACTGTGCGCCTGACGCAATGCCGCCAGATTGCCGGCCACGCCTTGCATATAGGCGTTGCACTCGCACTCCAGCTTCAAGGCCAGACTGACCACGCCGAGCAAGCCGTTACTCAGACTCTTGAGCACCAAAAACGGATCGAGCGCACGCTCCTGCAACACTTGACGGGCGAGGCGGTTCATGTCGGCTGCGCTGTCGGTGCGGCACTCCTGAAGCAGTTCCCCATAGGAAGCCACCGACGGATGGGTATACCCGCCCTGACAGCAATAGAGGCCATAACGCAAACCGTCCTGACCGGGTTCGACGCCGGCCTCGGCCAGCGCCTGACGCACTGCGCTGACGCCCCAGATCACCGCCGGTGGGCAGTAACGCTGCAGGTTTTGCGCAACGTCCTGGCGACTGCGTTGGTGCGTGGCGTCATCGATCTGTCCGAATGCGGTGATGCGTTCACTGTGAAACAGCTTTGTTTGCAGCGCAGCGATCGCACTGCGACCTTCCCGGGCCGCCGCCCAGAAACCCTCGACGCCCCAACCCGTGGGCAACACACAACCGCTGCCAGCGATGGCAATGCGTGCAGTAGCGCTAGTCATTGTCCGTGCTCCCGATATTTGCCAAGGGCCAGCGAGGTGTTCAGGCCGCCAAAGCCAAAGGAGTTGCTGAGGGCGTAATCGACACGACGGCTGACGGCCTGACCGGCGCAATAATCCAGATCACAGCGTTCATCGGCCTCGTGCAGGTTCACGGTGGGTGTGACCAGATCGTTCAGACAGGCCAGCGCAGTGACAATGCACTCCGGCGCCCCGGCCGCCGCGATCAGGTGACCGAATTGCGACTTGTTGGCACTGACCGCCAGCGTCTGATAATGCTTGTGCTGAGCAAACACCTGCTTGATGGCCAGGGTCTCGGCAACATCATTGAGGGGCGTCGAGGTGCCGTGGGCATTGATCAGGTCAATCTGCTGCGGCTGCAACCCCGCATCGTCCAGCGCCGCTTGCATGGCCAGCGCGGCGCCCCGGCCCTCTGGCTGCGGTGCGGTGACCTTGTAGGCATCCAGGCTGCTGCCGTAACCGAGCACTTCGGCATACGGGGTCGCCCCTCGCGCCAGGGCATGCTCAAGACTTTCCAATACGACAAACCCGCCGCCTTCGCCGGCGATCAGACCGCTGCGGTCACGATCGAACGGCCGGCACAGATCAGCGCCCCAGCGCTGCTCGCCCGAGGCTGCGCCCAGCAGGTACAAAGCGGCCATGGTGTCGAGGTTGAGCACCGAGTCGGCACCACCGGCCACGGCAACATTCACTTCGCCGCGACGAATCATCTGGAACGCATTGCCGATCGCCTGGGATGCGCCGGCACAGGCGCTACTGATATTGATCACCGGGCCTTCACAACCGAGGTCGTCGGCAATCACTCGCGCCAGACGGTCGTTGGCCTGACGCAAGGAACCCTCGGCGCTGACTTCTGTTGCTCGCGCCATCAGGTGTCGCCAGTCCGGTGCATCGCCGTCCGGCGCCTGGGTCAGGAGCATGTCGGCGAGCATGTGTTGCGGTGCCCCGGAGGCACACAGCACGGCAGCCTCGCGCAACTGCTCGGGGTTCAACCCGCTGTCGGCGACGGCCTGGGTGGCAGCCACCCAGCCAAAGCGACTGCGTTTTTCCAGGGGCAGCGTCCAGGCCGGGTGGTTCTGCAAATGCCCGGGTAACAACGTCATGTCCACGGGCGCCGCGTAGCGAACCGGAAATTCATTTTCCTGCAGGTCTTGCGGCTGCCAGGGGCGCACGCAGTGTTCGGCGCCGAGCATTTTTTCCCAGAGGGTCTGCCATTCGAAACCGAATCCGGTTACCGCGCCCATTCCGGTGATCACAATCCGTGTCGCACTCATGCGTACTTCTCCAGGGTTTCACTGGCCAACAGCAATGCGCCCCAGTGACCGGCGCGACCATGACTGACGAGCAAGGTGTAACCAGGCACAGCACCTGCTTCGCGACTGCGGTGCAAAGCCATGGCGACCTCGGTCAGCAATCCGCTGGCGCCCAGTTCGCCGGTCATTGCACTGACATTGCGCAGGTGTTGTGGCGTCGATTCAAACAGGCTCATCAGTTGCTGGTCGGCGGGATTGGCCACCACCTTGGCAACGTCACCCATACACAGCTTTTCCTCGCTCAGGGCACGTTCGATCACGCGTTTGCCGACGGCCAGCGTGCGCTGCGGATCGGCGCTGTAACCTCGGGCAAACCCGGCGACACGCAAGATCTGCGTAGCGTCCTGCGCCGGTGTCGAACTGAGCAACAGCGCCGCAGCGCCTTCACCGTAAACCGGCTCGTCCGCCAAAGCGGGCTCGCGCAGGTACAGGGCCGGTGTCAGGTTCGGACTGCTGCTGACCACCAGCGCCGCATCGGCGTGTTGTTCGGCAATTTGCTGGCAGGCCTCGATCAACGCATCGAGCCCGGCATTGTCCTGGGAGCAGAAGCCGCCCATCGGGCCATGGCAATTCAGCGCCTCGGCCACGTAAGCCATCACACTGCTGTTGAGTAGCGTCAACGCATGCAATGGCGGGGTGTTGGCCAACAGTTGCGACAGCTGTTTGTGCGGCTGTTCGAGGATCGCCTGCACTGCATCCCAGCACGGACTTGGCG
This sequence comes from Pseudomonas sp. 1, assembly GCF_056626735.1. Classification (NCBI taxonomy): domain Bacteria; kingdom Pseudomonadati; phylum Pseudomonadota; class Gammaproteobacteria; order Pseudomonadales; family Pseudomonadaceae; genus Pseudomonas; species Pseudomonas sp. 1. The sequence goes on along the minus strand of NZ_JBWXMQ010000017.1, from coordinate 18,405 downwards.
CGTCCACTTCCGGAATGGCGGCAGTCAGGGCAATGCGCGCAGCAGGCAGTTGCAGCGACGCCAGCGCGGGCGCCAGGCGTGCGGCGCAATGCAGCAGACGCAACCCCTGCGGCTCGACGCTGCGTTGGATCTTGCGATCAAACAGATCGCTGGCCAGGCGCGGGGCGGGCAACGCCAGGGCGTTACGTTGCGGGTCGAAGGCCAGCGGTTGTGGCACCGGCGGTGTCGCGAGCAGGTCGGCGCATTCGCTGCCGGCGGCATTGAGCACGGCAGCCGCGTTGATGTAGAGGGCTCTGTTCATGTCATGCCCTCCCCAGAACCAGCGAACTGTTGACGCCGCCGAATCCGAAGGAGTTGGACATCACCACGTTGATCGGCTGGCGCACAGGCTCGCTGAGGAACTTCAATGAAGGGTACTCGGCGCGCTCAGGTTCATAGTTCAAGGTCGGCAACAACACACCGTCGCGCAACGTCATCAGCGACAGCACGGCTTCAATGGCGCCGCTGCCCGCCAGAGAGTGACCCATGGCCGACTTGTTGGCGGTGAAGGTCATGAAGTCCTGACATTCGCCAAACAGCCGTTGCAGGGCCAGGGCCTCGCAACTGTCGTTGGCCTGGGTGGAAGTCCCGTGGGTATTGACGTGTTGCACGGCACTGCGCAGCAGCCCGGCATCTTCGATTGCAGCGTCCATGCATTCCTCGTACTTGCTGCCATCCCGGCTGCTGGAGGTCATCTTCTGGGCTTCGCAGACATTGGCGTAGCCCAACACTCGTCCCAATGGCCTGGCCTTGCGTCGTCGGGCATGCTCGGCGGATTCGAGAATCACCAGGGCCGCGCCTTCGCTGAGCACAAAACCACTGCGATCCGGCATGAAGGGACGGCTCTGCTCGCCTGCCGGCAGGTCGGCCTGGCACAGCGCGCCAAGGCTGTTGAACATGTAATAAGGCAGCTCGTTGGCCATCAGCTCCACGGCACCGCAAATCGCCAGATCCACCTCACCGCGCTCGATCGCCCGGTAGGCGCTGCCGATGGCCATGGTGCCGGCGGCACAAGCGTCGGAATGGGTCGAGATGCAGTCGCGTATACCGAGCCAGTCCGCCAGGTGCTGGGTCTGTTGATCAACCCGACGCACGAACGCAGCGCTCGGCGGTGCCGGATGGTCGAGCAGGCGATCCAGATCGACTCGCCCCGCGTCATCCATGCATCGACTGACCCGCTGCAGATCGTGACTGTCGGCACAGTATTTATTGGCCCCCAGGAACAGGCCGCTGCGGCTGTGGGCAAAGTCGGCCGGAGTCAGACCGGCGTGCCGCAACGCCTGACGCGCGACGTACTCGGCCAGCACGCTCTGACGCGGGTGCAGCGCTGCATTGCCACCGAATCCAGCCGCGATCTTCTGCCACTGCGCGTCATCGATAAACCCGGCCGCACTGTTGCGAAACCCCAACGCCTGGAACCGGGGATGTTCGCGGACACAGGATTGTTTCCGGCAGATGCGCTCGAACAACGTGGCAGCGTCCAGCGCCATGGGCGCCACCAGGCCGAACCCGCTCACATAGACTTCTCGTGCCCGCATGTGAGCTCCTACACCGTCTCTTTGACGTGAGTGGCCACAAACTGCTCGACCAGTTGACGGGAGACTTCGTCGCCATCGGCCGGCACCAGGCGTGCGCTGCAGGCGCCGCAGACCACTTGCTGACGCTCGTTGAGCATGGCTTGATGGGCGTTGCAGTCAGGGCAGCTCGATGGCAGGTAATTGAACAGATTGCGACATTGCTGCGCCCAGTTGAGAACTGTGGTGGCCGCGAACACCTGCGCCGGCTGCATGCCGGCCTTGAGCTGGTCCGGTGCGTAGGCGCTCAGGCTTTGCTCCAGCAAGGCCTTGCCGTTTTCAGTGATCCGGCCGTTGGCCAGAAACTCGCTGGCATCCCCGCAGACAGCCACCGCATGGTCCAGCACGCTGGTCTTGGGCAAGGTGCAACCATACTGGCGGCCCAGCTGGAAGCTGAGGTCGACGATGTCCAGCGAATCCGCCCCCAGATCTTCGACGATGCTGCTGTGCTCATCGATTTCATCGGCGCTCATTACTAGCAACTGCGCGAGAATGGCGCGGGTGCTGCCAATGACCTGTTCCAAGTCCAATGGATTGTTCATTTCTATCTCCCTATATGTCGTGGCTGACTCATATTTTCCGCATACGAGAAGTAACTTTTCCTACAGCAACTTCTCGCGCGGCGGAAATCTAAACTCTGCCCTTAAGGGGAGAGTCAACGAGCTGTTCAAAGTTTTTTATTTGATCTGAGACGGACGTGCACACGCCCGTAAATGCTGCACTCGATTGGTGCGGACGATGGGTCGGAGCGACATATTTACTTAACAATGTCTGGGTAGGATGGAGCGCCCCGCCGCGCTCAGCCCAACTATGGAAAGCAACTTAGCGATGACTTCGCTGGCGTATCACCTGCGAAATTAAAGCAAGTAATTTTGTTATAAGTTCATAACCCTTGTTCCAGATCAGTACATTGCTTTGATTAATGTTCCAAGGGTTATTGATTAACCGTTCAGTGCAAATCGTTGTTGCGTTTATGAGCAACTGAATGTCGAGCCCAGACAATTGGCAAAGTACCCGGCGCTATAGGGTGCAGCTTCCGCTCAAAGGCCCATTCTGGAACTCACCAATGACCGCACCTATCACCGTTTTGCGCGACACCCACCCGCTGCCCGTACTCGACGCCTGCAAATGGGAAAAGCTCGAGGGCGACCCGCACACCGTCAACCTCAACGCCTACACCAGCGAAGACGGCAGCAAGATCATGGGCACCTGGATCTGCACGCCGGGCAAGTGGCGGGTCGATTACGTGAAGTGGGAGTACTGCCATTTCCAGGAAGGCTACTGCGTGATTACCCCGGACGGCATGGAGCCAATCCACCTGCGCGCCGGCGACATCTTCGTGGTCGAGCCGGGCATGAAAGGCACTTGGGAAGTGGTCGAGACCGTGCGCAAATATTTTGTGTTCGCCTGATACAAAAAGGCCGGGAAACCACCCGACGTGATTTCCCGGCAACACCTACTGCATTGGATCTGACGACGATTACTGCGGCTTGCGATAGCTGTTGATGATCGCCGAGAAGTCCTTGCCCCCTTCCCCGCGCTGACTCATCGCCTGATACAACTGCTGCGCCACCGCGCCCAGCATGACTGGCTGATGGGCCTGACGTGCCGCCTCGGTGGCCAGCCCCAGATCCTTGAGCATCAGCTCGGCGCCGAAGCCACCGGTATAGCCGCGCGAGGCCGGCGCCGTTTCGACGATGCCCGGCCACGGGTTGTACATTTCCGAACTCCAGCAACGACCGGTCGAGCTGTTGATGATTCCGGCGAGCACCGTGGTGTCGATCCCCAGCGCATCGCCCAGCGCCATCGCTTCGCTGACGCCGACCATCGAAATGGCGAGCAACAGGTTGTTGCAGATCTTGGCGATCTGGCCGGTACCGACCTCACCGCAATGCACGATGTTGCGGCCCATCTGCGCCAGCACCGGTTGCAGGGTGGCGAACAGTTCAGGAGTGGCGCCGACCATGAAGGTCAGCGTCCCCGCCGTGGCGCCGCCGGTACCACCGGACACCGGTGCATCGGCCATGGCCACGCCTTGTTTGGCAGCCGCGGCCGCCACATCGCGCGCAGTCTGCGGATCGATGGTGCTGCAATCCACTGCCGGCACGCCTTTGCCGATCCCCGCGAGAACACCGTCTTCACCAAGCCAGACGCTACGGACATGCACCGCGGCAGGCAGCATGGTGATCACCAGTTCTGCATCTTCAGCGGCTTCGCGAGCCGAAGCGCGAATGGTGCCGCCCAGTTGCTCGAGTTCCGCCAGCACGGTCTTGTTCAGGTCCACCAGATTCAGCGAATGCCCGGCCTTGATCAGGTTGCGCGCCATTGGCGCGCCCATGTTGCCCAAACCGATAAATGCGATTTTCATGGCCATTCCTCAGCGCAGGTTGATGGTGGTGTTCACGCCGTCGTTGACGCTGTCGTCATCGAACCAGCGCGCCGTAACCGTTTTGGTCTGGGTGTAGAACTGCACCACTTGCTTGCCGTACGGGCCGAGGTCGCCAAGTTTCGAACCGCGCGAACCGGTGAAGCTGAAGAACGGTACCGGCACCGGAATCGGGATGTTGATGCCGACCTGGCCGACGTCGATTTCAGTCTGGAATTTACGCGCCGCCGCGCCGCTCTGGGTGAACAGGCCTGTGCCGTTGCCGAACGGGTTGGCGTTGACCAGCGCAATGGCCTGATCGAGGGTGTCGACTTCCAGCACCACCAGCACCGGGCCGAAGATTTCCTGGGTGTAGATCTGCATGTCGGTGGTCACCCCGGAGAACAGGGTCGGGCCGACGAAGTTGCCGTTCTCGTAGCCCGGCACGCTGATGTCGCGACCGTCCAGCTCGAGTTTGGCGCCTTCTTTGATACCGCTTTCGATCAGGTCGAGAATCCGCGCCTTGGCCTTCTTCGAAATGACCGGACCGACATCGGTGCCCGGCTCGCTGCCGGCGTTGACCTTGAGTTTCTGCGCCAGCGCTTTCAGATCCGGCAGCCACTGTTTGGCCGCCCCCACCAGCACCACCACCGAGGTGGCCATGCAACGCTGACCGGCCGCACCGAAACCGGCGCCGACCAGTGCATTGAGCGCTTGCTCGCGATTGGCATCCGGCAGCACCACCGCGTGGTTCTTCGCGCCCATCATCGATTGCACGCGCTTGCCGTGTTTACCGGCCAGGTCATAAACGTGGGTGCCGACGGCGGTCGAACCGACGAACGAAACGGCCTTGATGTCTTTGTGGGTGCACAGGCCATCGACCACGTCCTTGCCACCGTGCACGACGTTCAATACACCGGCCGGAATGCCGGCTTCGATCGCCAGCTCCACCAGCAGCATGGTCGACAGAGGATCCTGTTCGGATGGCTTGAGTACAAAGGTGTTGCCGCAGGCGATGGCCATCGGGAACATCCACAGCGGAATCATCGCCGGGAAGTTGAACGGCGTGATCCCGGCGCAGACGCCGATCGGCTGGCGCAGGGTGTAGGTGTCGACGCCGCCGGCGACGTTCTCGGCGAACTCGCCCATTTGCAGGCTGCCGATGGAGCAGGCGTGTTCGACCACTTCCAGCCCCCGGAAAATGTCGCCCTCGGCGTCGGCAATGGTCTTGCCCTGCTCGGCGCTCAGCACCACGGCGATGCGTTTGGAATGCTCGCGGATCAACGCTTGCAGCTTGAGCATGATGCGCATGCGCGCGCCGATCGGGGTCAGCTTCCAGGTCTGGAAGGCGCGCTGGGCGGCGCTGACGGCGGCGTCGACTTCAGCGGCGGTGGCGAACGGAACCCTGGCCAGAACCTGCTGGGTCGCCGGGTTGACGATGTCGTGCCACTCAGTGGACTGCGACTCGACCCACTCGCCGTCGATCAGCAGCTTGACCTTCTGGATCGTGGTTTCGTTGGGCGTAAGCGATGCGTTCATGCTGGTCTCCGGAAATTGTTTTTATCTTGGGAGCCAAGGCGAAAGATCCGCCTTGAGATGAGGCGTGTGTCACGAATTGGTTGTCGGACTGTTTTTGGAGTATAGATGTGCAAACTTCTAATAAGAACGCACATATAAGCCCGTCCATCATGCAAAAAAACATCACCTCTCTAGGCTCGCTGAACTGGGACGACCTCAAGTTTTTCCTCGAAGTCGCCCGTACCCGCAAGGCCAGCACGGCAGCCAAACGCCTGGCGGTGGACTACACCACCGTGTCGCGGCGGATCAGTTCGCTGGAAGCGGCGCTCGGCACTTTGCTGTTCGAAAAGTCGCGCACCAGCGGTTTCGTGCTGACTGCCGAAGGCCAGCGTCTGCTGAGTTATGCCGAGTCGATTGAAAGCACGCTGCACATGGCCTGCGAGCAGGTGTCCGGCTCCGGCGTCGCGCTGTCCGGGCATGTGCGGATGGGCTGCACGGAAGGATTCGGCAGCTTCTTCATCACCCCGCAACTGAGCCACTTTGTCGACGCTTACCCGGCAATCTCCGTGGACATCCTGCCGCTGCCGCACTTCATCAGCCTGTCCAAGCGCGAGGCCGACATTGTCATCGCCCTCGAACGCCCGGAACACGGACCGTACGTGTGCTGCAAACTCTGCGACTACCGCTTGCAGCTCTACGCGACCCAGGATTACCTGGACAAACACCCACCGATCCGCCGCCCCGCCGATCTGGGCAAGCATCAATTCATCAGTTACGTGGATGACCTGGCGTTCAGCTCGGAGCTGCTGTATCTGGCGAACGTGTTGCCCGGCGCCAACGCTCATTTGCGCAGCACCAGCGTGATCGCCCAATTCGTGGCGGCGCAGCAGGGACGTTCGCTGGCGATTCTGCCGTGCTTCCTCGCGGCTCAGGATCCGCGTCTGCTACCGGTGTTGCCGGAGGAAATCGACATCACCCGGCAGTTCTGGATGTACTGCCGGGAGGATCTGCGAAAGCTCAAGCGGATCACCCTGTTGTGGGATTACATCCGCGAGGTGACCGAGCGCAATCAGGGTCTGTTGATGGGTGAGACCCGCGAAATGCAGTTCGCCGATTAATCGGCGCTGACCACGATCGACACCCGGCGGTTTTCGGTGCGGCCGGCTGCGGTGTCGTTGGAAGCGACCGGTTCGCGGCTGCCGAGGCCTTGCAACTGGATGTTCTCTTCCTTCATGCCGACCGAGGTCAGCACTTTGCCGACGCTTTTCGCGCGACGCAGTGACAGCTGCTGGTTATAGGTTTCCTTGCCCGAAGCGTCGGTGTGACCATCGACCCGCACCCGTTCGATACCGACCCCCAGCAGCGCCTTGCCGATACGCTCGACGATTTCGGTACTTTGCTGGTTCAGGCTTTCGACATCGCTGCCAAACAACACTTTGCCCGACAGGCCGAACTCCCAGCCGTCATCGGTCAACTCGAAGCCTTGTTGCTTGAGGACAGCGACCTGAGCCGGCGTCAGGCCTTTTTGTGGGGCGGTCTGGCAACCGGTCAAGGCCAGCATGGCCGTCAGCAACAGGGTGGAAAACAGTCGAATGGAAAGTGAGAACACGGCATCAGCTCCTGGTTTGAACGGGATCGACCGGGTGCTCCGACCCGGCCGTGAATTGGGCGCCGCGCGACAAGCGCTTGGCTTGATACATCGCGGCATCTGCCGCATCGAGCAAGGTGCCGGGCGTGGCGCCATGATCGGGGTAAACGGCGATGCCGATACTGAGCGACGTCACGACACTGCTGTCGCCCGGAAGCGCAATCGGGGTGTCCATGCTGGCGAGGATCTTGTCGGCAATGCGCTCGGCGTCTTCGGTCTTGTGCAAGGGCGTCAGCAGGACTGCAAACTCATCACCGCCCAGACGCGCGACAAGATCTTCCTCACGCAGCTGCGCCCGCACCCGATTGGCCACCGCCACCAGCACTGCGTCGCCGGCGGCATGACCGAAGCTGTCGTTGATGTTCTTGAATCGGTCGCTGTCGAGAAACAGCACCGCCACGCGCTCGTTCAGTTTGTGAGCGTTGCGTAGCGCACGGATCAGGCGGCCTTCGAAAAAGGCCCGGTTCGGCAATCCGGTGAGGCTGTCGTGGCTGGCCTGGTGGGCGAGGGTTTCGTTCTCGCTTTGCAGGTGGGTTTGCCAGTCTTCGAGCTCATCGAGCAAGGCATTGAAGTCATTGCCGAGGTTATCCAGTTCGGCAATCTTCGCCCGAGGTACGCGTCGGTCCAGCGCCCGCTCACTTCGGGCGGCATGCGCCACTGCCGCCAGGCTGTGCAACGGGCCGATGATCCTGCGCAACTGCAGTCGCGCCAGAAAGAGCGCGACCCAGGCACTGATCGCCGTGCAGAGAATGATCCCCGCCAGCCCGCTCAACAGAAAGCGCATCAGGCTGCCGCCGTGGCCGATCAACAAGATGCGACCGATCTCTCGATCCTGGTGCAGGATCGGCAGGCTAATGGGTTTTTCCAGAATGGCCCGCGCGACCTGCATCTCCAATTCGGAAAACAGGCCGTTCTCCGGACGCTGCCAGCGCGCGATCAATTGACCCTGAGTGTCCAGCACCTGGGCATCGGCCACTTCTTCGGTCGAGGCGATCAATGCCAGCGCTTCGGTCGCGGCGGCCTTGTCGTTGAACACCACGGCGGCTTCCACCGTGTAACTGATCGAGCGGGCGATCAAATGCAGGTTGTGATCGGCGTAGACCCGCAGTGCCAGCACCCCAAGCAGCGTCAGCGACACACTGGCCATTGCCACGGCAACCAGCGCCACAATCAGGTTGCCACGGCCGATGACCGAGCCCAGGGTCGGACGCTCTGTGGATTTGTCGCGTCTCATGGCACCGCCGGTTTGCGGCGCGACAACTGCAGCACGCTGGGATGGATGCGCACGCCACTGCGGGCGACGGAGTCGAGATTGACCTCGAACGACACTTGTTCATCGCCGACCCGCAGGCAGAACAGGCTGCCGACCGTGCACTGATCACCGCCTTCGCTGATGCTCAGCACCGGATGGCCGATCAGAGACGCGAACAGCCGGCTGCGTTCGTCGGTCGTGAGTTTGCCGATGTAGACCGCGTCGCACTCGCTGACGAGGGCCGGGTTGTCGGCCAACAGTCGACGCACGATGACCGGACGCCCCGTGGCCTGAGTCGTGCCCTTGACCAGGTCGTCGGTGTACTCGGTCGGGCCGACGATGCACAGACGCAACTGCGCCGGCTCTACCGGCCAGCGCGCATAACTGAGGATGCCGAGGACAACCTGGGTGACGGATTTGGCCCGCTGTTCGGCCATGCCCACCGGGGTCTGAGTCTGGGCAGCGGCCACACCCGTGAACCAAAAGAGCACACCGGCAAGCAATGCCCACTTGCAGCCAACTACGCGCTCTGTCGCCCAGACAGCCACCTTCATGCAAGGATTCTCTTGGATCGTTACGAAATGATGCCGCAACGATAGCACAGCGTTGGAACGCCAGCGATACAGCGCCCCTGACCGGCCGGTCAAAGATCGGCAGTAATCGAAAGCCCCTTCATCCTCGAGGCGTAGTCCCTTCTTCCAGTTCCAGCATCAGCCCGCTCAAACGCTTCACCTTACGTTGTACTGCCTCCTCGAATACGCCACTGCGGGGTTCAATCAAGGTGAACCAGTCCTTGGCCCGGGTAATTCCGGTGTAGATCAGTTCCTTGGTCAACACGGGATTCAGGGCGTCCGGCAGTATCAGCGCGGTATGGGCGAACTCCGAGCCCTGAGACTTGTGCACAGTCATCGCAAAGACGGTCTCGACATCGTTGAGCCGGCTCGGCAGCACGAAGCGAACACCGCCGCGCCCGTCATTACGCGGGAACGCCACTCGCAACACGGACTTACCGGCATCCGGTCCATCGCGCTCGGGCAATTTCAGGGCGATGCCGATATCACCGTTCATCAGCCCCAGACCGTAGTCGTTTCGAGTCATCAGCACCGGCCGACCTTCGTACCATTGCTGGTCGCTCTCGATCAGCCGCGCCTTGAGCAACGCGTCAGTGATGCGCTGGTTCAGCCCCTCGACACCCCACGGCCCTTTGCGCACTGCGCACAACAACTGGAAGGTATCGAAGGCCTGCAGGACGTCACGCGCCCAATCGACCCAGCCTGGATGCTCAAGCGGCGTACCACTCGCAGGGCGTCGATCGCGCAAAACGCTCAGATAGTGTCGATAACCGTGGGGGCCTTCGCCGTGACCATCGAGTACCAGGTGCTCGAGTTTCCGGTCGTGTTCGTTTTGAAGCGGCAACGAAAACACATCGCCATGAGCATTGGCTTCCAGCAACTGCCGAGCCTCAATCGGAAGTTGCTGATTCACCCGTCGCGCCAGCTGGCCGATGCCGCTGCCCTCGCCGAAACGCCGCGAGTGACGCAGCATCACCACCTGCTGGGCCAGCGGGTGCGAACCGTCAGAGCCTTCGTGCAAGCCGCTTTCCTGCAGGGATTCGCCGCTTACACTTTCCAACCACTGGAGGGTCTGCGGACTGTACCAACCCGCTTCGGCATCGCGACACAAATCCCCCAGCACTGCACCAGCCTCCACCGAGGCCAGTTGATCCTTGTCGCCCAACAACACCAACCGGGCATGAGGCGGCAAGGCATCGAGCAGGTTGGCCATCATTTCCAGGTCGATCATCGACGCTTCATCGACCACCAGCACGTCCAGGGGCAGACGGTTAGCGGCATGATGGCGAAAATGCCGAGTGCCGGGACGGCTGCCCAGCAGGCGGTGCACCGTGGTCACCTCGGTCGGGATTTTTTCCCGGACGCTGTCAGCGACCTTCAGCGATTGCACCTGCTGACTGATGGACTCGGTCAACCGCGCCGCGGCTTTCCCGGTAGGCGCCGCGAGCCGAATTCGCAATGGTTGACGCGCCTCGACCGCAGGTGCCTGGAGCAGCGCCAGTAGACGGACCACCGTTGTCGTTTTGCCGGTGCCCGGACCGCCGGTGATGATGCTGAAGGCACTTCGGGTGGCCAGGGCGCAGGCGAGTTTCTGCCAGTCGATGACATCTGCGCGCTGGGCCGGATCGAACAGTGTGTCCAGCCGGCGTGCGAGATCGGGTGGTGTCGCTTCCTGCTCCGCGAGGCGCTGACGCAATGCGTTGTCGATACGCCGCTCGTAGGCCCAATAGCGCCGCAAGTACAAGCGTTTGCCGGACAACACCAGCGGGCGCTCCCGAGCCGACGCGCCTTCGTCGGCGCCCAGCGCCACCAGAGAACTGCCCGCCAGCACCTTGCACCAGTGCGCTCCGTCGAGGGTATCCAGCAGTTGCGATGGCAGCAGCAACACGCCGGGTTGTGCATCACCCTCCGGCGGCAGGGACAGAGCAAAATCCGGCGCCTTGAGGGTTTCGAACAGATCCAGGCAGACATGACCATGGCCGAGCTGGTGACTGGTCAATGCGGCGGCGAGCAATACCAGCGGATCGATATCGGGTGCCAACTCATGAAGAAAGGCCACGAAGGCTTTGTCCAGTGCCCGCAACCAGCCACGCTCGACCCATTGGGTCAGCAACAGCAGTAGATCATCGGCACGCGTCAGGGGCGTCAGTTGCGCGAGTTTTTCGGCGGTCAGTGGCGTTGGCAGCAGGTCGGTGAATGTCCGGCTCATAGCAGTACTCCCTGTTCCCACGCGGGCTCGGCCTTGGGTTGCGGTTTGCCCTGGAACATGAAGTCCAGGCGCTCGATCAGCTCCCGTGGTGGTCGCGCGAAGTAGACGCCACCGCCAGGGGCGCGCGTCCCGCGCAGGAACAGATACAACGCGCCGCCGATATGCCGGTCGTAGTCGTAGTCGACAAGCCGCGCCTTGAGCTGACGATGCAGAGCCAACAGATACAGCACGTATTGCAGGTCGTACCGGTTGTCGAGAATCGACTGTTCCATGGCGCGTTCGGTATACGCAGCGTCATCGACACCCAGCCAGTTGGATTTGTAATCGGCCACGTAGTAACGACCTTCATGCTCGAACGTCAGGTCGATAAAGCCTTTGAACATGCCATTGAGCTGCACCGCCTCCGCACCGACCCGGGCAACACCGTTGTGGGTGAACTGTCGCACCTGCTCGTCAAGCTTGAGCACGTCGACTTTGTGGCTGGCGAACCAGAATTCCATCTCGACCCGATATTGCTTCAATTGCTCGAGCACCACTGGCGGTTGGTCGAGGCCCACAGGCAGTGGCAGTTTGAGCAAGTGTTGCAACCAGTCACCGAGGGTGGTGATCCAGCCTTCCCAGCCCCGCCGATTGCAACGCCTGGCAATCGCGTCGTCCAGCGACTCGCGAGTCACCGCGAACCCTTCCTCCCCCGCCCACTCCAGCAAACCGTGAAGAAACGTTCCAGGATTCGGTCCACGGGGGAAACGGTGAATGTCAGCCCCGCCGGCGATGATCTCGCGTGGAGCTTCGGGATCGAGGCGTTCGTCGTCAAACAGCTTTTGCGCTTGCGGACTGTCGGGAGCTTCATCGTTGCCGACGCTCAGCACATCACTGATGCGCAAGGCGCTGTACGAAGCGATCCACCAGTTCTCGCTGGCCTTGCGAGCCGGTAAAAGGGTGGCACGTAGCGTGGCCTCGTTACGCGGGGGCTGATACTCCTCGCCGGTAGCCTCCGGCATTTCAACAACGCTCAGCGCCGGACAATCCTGTTGAAGATCGCTCAGCCAACGAGCCAATCCGCTGGACTCATTCAACATTGCGCCGCCACCCAACAGATAGCCCAGCGCAGAAAGGTGCAACACCGAACTGCTGTGATTGCCGCGTTTGAGATCCGTCACTCCGAGCCAGCACGCATGTTGTGCGCGGGTCAGCGCGACGTAGAGCAACCGAAGGTCCTCTGCCAGGCGCTCGTTGTCCGCCAGGGCGATCAGTTCGGCGTCGGGTTTCAGACTGATGCGGGCCTCGCCGGACTCATCGTGATAATGCAGCGGCAACCGACTGCCATCCACAGGTTTGGCCGAACAGATGAAAGGCAGAAACACCAACGGGTATTCAAGCCCCTTGGACTTGTGAATGGTCACGACCTTGACCAGTTGTTCGTCGCTCTCAAGACGCAGGATCTGTTCTTCGCCTGCCTGGCCGGACAGCGCCAGATGCTCGGCCAGATGACGGATCAGTGCCTGCTCGCCATCGAGCTCCGACGCAGCCTGTTGCAACAACTCCGACAGGTGCAAAAGGTTGGTCAGCACCCGCTCGCCATCACTGCGGGCGATGAGCATCTGCGGTAATTGAAAGTCGTGCAGCAGGCGCCGCAGCATCGGCAGCACCCCTTGCTTGCGCCAGAGCTCACGATAACCACGGAACTGCATGACCCGGGTTTCCCAGGCCAGTTCGTCCTGATTAAGACGCTCCAGCTCAGCCAGTGGCAGATTCAGGGTGATGCACGCCAGCGCGGCTTTCAGGGAGCGTTCGACATCCGGCTCGGCGCATGCCTTGAGCCATGACAGCAGATCATGGGCTTCCTGAGCGGCAAACACCGAGTCCTTGTCCGACAGATAAACGCTGCGGACTCCGCGCGCTGCAAGTTCACCGCGTATCGCCTGCGCCTCTTTACCATCGCGCACCAGGATCGCTATGTCCGCTGGTCGCAGCCCGCGCCAATCCTTGCCCTCCTGCACAAACCCGGTGCGACCGGTTTGGCCGCCATTGAGCAGGGTCGTGATCTCACTGGCGCAGGCTGCCGCCAACTGCTGGCGATAGACCGCCCCGGACAGTGGCTTGTCCGTGGATAAATGCCAGATGTTCAGCGCCGGTACGTCCTGCCCGGATACTTGCAAATGTTCTTTACGCCCCTGAGCCTGCACAGGCTGGAACGGCACCGGGTTAACGCCGTTTTTCTCTCGGAACAGAAATGCTCCGCGCCCTTGCTCACGGGACTCCGCACGTTCGAACACATGGTTGACCGCACTGACCATCCCGTGACTGGAACGGAAATTGGTGCCCAGTGTATGCAGGCGCCCGGTTGTGGCCTGCCGGGCTCGCAGATAGGTGTAGATGTCCGCGCCACGGAAGGCATAGATCGCCTGCTTCGGATCGCCGATCAGGAATAGCCCGGTCTCGGGGTTATCCTCTTCAATGCGATAAATACTTTCGAAGATCCGGTACTGCACCGGGTCCGTGTCCTGGAACTCATCGATCAGGGCGACCGGGAACTGCTCGCGGATGAGCGTGGCGAGACGTTCCCCACCGTCGGACTGCAAGGCCGCATCCAGACGCAACAGCATGTCGTCGAAACCCATTTCGGCCCGACGGCGCTTCTCGTCTTCAAAGCGGGCACCGACCCATTTGGCAGCATGCTGCAGCACAGCCGCATCGGGCGTCGGCAAATTGTCCAGGCTCGACTTGAGCACCGGCATTGCATCCAGGCCCGGGTGACTCGGCGGCTCGCCTTTCCAGGCTTCAGCCATGCCATCCGGCGTGAGCCGGGCGAACCCGGTACCGATATCCAGTTGTTCGAGCGCCTCGTCCTCGGCCCAGGCCTTGAGCTTTTCGAACCAGGGCTCGAAATAGCGGGCCTGCATCTTGCGCCCGTCCACGGTTTTGTTGGCGACGCCCTGATGGCAGATGGCGAGTAGCTCATCGGCCCACTGCCGCCATGGTCCCTTCAACTCAACCAATGCCGCACGGCGTTCCTGCAGGCATTCTTCGATCAGTTCGGATGGTGTCTTGTCTGAATCCCCTTCGCGCTCGGTGCCAAACAGCCCACGCACACGCGGCAACAAGGCCGCCGGGCCTGCCCAATGACTGCGAACCCAGTTCAAGGCATCGCCCTGCATCGGATAGCAGAACAGCCGCCAGTAATCGCGCAAGACTTCGCCGAGCAGGTCGCTGTGATCGGTTTCCAGGGTCTGGGTAAACAGACTGCCGCTGTCGAATGCATGCTCGCGCAGCATTCGCTGACACCAGCTGTGGATCGTCGAAACAGCGGCTTCGTCCATCCATTGCGCGGCGATATCCAGGCGATTGGCGCAACCGGGCCATTGTTGCGGATCGAACTGTGCACGCAATTCATCGATCAGCGCATCAGGGGGAGGCGTCTCGTCACGGAAGAAACGGGCGGCCTCGGCCAGACGTGTACGTATACGTTCGCGCAGTTCTTTGGTCGCCGCGTCGGTGAAGGTCACCACGAGAATCTGCGGGGGTAACAGCTCACGACCGAAACCACTCCCCTCGCCTCCGTGGCCGAGGATCAATCGCAGATATAAAGCCGAAATGGTGAACGTCTTGCCAGTGCCCGCACTGGCCTCAATCAGTTGACTGCCCCTTAACGGGAATGCCAGCGCGAGAGGCTGTTGGTTGCTCATGCGCCTGCCTCCTCATGAGTCCATGAGCACCACGGCGCCTCAAGCAAAGGGCGATACAGTGCATCACACCAACCGGAGAAGGTTTCATCCGCCTGCAGTGCATCGAAGTCGGCGAATTGTCGGGTCAGAGCCGGACTTTCGCGACGTTCGCCTTCGTTGGTCTGACCATCACCCTCATAGGCTTTGCGGGCAGCCGCTTCAGCCTTGACCGGATCTGTCTGCCCCAGCCATGCGAAAGCTGTTTTCACCGCGACCGGCAGTGGCTGGCGCATGCCCGTCTGCCAAGCGAGGAGCAGATCCTCAAGAATTCGTCCCGCTCGAGTCTGTTCCAGAGGTTCCAGAAGGAGCGTGTCATCGCTGGCTACCATTGCGGTCGTTAGGGAAAGGCCACTGGCACACGCGACAAGATGGCTGACCCAGGGCTTGGTCAGGCGATGCCATTTGCGGTTCTTGATCGAGCCAATGCTGTTGGGGATTGTTGTGACCGAGAGTACGCCGCCATCGGCGCGTCGGTGCAAACCTCCCAGCCATCCTTCAAGGCGCAGTTCCTGCCATTCAAAATTGATCGGTAGCGCGTTGGTCAGGGGGGTTGGCCATAACGCCAACAGTTGTTGATAGCGTTGCAACAAGTCAGGCAAAGGCTCGATCAGCTCTCGCTGAAGGCATTCACCGAATCCGGCCATGGGCAACAGTCCGCTGTTTTGGAGGCGTCGGGCCTGAGACTCGAGCGCCTTATCTACGTTGTCCGGGAGCCTCATGGCTGCCCCGAGCAAGCTGTCGCTGAGCATGTATCGCTGCAATGCATCCAGCACAAAAGGCTCCTCGTCAGCCTGAGGTACCTGCGCCGCTTCGAAGTAAACCTTGAGTCGCTGAGTGAAAAAATGTCGGACCGGATTGCGCAGAAAGTCCTGCAGCAGTTCCAGACTCAACGGTTCTTCCTGGGTATGGGGCGCAAGCATTGTAGCTACGTCGTTCTGTTCGTGAGGTTGATGCAGCACCTGCCACTCGCTGGCGTAGCTGAACAGCTTGTCTTCCTCATGGAAGTAGCGCGAACTGAATGGCTGCAATGGATGCTCTTGAGTCATGGCAATCAGAAGATCCTCGTTGTCTTCAGCCGATCGCCATCCATTGGCGAGATGATCGCGCAACTGGCCGATCAACACTGAGGCTGGCCGCTCACTGTTGTCGCGAATGCTTCGGCCCACCCAACTGATGTAGAGCTGATGACGGGCGGACAAGAGCGCTTCGAGCAGAAGATAGCGATCATCCTCCCGACGGGAACGATCCCCCGGCCGGTAGTCGCTGCCCATAAGATCGAAGTCCAGCGGCGGTTGAGCGCGTGGATAATCGCCGTCGTTCATACCCAACAGGCAAACCAGCTTGAACGGGATCGCGCGCATTGGCATCAGCGTACAAAAGTTCACAGCTCCGGCCAGGAAGCGCTGCGACAGACGCCCCTGATCCAGCCCCGCCAGCCAGGCCTCACGGACGACGGTCAGTGGCAGTTCCTCCAGCAGACCGACGGCCTCGCAGGTTTCCAGCCAGGTTTCACGCAACTCCTCGAGCTGAGCCAGCAGGTAGTCGTCATGCTCATCTTCGGGCTTGAAAAACAGCTGCATCAACGCCTGAAGCCGATGTCCCCACTCCTGTGGTTGCGCGGGTTTCATCAGTTGCTGATGCGAGAGTTCCAGTGCATCCAGCAACGCCACCAACGGACCGATCAATGCAGCATCGAGACCACCGATCTCATCGTAAGGCTCGATATCTCCACAGGCACCGGAACTGCCAACGGCATAACCGAGCAGCATCCGACGCAAGCCGAAGCGCCAACTGTTTTGCTCCAGTTGGTCGGGTAATCCCAGTCCGGCACGTTGTCCGGCATCGATGCCCCAACGTACGCCGGCCCCTTCAATCCACCGATGCAGGGTCGGCAAGTCTCGCTCCTGCACACCAAACCTGGCGCGTAACGCAGGAACGTCGAGCAAGTCGAGGATCTCACTGACGGGAAAACGGCTGTCCGGCAGTTTGAGCAGATGTTCGACAGCGATCAGCAATGGATCCCGCCCTCGCTGCCCCTGATCGGCCATGGTGAAAGGAATGAAACGTGGGTCCTGACGGTCGAGCTGCCCGAATACGGCTCGGATATGCGGCGCATAACTATCGATGTCAGGCACCATCACGATTACATCGCGAGGGCGTAATTGGGGGTTGGCATTGAAACGGGCCAGGAGCTGGTCGTGAAGAATTTCCACTTCGCGCTGGGCGCTATGGGCAATGTGAAAGCGGATCGAGTTGTCTTGAGTCAGATCGACTGCCGGCCAAAGTGCTCGAGTCTCGCTGAGCGGCCGCAGTTCCAGAATGTCGTCCTGTAATTGGTTGAGCATGTTGTTCGGCTGGGTTTCGCTGAACAGATCGATGCGTCCGTTGCGAAATGCTGCGCGATAGCTGTCAGGCTCGTCGTAGCTGTCAAGAAGGCTGATGTAATCACGACCTTGCTTGCCCCACGCTGCGAGTAGCGGGTGAGCATGTTGGTGGAGCGTTTCCGAATCCAGCACTGCAGGCATGCCGTTTTTTCGAGCCTGCCGCTTGTACTGGTGACGCAAGAGATCCTTGTCGGCAACGATATCGGCCCAGTGATAACGACAGGGGTTATGGACGCACAACAAAACCTGGCTGAAACGGGATAGCCCGGCCAATGCCTCCAGTACCTGAGCAGGCAGCGACGAAATTCCGAATACGATGACCCGCTGGGGAAGACCGACAGGTGCGTGCTCAAGACTGTTGATGCGCTCCATGAATCGCTGGTGCACGCCCGCCCGACTTTGGGACATGCCTTGCTCGCCTACGTCGTCCAGCAGGGCACGCCACAACTCTGCCTGCCAGCAACTGGACGGTGAGAGCGGTTTCGCTTCACCTCTTACCTTGCGGAGTTGATGATGCCCCTCTGCCCAGTCCTCAAGCCAATCTGCGCGGTAAACCTGGTATTGGTCGAAGAGGTCTGCCAGACGTTCGGACAACTGGTAGCGCTTGCGCAGATCGGTGTCATGGGTGAGGAAGCGTTGCAGCGGTTCGAAATGTTGACGGTTGATAACCTGTGGCAACAGGCGCATCAGACGCCAGGTCAGCGGCGCCTTGTCGAGCAACGACTTCGCTGGAATTTCCTCTCGCCCCAGAACCATCCGGTACAGCTGCCACATGAAACTGCCCGGCAATTGCACGTCGATAGCGGCGGCGATACCACAGCCGCCTGAATCGTCTTCTTCAGGATCCTCAGCCAGTGCCAACTTGAGCCATTGAGCGATGCCGTTGCTCTGCACGAGCGCGATTTCGTTCTCCAGGGGGGCCAATGGATAGCGCCGCATGATGCTGATCACAAGGCTGCGCAGTTCATCCAGGCTGTTGCTCTGAACGACCATGAATGCAGCGTTGAGGGACTGAGTGTCCGGCATGAAGGCTTCCTTGGAAAAGTACAAAAGCTAGGGCTGAACCTTAGCATTGTCGGCCGGCGAGGACAGCCGCAGGGCGGCTGAGAATGCTGTAAG
>NZ_JBWXMQ010000016.1:0-170198 GCF_056626735.1 Pseudomonas sp. 1 | reverse complement strand
GATGAGTGCATCCACCGGCAAGTCAGCACTCAACCAATAACCCTCGCATACACCGATCGGTCAATATTCCCCCCGGACAGAATCACCCCGACCTTTTTCCCCTGCATCCTTCCACGCTCCTGCATCAACGCTGCCAGCGCTGAGGCACCCGCGCCCTCTGCAAGGTTGTGAGTGTCGGTGTAATACACGCGCATGGCCTCGGCGATCTCGCCTTCGCTGACCGAAACGATCCTCGCCGCTCCTTCCTTATAGATGTCGAACGCCTGGGCAATCGGCTTGCGCACAGCCAGGCCATCCGCGAACGTATTCGCCGAAGCGGTTTCGCAGATCATGTTCGCGTCGAACGACAGCTTGGCGGCCGCGGCCTCTGTCGATACAACCCCCACCACTTCAGTATTCAGTCCCAGCGCGTCACGGGCAGCGATCACACCACAGATCCCCGATCCGCAACCAATGGACACGTAAATCGTATCCAGATCCGATGCAGCACCAAACAGCTCCAGCGCATAAGTCGCCACGCCCTTGACCAGTTCAACGTGAAAAGGCGGCACCAGAAAAAGGTCATGTTCCTGCGCCAAACGCGCCGCCTCTTCACGCGCCTCGTCAAAATCGCGCCCGTACTCGACCACTTCACCACCGAAGCCGCGCATGGCGTTGTTCTTTTCCAGCGAATTGCCCTGCGGCACCACGATCAATGCTTTCAGGCCCACCGCCTGCGCTGCCAGCGCCAGGCTCTGACCGTGATTGCCACGCGTCGCAGAGACAATGCCTTTGACAGTGGGATGTTCGCGACGCAGCCAGTGCATGAACGTGATACCGCCACGCACCTTAAAGGCACCGGTCGGCGTGTGGTTTTCATGCTTGACCCAAACTGTGCAGCCCAGCCGTTCTGCCAGCAGCGGCCAACGGTATTGGGCGGTAGCCGGCATCACTTGATAAACCTGGCGGGCAGCGTTCTCGATGTCGTCGCGAGTGAGTGCGTGCATATAAGTGGCTCCTTGGACTTTGGCCCAGTCTAGGCACAGACGCTTCACATCGGCTTTCAAAAAACAGACCTGACTTTTATGCACGCCCTTCACTACTATGGCGTTCATGAGCCATCGAAACCGTCGTCCCGCCATAACCGTCGCCGAGCCGATACGTCGTGTCGAAGCCGGCCCATGGGTGATCGAGTTGCTGCCGGGCGCAGCCTACTCGGCACGATACGTGGCGCCCCAGTCGGCAATCGGCTTTGCCTTCGACAGCCAGCGCGGCGTGCACGCCATTGGTAGTGACCGGATACGCCCCTTCGATGCAATGCCCAATGGCCTGGCGTTTGTTCCGGCTGGCTGTGACGTGTTCTCCGAGTCGCCCATGGGCGGCGAATATCTGCGGGTGATACGCACCGACGGCACAGCATTGGCCGGCGACGAGGCGTTCAACAATCGCATCGACCCGCAAGCGATCTACCTCGCGTCGCGAATGCGCAGCGCACTGCTGAAAACCTCTCTGGAAGATGACTGGGAAAGCTGGGCGCTCAACCTGGCAGAACGGGTTGAAGGTCATGCGACCGCAACGCAGCAAGGTTCAATCACCGGCAGCCGCATGCGCCTGCTGGATGAATTCATCGACGCCGGCCTCGGCAACCCTCTCGGCGTTCCGGCTATGGCGCAACTGCTGGAGTTGTCCGAGGGCTATTTCATGCGCGCTTTCAAACAGGCGACCGGCAAAAGTCCCCACAGTTACCTGATCGACAGACGACTGGCCAAAGCCCGAGCGTCGATGCGCGATACAACAGACAGTCTTTCGCAGATTGCCCTCGCCTGTGGCTTTAACTCACAGGCGCATATGACCACAGCCTTCAGGCAGCGTCTGGGCGTGAGTCCGGCGCAACTGCGGACAGATTCGCGCAAAAGCCCTGCCCGCTCGTCTATCAAAGGAGAAGCGGCCACCTGACGCCTTGAATGACAAAAACCCGGCAATGCGTCTGCAGCCGATCAACGTTTTTCAGCGAACCACCAGTGGCATTCAAACGCCCTTGCATGGTGTTCTGTTCGACAAAAGTCTGGCACGCTCGCTGTCCGGCTCAAGTCATTGCGGCATACAACCGATGAGGTCCGTTTCATGAGCAAGGCGCCCTACGCTCCACCCAAGGTCTGGAAACACATCGCTCCGTCCGGCGGCCAGTTCGCCAGCATCAATCGCCCGATTGCCGGGCCGACGCATGAAAAGACGCTGCCGATCGGCCAACATCCGTTGCAGTTGTATTCACTGGCCACGCCCAACGGCGTGAAAGTGACCATTCTGCTTGAGGAGTTGCTGGCGCTCGGACATTCCGGCGCCGAGTACGACGCCTGGCTGATCCGCATCAACGAGGGCGACCAGTTCTCCAGCGGCTTTGTCGAGATCAACCCCAATTCGAAAATCCCGGCGCTGCTGGATCGCAGCGTAGAACCGACCATTCGCGTATTCGAATCCGGCTCGATCCTGCTCTATCTGGCAGAAAAATTTGGCGCCTTCCTGCCCACCGACCTGGCGGCACGCACCGAAACCCTGAACTGGCTGTTCTGGCAGATGGGATCAGCACCTTACCTGGGCGGCGGTTTCGGTCATTTCTATGCGTATGCGCCGGAAAAGCTCGAATACCCGATCAACCGATTCACCATGGAAACCAAGCGGCAGCTGGATGTTCTCGACCGCCGCCTGAGCGAAAGCGCCTTCCTCGCCGGCAACGACTACACCATCGCCGACATCGCGGTCTGGCCGTGGTACGGGCAATTGGTGCGCAACAACGTGTACTCCGCCGCCGAGTTTCTTTCCGCTCACGAATACACCCACGTGCAACGCTGGGCGCAAGAGATTGCTGACCGGCCTGCGGTAATTCGCGGCCAGCGCGTCAACCGGACGTGGGGCGATGAAGCCGGCCAGGTTCCGGAGCGGCATCAAGCAAGCGATCTGGACTGAAGTTCGCTGACACCACCCAACGCCCGCACTGCTCGGGCGTTGGGTGGTGTCCCACCCTTCTCAGGCCGTCTGCCGACGCATCGTCGCAATCGCAGTCCTGAAGTAGCGGCATACAGAAGCGCGAGACAACGGACCTCCGGCCGCTACGCTTTACTTCTCGGTATCAGCAGCCCAATGATGGAAAACGGCACCGACCTCGAATAACGACAACGGAGGGTCGTCCAGCGATCATGAACATTCTCTATGACGAACAGGTCGACGGCGTTTTGCCCGATGTCGACAAAGCCGCGCTGTTGCAAGCCCTGCACCACCAATGGCCGGATCTTGAAGTCCTGCATCAGCTTGAAGAACTGAAGCCGTATGAATGCGATGGCCTCTCGGCCTATCGCACCACGCCGCTGCTGGTGGTGCTGCCACGGCACATCGATGAAGTTCAGGGCGTGTTGCGAATCTGCCACGAACGGCGGGTACCGGTGGTGGCCCGGGGCGCCGGGACCGGTTTGTCCGGCGGTGCCCTGCCACTGGAAAAAGGCGTGCTGCTGGTGATGACGCGCTTCAACAATATTCTGCGGATCGACCCCGAAGCACGTACCGCACGGGTTCAACCCGGCGTGCGCAACCTGGCGATTTCCCAGGCCGCTGCGCCGTTCGGGCTGTATTACGCGCCTGATCCTTCCTCGCAAATCGCCTGCTCCATCGGTGGCAATGTGGCGGAAAACGCCGGTGGCGTGCATTGCCTCAAGTACGGCCTGACCGTTCACAACCTGCTCAAGATCGAGATTCTTACCGTGGATGGCGAACGCCTGACGCTGGGGTCCGATGCGCTGGATTCTCCCGGCTTCGACCTGTTGGCGCTGTTCACCGGCTCCGAAGGACTGCTCGGGGTGATCACCGAAGTCACGGTCAAACTCTTGCCCAAACCGCAAACCGCCAAAGTGCTGCTGGCGGCGTTCGACTCCGTGGAAAAAGCCGGCCGTGCAGTAGCCGACATCATCGCGGCCGGCATCATTCCCGGCGGCCTGGAGATGATGGACAACCTGGCGATCCGCGCCGCCGAAGACTTCATACACGCCGGTTATCCAGTAGACGCCGAGGCGATTCTGCTCTGTGAACTCGATGGTGTTGAAGCGGATGTCCACGATGATTGCGCGCGGGTTCGCCAAGTGCTCGAACAGGCCGGCGCCGCCGAACTGCGCCAGGCCCGTGACGAAGCCGAGCGCGTACGGTTCTGGGCCGGACGCAAGAATGCCTTCCCCGCCGTAGGTCGGTTGTCGCCGGACTATTACTGCATGGACGGCACCATCCCGCGCCGCGAGTTGCCCGGCGTACTGCACGCGATAGCGCAGCTTTCAGCCGAATATGGCTTGCGGGTCGCCAACGTATTCCACGCCGGCGACGGCAACATGCATCCATTGATTCTGTTCGATGCCAATCAGCCCGGCGAACTGGAACGAGCCGAAGCGCTGGGTGGCAAGATCCTCGAATTGTGCGTGAAGGTCGGCGGCAGCATCACCGGCGAACATGGCGTGGGCCGGGAAAAAATCAACCAGATGTGCGCGCAGTTCAACCGCGATGAGTTGACCCTTTTCCATGCCGTGAAAGCAGCCTTCGACCCCGGTGGACTGCTCAATCCCGGCAAAAATATTCCGACCCTGCATCGCTGCGCCGAATTCGGTGCCCTGCACGTACACCACGGGCAATTGCCCTTCCCCGAACTGGAGCGGTTCTGATGGGTGACACCAAAGATTTCGATGACAGCGCCGCACTGCTCGAACAGGTCAACCGGGCACTGGTAAACGCTACGCCGCTGCGCATTCAGGGAGCCAACAGCAAAGCGTTTCTCGGACGCATCGTCGGAGGGGAAATTCTCGATACCCGCGCCCATCGCGGCATCGTCAGCTACGACCCGACCGAATTGGTGATCACCGCGCGCTGCGGCACTCCGCTGGCAAAGTTGCTGGCCGTGCTGGACGCCTCGCAACAAATGCTGGCGTGCGAGCCCCCCGCCTTCGCCGACGACGCAACGGTCGGCGGCATGATCGCCACTGGGCTGTCCGGGCCGCGTCGGCCCTGGTCGGGATCGGTGCGCGATTTCGTGCTGGGCACGCGGATCATCACCGGTCATGGCAAACACCTGCGTTTCGGTGGCGAAGTCATGAAGAACGTCGCCGGCTACGATCTGTCGCGCCTGATGGCTGGCAGTTACGGGTCGCTGGGTGTCATCACTGAAGTGTCGCTCAAAGTGCTGCCCAAACCGCGCGCGTGCCTTAGCCTGCGTCTGGAAATGACCAGCGAACATGCTCTGCTGCGCCTGGCCGAATGGGGCCAGCAGCCGTTGCCGATCAGCGCCGCGTGTCACGATGGCCGGCAATTGCACTTGCGCCTGGAGGGTGGTGAAGGTTCAGTGGCGGCCGCCCGTGATCGCCTTGGCGGCGAGCTGATCGACAATTCGTTCTGGGCCGACCTCAACGAACAACGCCTGGACTTCTTCGATGAAGACCACCCGCTCTGGCGCCTGTCCGTACCACTCAACACACCGCCGCTGGACCTGCCCGGCAAGCAGTGGCTCGACTGGGGCGGAGCGCAACGCTGGCTCAAATCGACGGCCGAAGCGTCGGTCATTCGCAAAGCGGTCGGCGACGTCGGCGGCCATGCGACCTGTTATAGCCACGGTTTGATCGATGAACCGTTCCATCCACTGGCGCCCGCCTTGCTTCACTATCACCGTCAACTCAAACGACAACTCGACCCCCGGGGCATTTTCAACCCCGGCCTTCTGTACGCGGAGCTTTGAGCCATGCAGACCACCCTCAGCCCGCAAGCCCGACAACTGCCCCGCGCCGAAGAGGCCGAAAGCATCCTGCGCACGTGCGTTCATTGCGGATTCTGCAACGCGACCTGCCCGACTTATCAATTGCTCGGCGATGAACTGGACGGCCCGCGCGGGCGCATCTACTTGATCAAGCAGGTGCTCGAAGGCAACGAAGTCACGGCGAAAACCCAGCAACACCTGGACCGCTGCCTGTCGTGCCGCAACTGTGAAACCACCTGCCCTTCCGGCGTGGATTATCACAACCTGCTCGACATAGGGCGGGCGGTAGTCGACGCCGCCGTCCCGCGACCGCCCGGACAGCGCCTTCTGCGAGAAGGACTTCGAAGTGTCGTACCCAATCCACGGTTGTTCAAAGGATTGGTCAATGGCGGGCAGATGTTCCGGTCGCTACTGCCCGATACCTTGCAAGACAAACTGCCACGCAATGCGTTGACGCCTGCATCACGTCCAGTCATCCGCCATGCACGGCAAGTGTTGATGCTGGAGGGTTGCGTGCAACCGGGTTTGTCACCCAATACCAATGCAGCAGCGGCACGGGTGCTGGATCGTCTGGGCGTCAGCGTGATTCCCGTCCGTGAGGCTGGCTGTTGCGGCGCCGTGGATTATCACCTCGACGCCCAGATCACCGGCCTTGACCGCGCCCGCCACAACATTGATGCGTGGTGGCCGGCCATCGAACGGGGGGCCGAGGCGATCGTGCAGACCGCCAGCGGTTGCGGTGCGTTCATCAAGGATTACGGGCATTTGCTCGGCGCCGATCCGGTATACGCCGAGAAGGCAAGACGTGTCAGCACGCTGGCTCGGGATCTCGTTGAGGTGCTGCGCGAAGAACCGCTCGAATCCCTGGGCATCCACGCTGATCAGCGTCTGGCTTTCCACTGCCCTTGCACCCTGCAGCACGCACAAAAACTCGGCGGCGCGGTGGAATCGGTGCTGAACCGGCTGGGCTTCAACCTCACGACCGTACCGGACGCACATCTGTGCTGTGGCTCGGCAGGCACCTACTCGCTGACCCAGCCAACACTGGCCCGGCAACTGCGCGACCAAAAGCTCAACGCCCTGGAGAGCGGCCATCCTGATGTCATCGCCACCGCCAATATCGGTTGTCAGGCTCACCTCGACGGCGCGAGGCGTACGCCAGTCAGGCACTGGATCGAGCTGGTGGATGCCGCATTACCTTCGCTCAACGAGGCATAGACACGGCGACGACGCAAACGACAGGCGGAAAAAATCGCCTTTGCGGGGCTTTTTTTCGGCAAGACTCAGTGTGCGGAGGGTATGGCACTGGGCGACATCACGTTGTCGGTACGAGAAAAAGAAGTCTGCCTGGGCTTGCTGACCGGCGGCGCCGTACCGCAGATGGCCGAGAAGCTGAGGGTCAAAAAACAGCTCGATCGAAACCTACCTCAAGCATGCGGCCGCCAAGCTCGGTGTCAGCGGACGACACGGTCTGGCCAGATGGATGGCCGGCGCCTGATCCGCGCTTCCTTTTATCGGACGCCCGGCCTCCGCTCTTATTCGTGAACGAGGCTGTTTGATGTCCAGGCTCCCGATCTCCCTCCTGTCCGTGGCACTGCTGCTGGGCGGTTGCTCGTTGACTCCCGACTACCAGCGACCGGCATCGCCGAGCGCTGCGCAGTATCCACAAGGTCCGGCGTATGCCGCGCAATCCCCGCGCACACCCCGGGTCGAAGACTGGCGCGCGCTGTTCAATGACCCGGCGTTGCAGCAATTGATCGAAAGCGCGCTGATCAACAATCGTGATCTGCGGGTAGCCGCGCTGAACGTCGATCAGGAGTTGCTGACGCTGGCCCGGGAAACGCTGGCCGCCGACGAGCGAAGCCTGCACCTGACCATCCGCAACCGCGAGGCCGGCAAGGGTTGGCGCAACTGGTCGCGCAAGTGAACCTGTACACCGCACTGGGCGGTGGCTGGAGCCCGCCCGAGCCGTCTTCGCCATCACCTTGAGTCATTTTTTCTTACACCTTTTGTCGCCCGCTCCGACATTGACGGGTGATCAAAAACCGACCTGCCGGATCATTTTGGTATCATGCGCCGCTTTTACGGTTAACCCGCCCGCCTGTCCTGCCGACTGGCGGGCTCCAAAGGGCGGTATGAAATGACGGCTTTGTTGACTCGCCGCAAGGTGCTTGCGGGAATGGGCGTACTCGGTCTCGGCCTGCTCGCCGGCTGCGACACCCGCGGCGAACTGTCGTACAAGTACGGCAAGGATCTGAGCGACAAGATCCTCGGACGCACCTTCAAGCTCAAGGACACCGAAGGCAACACCGTGACGCTGTCGAGCTTTCGCGGCCTGATGCCGATGATCTTCTTCGGTTTCACCCAGTGCCCGGCGATCTGTCCGACGACGCTGGCCCGCGCCGCGAAAATCAAGAAATTGATGGGCAAGGACGGCGACATCCTGCAAGTGGTGTTCATCACCCTCGACCCGGAACGCGACACCCCGGAAATCCTCGACGCTTACGTCAAGACCTTCGATCCAAGCTTCGTCGCGCTGTATGGCACCCTCGAAGAAACCAAGGCCACCGCCAAGGAATTCGACGTGTTCTACGAAAAAGTCCCGGCCGGCGACACCTATACCCTTTCCCACACCGCCACCAGTTATGTCTACGACACCCGGGGCACGTTGCGTGTGGGCCTGTCTCAATCGCTTTCGGCACAAGAGTGCACGGAAGATTTGCTTACCGTCATGGAGGTCTGCTGATGAATCCTTTTCTGAACAACATCAAACGTGCCGTATTGGGCCTGTCGCTGCTGGGCCTGGCTTTCCAGGTCTCGGCGCAGACCAGGGTCGACGACGCGTGGGTGCGGGCGACCGTGCCGAACCAGTCGGCCAGCGGTGCGTTCATGACCGTCACCGCCGACAGCGACAGCAAGCTGCTCAGTGTTGCATCGCCCGCGGCCAAGAACGTGCAGATTCATGAGATGACCATGAAGAACGACGTGATGAGCATGGGCCCGGTCAACTCGGTCGACCTGCCGGCCGGCAAAGCCGTCAATTTTGATCCGAATGGCTACCACGTGATGCTGATGGGCCTGAACGGTCAGCTGAAGGAAGGCGACAGCGTGCCGCTGACCCTGACCGTCGAAAACGCCAAGGGTGAAAAGGAAACCGTTGAAGTGAAAGCGCCGGTCAAGGCGCTGACCATGGAAGGCCACGATCACAGCAAGATGCATTGATCGCTGATTGACAGATACGGCTTAAAAAAACAAAAGGGGCGGCATGATCGATGATCATGCCGCCCCTTTTGCGTCTGGAGGTCAGACCAGTTTCAATTCGACCTCGATGTTGTTGCGCGTGGCCTTGGAATACGGGCACACCTGATGCGCCGCATCCACCAACTGCTGCGCCGCACCGCGCTCCATGCCCGGCAGGCTCACATTCAGTCGCGCCTGCAGGAGATACCCTCCCGAATTAGTGCCCAGGTCCACTTCGGCATCCACCGCCAGGTCTGCCGGCAGGCTGATTTTCTGCTGCCCCGCCACCGCTTTCATCGCGCCGATGAAACACGCCGACCAGCCTGCGGCGAACAATTGTTCCGGATTGGTCCCGCCGCCACTGGAACCGGGCGACGACAGTTTTACATCAAGGATCCCGTCGGAACTGCGCGATGCGCCGTCACGTCCACCGGTGGTGTGGGTTTTCGCGGTATAGAGGACTTTTTCAATCTGACTCATGGCGATCTCCTGAATGAAAAACAGCAGATTGTTCACTCGGCGCCTCCCGTCGCAACTTGAGGTGCGCCACCCGTCTCACACAGCCCTCTCACTATAGACGCGGGTTTACCGCCCATCCGGCAAGCGGACGTGCGGGTTGTTCAACAATGACGAGTATTCAAGGCGTACGCTGGTTGAACCGGGTTTTGAGACCGTCGGCGTTCGACGACAAGCGTTTGGCGGTGTCCACGAACGGCGTGACGATCAGGCTGTACAGCGTCAGGTAGCGGGCGTGGTCCTGCTCGCCCGTTCCGAAGCGCAAGTCTTCGGGCTTTGAAGTGGTGACGTACAGCGTGCCGAACAGCCAGTCCCACAGTGACAGATTGATCGCGAAGTTCTTGTTGAAATGTCGTGGCGCGTCGCTGTGGTGGATCTGGTGCTGGGCCGGGCTGTTGAGCACATGTTCGACCACTGGCCCGAACGACAGCCAGACATGGCTGTGCCGTAGATTGGAGGCCAGGCTGTTGATGATCAGCGCCAGCCAGGTCACGCCGAACAGCGTATAGCGGCTGACTTCACCACCGCAGGCGTACCAGACCACACCCGCAAACGCGCCGAGGCCGGCGGTGATGACGATCCGTTCAACGATCGATTCGACGATGTGAATCCGGCTGGCGGTGGCCGGCACCAGCACCGGCGCCGAATGGTGAACCTTGTGAAACTCCCACAGATAGCGGGAGTGGAAGGCGCGGTGAATCCAGTAATGCAGAAAATCCCTGAACAGGAAAACGCCCAGACCGTAGAACAACGCGATCAGCGGGTGATCCGGAACCTGCTCGCGAGCGCCCCAGAGTTGGGTGAAAAACCGCGCATAGTCGCCCGAACGAAGGATGTACGGGTCGACGAGACCAACAACCGGCAATACCAGGGCCACCTTCAGAATCGCCTTGATGAAGTAATAACGGTAATCCAGCCAGGCCGAACGATGCCCGTGGACACGACCACCGCCGACAAATTGCCAGAAGGAGCGGGCCTGTGTCAGGTGTCGGGATTTTCGGTAGCGATAAAGGCCGTACGCCACGCCGTAGGACGTGAGCAGAAACGCCACACCAAGACGGCCGTTCAAATCGAACAGGCCAAGGAACCGCTGGGTGACCGGATCGATCACCCAGCGGCTGAGCTGCGCATGAAGTTGCGTGAGTAAATCCACGACGACCGACTCCATCAGGGAGCGCGCATTGTAAATCGGACTGGTTCGCAAATGCAGCAGCAATGGATCAAAAGCCGGTTAAACAGCCTGAAACAATAAAACCGCTGCCTCGCTCAGGCCGAAAAATCGCCAGGACTGACGCCGATCAAGGCCCAGCCTCGTCCGGGTGGCTCACCGTGGCTTTCAAGATCAGATCACCCGGCCGTTTAAAAAGGCGATCAGACAGCCCACCCTTGGTATGATCGCCCACACTTTTGTGACGATTTGATGGCTGGAAGGTCTTTTTTGTGAGCGCTCTTTGTCAACGGTTGCGGCGCCTGGATGCCCGTCTTCTTTCTCTGGTTTTCCTGGTACTGATCGTGCCGGTGTGCCTGCGGGCGGCACTCGGCTGGTCGAGCCTGTTCGGTTATCTGTCGGATCTGGCCATCGGCAGTCTGTTGATGGTTTTGTTACACCGCCGTCCCTGGTGGCTGGCGCTGCCGGTGCTGCTGTTTTGGGGATTGCTGGCGGTAGCGACCGCGGAACTGGTCAGCGCGGTCGGTCGCCTGCCGACCGTGGCAGACCTGCATTACCTGATCGACCCGCAGTTCGTGGAAAACTCCACCGGCGGTGGCTTCGCCCATCCCGGTGTGGCGGTTGCGCTGCTGGTGGCTCTCGCCCTGTGGCTGCTCAGTCATTGGAATCGACGTGCAACACCGGTTCGCGCTCTGCCCCGCGCAATCTGGGCGATGCCGGTGCTGCTGTTCTCAGCGTACTGGGGCGCGCAACACCTGGCCCCGAGCGATGACGACCCGTGGCGCCTGTACAACCTGCCGCACCAGTTGCTGGCCGCGCAGGTCGCCGATCTTCAAATGCAGACCGAAGAATGGCTGGACGGCGACACTCAGGTCGCTCCTCCGCCCATGGCCGGGCTCACCGATGTTGATCTGAATGGTCACCCGTTGCTGGCGGCCAAGGGCAAGGCGCGCAATGTGCTGATCGTTGCCCTCGAAGGCATTCCCGGCGCTTACATCGGCGCCAATCGCCGGGCCATCGGCAGTCATTATCAGGAAGACCTGATGCCCAACCTCAGCCGCTGGGCCGAGCGCGGCATGAACACTCCGGATTACGTGCTGCACACCCACCAGACCATTCGCGGTCTGTACGCCATGCTCTGCGGCGACTACGACAAACTCGACAACGGCACGCCCAAAGGCGTGGAAATGCTGACCCAGCACGAACGCAATCAAGCCTGCCTGCCGGCACAGCTGCGCCAGCACGGTTTTGCCACGCATTACCTGCAAGGCGCAGGGCTGCGGTTCATGGCCAAAGACAAGATCATGCCGCACATCGGTTTCGACGCGACCCATGGTCTGGAGTGGTTCACCAACGCCAACTATCTCGAGTTCCCGTGGGGCAAGGACGACAAGGCGTTTTTCGAAGGCGCGCTGAAATACGTCGGCGAACTGAAAAAACAGAAACAGCCGTGGATGCTCACGCTGTTGACCGTCGGCACGCACCAGCCCTACTCCGCGCCCGAGCAGTACCTGCAACGCTACGACACGCCCAAGCAGGCCGCCGTCGGTTATCTGGACGATGCGCTGGAGCAGTTTCTCAGTGGCCTGGAACGCCAGGGCGTGCTGAAAGACACACTGGTGGTTATCACTTCTGACGAATCCCACGGCATCGACGGCGTCCGCCTCGCGTCGTCCTGGGGCTTCAACCTGACCCTCGCGCCGGAGCAGGCGCAATTGCCCCGCCTGAACGCCGGGGTCTACGGTCACGTCGATCTGAGCGCGTCGATCCTGGATTACTTCGACTTTCCGGTGCCTTCCGCCCTCAGCGGCCGCTCGCTGTTTCGCGATTACGATTCGGGCCGCGAAATCATGTCGTTCACCAACGGCAAGCTGCGCTATCACGACGGTCGCGGCCTCCTGACCGAATGCGACATGCCACGCCGTTGCCGCAATTACGCCAGCGAAGGATTCATCGCCGAAAGCGCCACGTTCAAAGGCAACGCCAGCGGCCAGAACGCCCGGGACATCGCCGCCCGCGCCTCGGCCCTGGACCTGTCGCTGTTGCGCACCCCGCTGAACCAGCGCTATCAGTTCGGCAGTACCAACGTCATCCCGCTGCAAGCGCAGATCAAGGACGACTGGGCCGACAACCTGATCGGCGCGCAATACCTGGAAATGCCCAAGGGCTCCCACACCCGCGTGCGCCTGACCGTGCGTTCGGTCGACCCGCAGCAGGCAGCGTACATTCAGCTCAAGGCCAAGGAGTTCGAACAGGACGTGCAACTGGGACTGCCGACCGAGATGGTCGCCACGGCAGATCAGCCGCTGGAAATGGATTTCAGCTTCGACAACCCGCAACCGCGCAAGGCGTTCTCGTTCCACTTGTTGGGGTATGGGCTGGGCGCCGTGGAGGTCAGTGATTTCAGCGTGATCACAGAACTGCCGGGGCAACAGGATCTGCTGGACGAGATCCCGGAAGAAGACACCGCTCAATCGAGTTGAGATCAACGCCAGCGTCGCAACGACGCTGGCGCCTGTCCGGTGTGAACGATCAGAACGTGGTGCGCAGCCCGACCTGAATGCTGCGCCCTTCTGCCGGCGCAATATCGCGCAGGATCGAGCTGGCGTAACGCACGGTCTGGTTGGTCAGGTTCTCGGCATTGACGAAGGCCAGCCATTTGCTCTGACCAACATCAAAGTGATAACCCACATTTGCCCCCAGCGTGGTGTAGCCGTCGGTGCTGCTTTCGTTGTCCGGCACCCGGTGCTGGGAACTGGCGTGTTCCACATCGATCCGCGCCTGCCAGCGATCCAGCTCCCACAACAAACCGGTGTTCAATCTAAGCGGTGCGATGCGCGGCAGGTCCTGACCGTTGTCGAGGTTCTTGGCCCGGGTGTAGTCGCCCGACAGCTCCAGTGCAAACTTGCCGTAGGCGTTTTCGCCGAGGGTCCAGCGATCCTGCGCTTCGATGCCGCTGAAACGGGCCCGAACGCCGGAGTAGGTGTACTCGGGAATGCCGTCGGCGTCCCCCTCGCCTTCGTCGTTGAGTGTGCGGCCCGTCCCGAGCAGGCCGATGTAGTTGGAGAAATGGCTATAGAAGACGCCGACGCTGCCCTTGTGCGTACCGTTGTCGAAACGCAGGGCCAGGTCGCTGGAGACGGCTTTCTCTTTCGACAGCCCCGCGTCCCCGACTTCATAGGTGCCGGTGGCGACGTGAGCGCCGTTGGCGTAAAGCTCATAGAACGTCGGCGCGCGTTCGGTGTAGCCGAGCGTGGCAGCCACCGACCAGACCGGCGTCAGCGTGTACACCGCACCGGATGACAGGCTGCCGGCGGTGAAACTGCTGGAGCGATCGGCATTGGCGAAGCGCTCTTTGCCTTTGGCGTCGGGGTCGACCGTGGTGTGTTCAAGGCGTCCGCCGAGGGTGAACAGCAGGCGATCCGTGGCTTGCAGCTCTTCGAGAATGAATAGCGCGCCGACATCGGTATCAGTGTGCGGCACGAACGCTTCTTCGCCCAACGCCGAGAACTCGTTGCGACTGACTTGCGCGCCAATCACCCCGTTGAACGGCCCCAGCGGCTGATGCCGGGCTTCGACCCGCGCCTCGTAGCCCTTGTTCTTGAACGTGGTGCCGACCTCGCCGCCCTCGATTTCACGGTGCTGGTAATCGGTGTAGCCAGCGTCGAGTTTCACCGAGCTGAACGGGCCGTCGAGGTTGCGGATTTCCGAGGCGAAGGCGTAGTGCTCCTGCTCCATGCGGATGCGCACATCGTCTTCAGCCGGCGAGCCGTAGTTCGAATCGTAATTGCTGTACGACAGCCCCGCGTAACCGTCATCCCAGGTGTACGACCCGCCCACCGCACCGCCGTCCTGACGACCGTCGCTGTTGGCCAGCCGATGCTTCTTCGAATCGCCATCGTCGTTCGCCCGTTCACGACGGGTCTTGGCGTAGCCGGGAATCTTCAGGTCATTGAACTCGCGGGCGCTGGCGTCTAGGTGCAAGGCGAACTGACCGTTACCGGCTTCGAGCTTGCCAGCGCTGCTGCGGGTGGTGTCGGCGCCGCCGTAGCGCAACTCGCCGGCACCGTGAATGCCTTCGATGGCTTCGGTCGGGATGCGGTTGTCGAAGGTGTTGACCACCCCGCCGATGGCACTGCCGCCGTACAGCAAGGCCGCGGGGCCACGGACGATTTCGATGCGCTCGACGTTGACGGGGTCCAGCGGCACCGCGTGATCGTAGGACAGCGACGAGGCGTCCAGCGCGCCGACGCCGTTACGCAGGATGCGAATGCGATCGCCGTCCTGCCCGCGAATGATCGGGCGACTGGCACCGGGGCCGAAGTAGGACGAGGACACGCCCGGCTGCTTGTTCAGGGTTTCGCCGAGGCTGCCTTTTTGCTGCAGCGTCAGGTTGTCGCCGCTCAACACGGTCGAGGGCGAGGCCAGGGTCTGACTGCCCAGCGGATTGCCGGTGATGACTTGCGGTTGCAGCTCCAGCGGGTCGGCGGCGAATGTCGGGGAAGCGATCAGCAACGCAGAGGCCATGAGCGTCAGGCGGGGTTGGAAGGAGTGGAAACGGGAAGGCATTTCAGGAATCCGTCAGGCAGAAAAGTGAGGATCAATGCCGGCGAGACAGAGTGCGTGTGACCGGCATCAATCAGATGAAATCATTTTTATGTTATACAATAACATTTCCAATGACCATCACGTTTCTTCCACACATTGGCAAAACATCGCTCAAGCACGGGCATTTCAGCGCCCTGCCCGGCGCCGGCGCCCGACAGTTCACGTAAGAGACTGCGCCTATCAGGCACCAATAGTCGGCCTATTAGCTGACTCTCCGAGTCGGGTCTAGCCTTACTACTCCGAAGTCGGCACGAGCCGGCCGCAGATGACCTGATAAGGACCCGAACATGGCAAATGAATCGAAATGCCCGTTCAATCACGCCGCCGGCGGTGGCACGACGAACCGCGATTGGTGGCCGAATCAACTGAACCTGAAAATCCTGAGTCAGCACTCGCCCGCGTCCGATCCGCTGGGCAAGGACTTCGACTACGCCAAGGCTTTCAAAAGCCTGGATTTCCAGGCCCTCAAACGCGATCTGACGGCGCTGATGACCGACTCGCAGGAGTGGTGGCCAGCGGACTTCGGCCACTACGGACCGCTCTTCATCCGCATGGCCTGGCACAGCGCCGGCACCTATCGCACCGCTGACGGCCGTGGTGGCGCCGGCTCCGGCCAGCAACGCTTCGCCCCGCTCAACAGCTGGCCGGACAACGTCAGCCTCGACAAGGCCCGCCGCCTGCTGTGGCCGATCAAGCAGAAATACGGCCGCAACATTTCCTGGGCCGACCTGATCGTTCTCACCGGCAACGTCGCGCTGGAGTCCATGGGCTTCAAGACCTTCGGTTTCTCCGGCGGCAGGCCCGACGTCTGGGAACCGGATGAAGACGTGTACTGGGGCTCGGAAAACAAATGGCTGGGCGGCGACAACCGCTACGGCAAGGATCCGGAATCCATGCAGCCGCCGGGCGAAGGCACGCTGGTGGCCGAGCCCGCCGAACACGGCAATGAAGAAAGCCGCACCAATCAGGGCGAACGCAACCTCGAGAACCCGCTCGCCGCCGTGCAGATGGGCTTGATCTATGTGAACCCGGAAGGTCCGGAAGGCAATCCGGACCCGGTGGCCTCGGCCAGGGACATCCGCGAAACCTTCGGCCGCATGGCCATGAACGACGAGGAAACCGTCGCCCTGATCGCCGGCGGCCACGCTTTCGGCAAGACACACGGCGCGGGCCCGGCCGATAACGTCGGCCCGGAACCGGAAGCCGCCGGCCTTGAAGAACAAGGCCTGGGCTGGAAAAGCACCTTCGGCACCGGCAAGGGCGCCGACACCATCACCAGCGGCCTGGAAGTGACCTGGACCACCACCCCGACAAAGTGGAGCAACAACTATCTGGAAAACCTGTTCGGCTTCGAGTGGGAACTGACCAAAAGCCCGGCCGGCGCCCATCAGTGGAAACCGAAAAACGGCGCCGGGGCCGGCACCATTCCCCACGCCCACGACCCGAACAAACGCATAGACCCGACCATGCTTACTTCCGACCTGGCCCTGCGTTTCGACCCGGCCTACGAGAAGATTTCGCGACGTTTTCTGGCCAATCCCGATCAACTGGCCGACGCCTTCGCCCGCGCCTGGTACAAGCTGATTCACCGTGACATGGGCCCACTGTCGCGCTACCTCGGCCCGGAATTGCCCCAGGAAGAACTGCTGTGGCAAGACCCGATTCCCGAGGCCAGACATCCACTGGTGGACGACAGCGATATCAAGGCGCTCAAAGACAAAGTGCTGGCATCGGGGCTGTCCGTTTCGGAACTGGTCTCCACTGCCTGGGCGGCCGCATCGACCTTCCGGGGTTCGGACAAACGCGGCGGCGCCAATGGCGGGCGTCTGCGTCTGGCGCCGCAAAAGTTCTGGCAGGCCAATCAGCCGGAGCAACTGGACAAGGTGCTGAAAGTCTACGAAGGCATTCAGAACGAGTTCAACGCCGGGGCATCCGGCAAGCAAGTCTCGCTAGCGGATCTGATCGTGCTGGCTGGTAATGCCGGGGTCGAGCAAGCGGCGAAAAATGCCGGGCACACGGTGACCGTGCCGTTCAATCCGGGGCGCACCGATGCGAGTCAGGAGCAGACCGACGTCGAATCGTTCGGTTTCCTTGAGCCGCACACCGATGGCTTCCGCAACTACGCTGCCACCACCTATCGCGTGCCGGCCGAAGCGTTGCTGATCGACAAGGCGCAACTGCTGACCCTTTCGGCACCGGAAATGACCGTGCTGATTGGCGGCCTGCGCGTACTGGACACCAACGTCGGTAAAACCAGACACGGGGTGTTCACCGACAAACCCGGCACCCTGACCAACGACTTTTTCCGCAACCTGCTAGACATGGGCGTGGAATGGAAACCGACGTCCAAAACCGAGTTCGAAGGTCGTGACCGTAAAACCGGCAGCGTGAAATGGACGGCGACCCGGGTCGATCTGGTGTTCGGTTCCAACTCGGTACTGCGGGCGCTGGCCGAGGTGTATGCCAGTTCCGATGCGAAGGAACAGTTCGTCAACGACTTCGTTGCCGCGTGGGCGAAGGTGATGGACCTGGACCGGTTTGATCTGAAGTAACTGAGGAAACGCAAAACAACTGTGGGAGCGAGCTTGCTCGCGAAGAGGGCGTATCAGACACGCAGATGTCGTTTGAACTACCGCATTCGCGAGCAAGTCGAATCGTCGCACCGTCGCCCCCACAGTTTTAAGCGGTGCTATCCCAGCTTACGCCAGGCTTTTGCTGACCACTTCATACACATCACTGGACAGCTGACCGGACGCCAGAATCCGCTCCAGCTCCGCCTTCATCAGCGCCTGACGAGCACCGTCATACTTGCGCCAGCGAGTCAGCGGCGCCAGTTGACGCGAAGCGATCTGCGGGTTGAAGCCGTTCAGCTCGATCACCAGATCCGCAAGGAAGCGATAGCCCGAACCGTCCGCCGCGTGGAAGTTGATCAGGTTCTGCCCGGCAAAGGCGCCGACCAGCGCACGCACCTTGTTCGGGTTCTTGATGTTGAACGCCGGGTGCTGCATCAGCGCCTTCACACGTTCCAGACCGCCCGGCAAGGTGCTGCCGGCCTGCACGCTGAACCACTGATCCATGACCAGCGGGTTGTCCTTGAAGTGCTCGGCGAAACTGGCCAGCGCCTTGGCTTTCTGTTCGTCGAACGGCGAGTTGACCAGCACGGCCAGCGCGGTCAGGCGCTCGGTCATGTTGTCGCAGCT
This sequence comes from Pseudomonas sp. 1, assembly GCF_056626735.1. NCBI lineage: Bacteria > Pseudomonadati > Pseudomonadota > Gammaproteobacteria > Pseudomonadales > Pseudomonadaceae > Pseudomonas > Pseudomonas sp. 1. The sequence continues at coordinate 151,711 of NZ_JBWXMQ010000016.1, read as the reverse complement.
GTCGAACTGTTCGAGCGTCGCCGCCAGCACTTCCGGCTTGCCGCTGAGCATCAGGTACGACAGCGCGATGTTCTGCAACGCGCGACGGGCGAAGTGCTCGGCTTCGGCCACGTACGGGGTTTGCTTCGACAGATCGCGGTTGGCCTGATAACGCAGCCACAGCGCCTCGAACAGGTTGTCCGCCAGTTGCTGACGGGCGAATTCGCGGGCGGTGTGGATCGCCTCCACGTCGGCGATTTCGCTGATTTCGGTCAGGTAGGCTTCGCTTGGCAGCGAGAGCATTTCCGCGACCATCGCCTGATCCAGCGACTCGTCCGACAGCACGGTACGCAGCGCGGAAACCAGACGCGGGTCGAGCACCAGACTTTCGCCCTTCTGCTGCTGACCGATCAACTCTTGCAACACCTGCACCGACAATTGCTGGCCGGCATCCCAACGGTTGAAACCGTCGGTGTCGTGCTGCATCAGGAACATCAACTGATCGCGGTTGTACGGGAAGCTCAGTTTCACCGGCGCCGAGAAGCCACGCAGCAATGACGGCAGCGGCTGTTCGGCGATGTCGATGAAGGTGAAGGTCTGCTCGGCTTCGGTCACCGAGATCACACGAGTGGTGCCTTGAGCAGCGCTTTCGCCGGCCAGACGCAGGGCGATTTCGTTACCTTGGCTGTCGAGCAGGCCGAGTTCCACCGGGATCACGAACGGCAGTTTTTCAACCTTGTCCGGGGTTTCCGGGCAGCTCTGGCGGAAGGTCAGGCTGTAGGTTTTCGCAGCGGCGTCGTAAGACTCGCTGACCGCCAGTCGCGGTGTACCGGCCTGGCTGTACCAGCGTTTGAACTGGGTCAGGTCGACGCCGTTGGCATCTTCCATGGCCTTGATGAAGTCATCGCAGGTCACGGCCTGGCCGTCGTGGCGTTCAAAGTACAGGTCGCTGCCCTTGCGGAAGCCTTCGGCGCCGAGCAGGGTGTGGATCATGCCGACCACTTCCGAGCCCTTTTCGTACACGGTCAGGGTGTAGAAGTTGGAAATCTCGATGAAGCTGTCCGGGCGCACCGCGTGGGCCATCGGGCCGGCATCTTCGGCGAACTGGTGGGTACGCAGGTACGCCACGTCCTGAATGCGCTTGACCGTGGCCGAGTTCATGTCGGAGGAGAACCCGGCGTCGCGGAATACCGTGAAGCCTTCTTTCAGCGACAGCTGGAACCAGTCGCGGCAGGTCACGCGGTTGCCCGACCAGTTGTGGAAGTATTCGTGGGCGACGATCGCCTCGACCCGCTGGTGCGCAGCGTCGGTGGCGGTTTCGGCACGGGCCAGTACGGCACTGGAGTTGAAGATGTTGAGGCCCTTGTTCTCCATGGCGCCCATGTTGAAGTCGTTCACGGCGACGATCATGAAGATGTCCAGATCGTACTCGCGACCGTAAACCTCTTCATCCCAGCGCATCGACTTCTTCAGGCTGTTCATGGCGTGCTGGCACTTGTCGATGTTTTCCGGCTCGACATAAATGCGCAGCGCCACGTTGCGGTTGGTCATGGTGGTGAAAGAGTCTTCAACGCACCACAAGTCACCGGCCACCAGCGCAAACAGGTACGCCGGCTTCATGAACGGGTCTTCCCAGGTTGCCCAATGACGGCCGTCTTCGCCGGGGCCGCTGGCAATCGGGTTGCCGTTGGACAGCAGCACCGGATAGCTGTGCTGCTCGGCCACTACGGTGGTGGTGAACTTGCTCATCACGTCCGGGCGGTCGAGGTAATAGGTGATCTTGCGGAACCCTTCGGCCTCGCACTGGGTGCAGAACATCGTGCCGGACTTGTACAGGCCTTCCAGTGCGGTGTTGGTTTCCGGGTGGATCCTGACGCTGGTGTCGACCGTGAATGTTTCGCTGGCCGGTTGCAGGGTCAGGTGGTTTTCCGTCAGCTGGTAGTCGGCGGCGCTCAGTTCCTGGTCTGCCAGGGTCACCGACAGCAGTTCCAGCTGTTGGCCGTCGAGCACCAACGGCGGCAGGCCCGGGCCACGGGCCGGGTTGCGGCGCATCACCAGTTGCGCGTGGACCAGACTGTGGTCCTCGAACAACTCGAAGGTCAGGTGTGTTTCATCGATCAGGTACTCGGGCGCCTGATAGTCCTTCAGGTAAATCATCTTCGGTTGTTCGGTGCGCATGCTGAAGTCCTTATTGATGCACGGCGAGCTGATAGGCCGTGTACTTGCGAATGTTGATCACGCCGGTGTCGAAGATCAGGTACTGGCCCTTGATCCCCAGCAGCGTGCCTTCGGCAATCGGGTTCTTGTCCAGGTTGAAGCTGACGATCTTGGCCGGGTACTGCTCGACCGGGTAGCGGATTTCCAGCGGCTCGACGTCGGCGATGGTCTGAATGGCCTGCAGACCGAATCGCTCCTGCAAACCTTGCAAACCCGGGGCGCAGCTTTCGAACAGCTGATCGCGCACCTGCGCCAGATCCACCGCCGCCGCGTCGCCCTTGAGCAAGGCGCGCCAGTTGGTCTTGTCCGCCACCTGACTGCGGAACAGGTCTTCGACGAAGCCCGATTGCTGGCGCGTGGAAACGCGCATGATCGGCAACGCTTGACTGGCGCCCTGATCGAGCCAGCGGGTCGGCAACTGGGTGGCGCGGGTGATGCCGACCTTGATCCCCGACGAATTGGCCAGGTAGACGATGTGGTCGGTCATGCAGAACTTCTCGCCCCACTCAGGCTCTCGGCAGGTGCCGGCCTCGAAGTGGCAGCGCTCCGGGCTCATGATGCATACGTCGCATTGGGCCAGTCTGGTCATGCACGGGTAGCAGTAACCCTGACTGAAACTGGTCTTGGTCTTGCGCCCGCAATGGGTGCAGTGAATCGCCCCCAGGTATTCCAGACGCACCGTGCTGCCAATCAACGGGTTGACCGGCACCTCGACGTCATCCAGACGAAACGCGTACTGCACGTTCGGCCCGTCCAGGCGCGCCGACATTTTGCTGATTGCACCGCGGCCGATCTCGATCAATGGATGGCGTCCGACTTGAACAGGATGTTCGGCACTTCGATCGACTTCGACGCACATTCCTGCGGGCCCATGTAACCGGTGCGCTCTTCCTCGGGCAGGTTCTGGATTTCCCAGGCGATCATCGCCTGCAGCGACAGCTCACGCTGTTCGGCGGTGAGCTTGCCACCGTCCGACCATTTGCCGATCTCTACGGCCAGTTTCAGGCTCTGGTAGATGTCCGGGGTGATGTTCTTGATCAAATCGTTAAAAGAGGACATCAGGGTCTCCGTGCTCTTTATTCAAAAAATTCAGGCGGCCAGTTTACGGCGGTTGTACAAACCGCCCAACAAACCGGTGAAGCATCCGATGAGTAACCCGCCGACGTGGGCGGCATTGGCGATTTCGCCGAAACCGATCATCGAGATCAGCCCCGACATGCACACCAGCAACCACACCAGCATCATCACCAGCACACCGCGCGGCAGGCGATAGGCCGGGTTCGGCGCCAGCAGCTGGAAGATCCAGCAGTGACCGAGCAACCCGTAAAGCACGCCGGACAGACCGCCGAACAGGCTCGGACCGCTCCAGGCGAATTGCGCGTAGTTGGACACCAGGCTGAACAGCAGCGTCAGGCCGATCAGGTTGACGCTGCCCTGGCGCGACTCGATGCGCCGCCCCAGCTCCCAGTACCACATGCCGTTCATGGCCAGGTGCAGGATGCCGAAGTGGATCAGCATGGGGGTGAACAGGCGCCACCATTGCCCCGCCGCCAGGCTGTCGGCCAACGGTGTGAAGTGGATGTAGTCGCCGACCACGCGAAAATCGAGGAAGGTCAGCCAGCGCATCGTGTCGAGGTTGTCGCCCAGATACGTCAGCCCCGCTACCAGCAGGCTGAGCAACAGGATGAAGCCGGTGGCCCTGGCATGTTTCAGTTGCTCGGCGAAGCTCGGACGCTTGAAGGTCGGCGCCACCGGAATGTCCAGTTGCTGATCCGGATCACCCGCCGGAAAGCGCTCGTATAGCGAACGCACGTCTTCGCTGATTTCCGACGGCACCCACAACACCTGCTCGCCCGACTCTTCGCTGACGCGGTGAGGCACCTGCATGCGTTGCAGCAGTTTGACGAAACCGCTCAAGTCCGCCGCCAGTGGCAGACGCAATACCGCTACCGCGCTCATCGCAGCACCTCCGGCCGCTCGACGTCGACCCAGACAAATTTATGCGGATCGAGGCGGGTTTCCTGATCCAGACGATAGGCCACCAGTTTGCCGTACAGCACCGCGCTGTAATCCAGGCAGGCGAGGTTCGGCCGGATGGGCGCCGGTTTGCCGCTGCGCCAGTAATGACCGACGAACAGCAATGGCTCATCGATGCCATAGCGCAGCAGGGAATTCTTTTCGCTGGAGGTCAACGGCTTTTGCGCCACCGGTTCCGGCAGTGCGTCGGGCTGGAACACGATGTCGCCGTAAGTCTGCGGATCGTCTTCCCAGAATTTGGTGCGGAAGAATGAACGCACCAGGCCGTCGCCACTGGTCATGGTCAGGCCATCCGGCAGGCGCATGTCGGTGCCGCGCAGCAGGCGGTCGAACACGGTGCAGGCGAAACTGCCCGGTACCGCCGAGGCCTGGAGGAAGTGTTCATCGACGCAGCCATCAGGGAACAATGCGCGCAACGGCTCGATCAGGCCGGCGTCCCAACAGGCATGCACCACCCGGAAGCGACCGGCGTCGACAAACAGCGGCAGCTCATAGAACCATTGCTGGAAATCGTGCCAGTCGCCGGGATGCTGTTCGAACTGGGTCAGGGTTTCGTGCAGCAGACGGGCATGGCGCGGCGTGTGCTCGCGCACGAACTGCTTGCCGCTGCCCGGAGGCGCCGGCGTGCTCCAGCCCAAGGCATTGAACTCGTGGTTGCCCATGATGCACAACGCCTGACTGGCCTCGACCATGTCGTGGACGATGTGCAGCGCCTCGCGAATCCGCGGGCCGCGGTCGATGATGTCGCCGACAAACACGGCCATGCGCGATGGATGCCGCCAGACCCCGCCCTGCTTGTGGTAACCAAGACGGTCCAGCAGGTGTTCCAGGGTCAGGGCGCATCCGTGCACGTCACCAATCAGGTCATAACTGCGCGCGGGATCGAGCATCAGTCGCCTCCACCACCCAACTTGCTGCCCCAGCCGAGCTTGGTCCGGCAGACTTCGTAGTAGTTGTGGTCGAGCGGATGGATCAGCCGCAACTTCTGCGCTTTCTTGCTGACGGTGATGGTGTCGCCCGGCGCGCAGGTGAAGTGGTTCTGCCCGTCGCAGGAGACCTGCGGGTAGATCTGCATATCTTTGGACACGACGATTTTCAGCTCACTGTTGCCATCGACCACGATCGGTCTGCCCGACAAGGTATGGGGGTACATCGGCACAATCACAATAGCGTCAAGCTTGGGATGCATGATCGGGCCGCCGGCAGACAGTGCGTACGCGGTGGAGCCGGTCGGGGTCGACACGATCAGGCCGTCGGCCTTCTGGCTGCAGACGAACTGGCCGTCGATGTACAGCTCGAACTCGATCATCCGCGTCGATTTGCCCGGGTGCAGCACCACGTCGTTCAGTGCATCGCCCTGGCCAATGGCTTCGGCGTGGCGACGGACTTCGGCTTGCAGCAGGAAGCGGTTTTCCACCAGATAGTGGCCGTCGAGCACTTCGGCGACCTTGATTTCCAGCTCGTCAGGGCGGATATCAGTGAGAAAGCCGAGGCTGCCACGGTTGATCCCGAGCACCGGAATATTGTGCTTGGCCAGTGCCCGCGCCGCGCCGAGCAGGCTGCCGTCACCGCCGACCACGATGACCATGTCGCAGACCTCGCCAAGCATCTTGCGCGACGAGGTTTGCAGGCCATGGCCCGGCAGGACTTCGGCGATGGTGTCTTCGAGAATCACATGCAGGTGACGATCGAGCAGGAAGCGTTTCAGTCGGCGGACGGTATCCAGCACCTGGGAACTGCCCAGGCGACCGATGATGCCGATATTACGAAATTGCTCCATGGGACTCCTGCGGGGGACTGAGACGGCGAAAAGCACGATTATGGGCGAAAGCGCCGGATAGACAAAATCCTTTCAGCCCCGAGGAGGCCGCGGTGTTTGAGGCTATGCTCGCAAGATGATCCTATTTCCCGATTTGTTGCAGTTGCCCCACCAGTTGCGCCACCCCGAGGTGCGTGATCTGGCGTGGGTGATCCTCGCCCCGCCGATGCTCGCCGCCACCCCGTGGCCGCAGCGCCATCCGCTGGCGGGCAGCGACTGGGTCAGCGACCCCGAGCGTCTGGAACACTGGTTGCGCCAGCTCGACCGCGACAGTTACGGCCTGCTGCACTGGCTGTCCCAGGCTCGCACCCGGCGCCTGGGTCTGTATTACGAGCGGTTGTGGCAATTTGCGGTGGAACACGCGCCGGGCATTGAGCTGATCGCCGCCAACCTGCCGATCCGCCGCGAAGGCCACACCCTTGGCGAATTGGACATGCTGCTGCGCGACCGCGACGGCGTGCATCACCTGGAACTGGCGATCAAGCTCTACCTCGGCCCGCAGAACGGCGACGGCCATGATCCGGCGTCGTGGCTGGGGCCGGGTTGCCATGATCGACTGGACCGCAAACTGGCGCATTTGAACGAACATCAGCTGCCGATCTCCGCGCGCCCGGAGAGCCGCGAAGTGCTGGCGGCGCTGGATGTGGGGTCTTTGAGTGCGCAATTGTGGCTTGGCGGGTACTTGCTGTACCCGTGGCCCGGTCAGTCCGCACCTCCCAACGGCGCCCACCCGCAACATTTGCGTGGCAGCTGGCTGCATCAGAAAGACTGGCCGGCCTTCGTCACCCAGCGCCCGGACGGACGCTGGCAACCCCTGCCCCGCCACGCCTGGCTGGCGCCGGCGCACTACCCGGCAGACCAGACCTGGAGCAACGGCCACTTGCAGGCCTGGCTCGACGAACTCGAACCGCTGGCCCCGGCGCAACTGATGGTGCGCCTGACCGAAAATGCCCGGGGCGAGTGGGAAGAAGCCGAGCGGCTGTTTCTGGTGTCGGATCTGTGGCCGAATGTGCCCGGCCAATCCTGATTTCTGTGGCGCCTGATCTGGCCCCTTCGCGAGCAAGCTCGCTCCCACAGGTTCAGTGTTCACCGCATCACCCGTGGGAGCGAGCTTGCTCGCGATTGAAGCCAACCTGTTCTAAAGGGATAACCGCACGGCGAGTGCCGCCAGGGTAACCAACAGAACCGGCACGGTCAGCACGATCCCGACCTTGAAGTAATAACCCCAGCCGATCTTGATGTTCTTGCGCTCCAGCACATGCAGCCAGAGCAGGGTCGCAAGACTGCCGATCGGGGTGATTTTCGGCCCCAGGTCGCTGCCGATCACGTTGGCGTAGATCATCGCTTCCTTCACCACGCCGCTGGCCTGGCTGGCATCGATCGACAGCAACCCGACCAGCACCGTCGGCAGGTTGTTCATGATCGATGACAACAACGCCGTCAGCACCCCGGTGCCCATCGCCGCGCCCCATATGCCGTAGCCGGCGAACACATCGAGCCAGCCGGCCAGATAATCGGTGAGCCCGGCGTTGCGCAGGCCGTAGACCACCAGGTACATGCCCAGCGAGAAAATCACGATCTGCCACGGCGCCTCTTTCATGACTTTGCGCGTGGAAATCTTGTGTCCGCGCGCCGCAATCGCCAGCAGCAGCGCCGCACATACTGCCGAGATCGCGCTGATCGGAATCCCTAGCGGCTCCAGCGCGAAGCAGCCGATCAACAGAATCAGCAACACCGCCCAACCCGCGTAGAACGTGGCTTTGTCGTGGATGGCGGTTTCCGGGTGCTCAAGCTGTTCCGGGTCGTAACTCTTGGGAATGTCTCGGCGGAAGAACCACAGCAACATGCCCAGCGTGGCCGCGACGCTGACGAAGTTGACCGGCACCATCACCGCTGCATAGCGGTTGAAACCGATGTGGAAAAAGTCGGCCGAAACGATGTTCACCAGGTTCGACACCACCAGCGGCAGGCTGGCGGTGTCGGCAATGAACCCAGCGCCCATGACGAACGCCAGGGTCGCCGCCGGGGAAAAACGCAGGGCCAGCAGCATGGAAATCACGATCGGCGTGAGGATCAGCGCCGCGCCGTCATTGGCGAACAGCGCCGACACCAGTGCGCCGAGCAGCACCATGAAAGCAAACAGCCTGCGCCCACTGCCCCGCCCCCAGCGCGCCACGTGCAACGCGGCCCAGGCGAAGAACCCGGCCTCGTCGAGCAGCAGGCTGATGATGATCAGCGCCACAAACGTGCCGGTGGCGTTCCAGATGATTTGCCACACCAACGGGATGTCGCCCAGGTGCACCACACCAAAAATCAGCGCAACGATGGCGCCGAACGTTGCACTCCAGCCGACCCCGAGGCCTTTGGGTTGCCAGATCACCAGGGTAATGGTCAGCAGGAAAATCAGTGACGCAGCGAGCATTCGCGACAGCCTTCAATAAAGTTTTGGGGGAAATCAAACCACACGAAAAAACCTGTGGGAGCGAGCTTGCTCGCGATTGCAATGTGTCATTCAACTGATGTGTCAGCTGATACACCGCTATCGCGAGCAAGCTCGCTCCCACAGGGTCGATATCTTGTCAGAAAAAACGGTGGATCACTTCTTGTGCTGTGCCACCCACTCTCCAAAGGCATTGATGAAACTTTGCAGGAAAGGTTTCACCGATTCGTTCAGCTTGCCCGCCTCGTCGAACGCGGTGCCCGCGCCGCCCAGATAGGCTTCCGGCTGCTGCATGCATGGCACGTTAAGGAAAACGAAGGACTGGCGCAGATGCTGGTTGGCGCCGAAACCGCCGATGGCGCCCGGCGAAACGCTGATCACCGCCCCCGGTTTGCCGCTCCAGACACTCTTGCCATATGGCCGCGAACCGACGTCGATCGCATTCTTCAACGGCGCCGGCACCGAGCGGTTGTACTCCGGAGTGACAAACAGCAGAGCGTCGGACGAACCCACTTTTTGCCGGAAAGTGCTGTAGGCTGCCGGCGGTGAATCGCCGTCGATGTCTTCGTTGTAGAGTGGCAAATCGCCAATTTCGACAATGTTCAGCTTGAGATTGGCCGGTGCCAGTTCCGCCAGCGCCAGGGCAACCTTGCGGTTGATGGACGCTTTGCGCAGGCTGCCGACCACTACTGCGACGTTATAGACATTGCTCATTGGAGGACTCTCGACTGTCCGTGGGAGGAGCCAGTAGTTATAGATGATCCGGCGACGATTCCACCAGACGCTGAAGGTAATTTCCTGCGTCTGGAATATTTTTTTCCTGTAGGAAAACTTACCAAGCTCGATGACGGTCTACCAAGCCGCAAATCAGGCGTTTTATCTCCAGAGGTTCTAAGCAGATGGCAGCAGTACTCGTCGGTCAGTTCCATGCAAGAGATGCGGAAGGCCGCGTTTATTCCGTGCATGAGTTCCAGGAATCCAACCCGTCGGCAGACGGCTTCACCGGCACGGAGCCCGTTACCACCTACAAACTGGCGATTGGCGACCGCGTCAACAAGATCGACGACAACGAGTTTTTGCTGGTTCAGTCGGGCATCACCCTGATCCGCGAACCCGAACCATCGGTCGCTTCATAACCGATCGTTATGAGCAGAAGTCATCCGCGCCGAGTTGGGGTAGGATTCAGCCACTGACCCCAACGGCCGGACATGGACTTCACGCATGCGTTTACGTCATATCGAAGTGATTCAGGCGCTTTTGCAGACCGGTCACGTGGGCACCGCCGCCGAATGGCTGCAACTGGCGGCGCCCGAGGTCGAGGAGCGTTTGCGCGAAGCCGAGAGCCAGCTCGGTTTCATGCTGTTCGCCAGCGTACGCGGACGACTTCAGCCGACCCCGGAGGCCCGGGCGCTGCAAGTCGAGATCGGTCACATCTATGAAGCGCTGGAACCGGTGCAACGGCTGGCCAGCAGTCTCAAGCAATACCTTGCCCCGCCCCTGCGGATCATCGGCACCCCGCCGCTGGCCCAGCAACTGCTGCCGCAAAGTCTCGCTGCCCTGCGTCGGCGTCTGCCCGACGTGCCCTGCACCCTGCTCAGCGAACCGACCCGCGACATCGTCCGTCACCTTCTGCTGCGCGACAGCGATCTGGGCCTGAGCCTGCACGATCCACAGCACCCCGATATTCATTGCCAGCCGCTGGCCCAGGGCAAGCTGCAGTTGCTCGCGCCCCACGGCTGGCTGCAACCGAAGCAGAAGTACATTTCCCTGCAGGATCTGGCCGGCCAGGCGATGGTCGGCCTCGAAGGCCAGGACCCGCTGAGCCCGGCCCTGGAAAACAAGCTTCAGGCCCTGCGCCCGGCGCCGACCATCCAGACCCGGGTGCAAACTCACCAGATGATGCGCGGCATGGTCGAGGCCGGCGAAGGTCTGGCGATCGTCGACCCGTTCACCGCCCTCGGCGCGCGGGCGGGCGGTCTTGATGTCTGCCCTCTGTCGCCGGCGGTGCCGATCAGCCTCTATGCCCTGACCTTCAAACACGCCACGCCGTCGGCGGCGATTCAGACGCTGCTCGCAATCGTCACGGAACAAGCCGAGGCGATGCTGGCGAGCTGATCGGGTGTTCCAGCGGGTTATCGAACAATCGATACCAGAACAGCGCCACTTCGGCGGTATTCGGATCGATACCGCGATAACGCAGGTGGTCGATGCCGCCAATCACATAACCGCAACGCTCATACAGGCGACAGGCGCCAAGGTTGTTGTTCTGGGTTTCGAGCATGATCCCCGGCAGCTTTTTCTTGCGACTCCAGAACTGCGCCACGTCGAGCAAGGCCTTGGCCACGCCATGGCGCCGCGCCGGCGCGTGCACCGCCAGTTCATCGATATGGGCGAAACCGTTCCAGTTGGTACTGATCACCAGATGACCGACCGGCTCGTCCTCCAGATACGCCATGAATATTGCACTGTCGGCGGCATCGCGAAAGCTGCTGAATTCCTCCGGATCGATGCCGTAGCACTTGCGGTACGGCACGATAGGTGTCACGCCCCATTGCGCCACGGGTTTGCCGATTTCGGCCACGCCGTAGGCGGCCACCTCGAAACTGAAATCGCTGCCCCAGATATATTCAGCAAAACCCTCGTCGGCGACCCGCACCGACAGCCCTGGGTATTTCGGATTCATGACCGGTTGCATACTCGGAAAAGCCCTCATTCCTTGACGCAATCGACGGTGTAATGCCGTCCATTGCCCTCATCTTCGTGTTGCAGACCGTGCACATCGACCACGAACCCCGGAAACATTGCATCGAACGTGCGAGCAAACCTGAGGTATTCGATGATCGAGCGCGTAGATTCGGTAAAACGCTCGCCGGGCATGATCAGCGGAATGCCCGGCGGGTACGGCACCAGCATCACCGCCGCTACCCGGCCTTCCAGTTCATCGATCGGCACCGCCTCGACTTCGCCGCGCACCAACTGGTCGTAGGCGTGGGCCGGTTTCATGGCGATTTCCGGCAGCACCGTGTACATGCGCTTGAGGTGTTTGGCGGTGGCATTGCTGCGATAGCAGGTGTGGAGCTGATCGCACAGATCGCGCAGACCCATGCCCCGATAGCGCACAGGATCTTCCTGGGCAACGCATTTCAGGCAGGTGTCGAGGCTGACATTGGCGTCGTAACTGCGCTTGAACTCCAGCAGTTCGGTCAACAGCGTGCTCCACTTGCCCTTGGTGATGCCCATGGAGAACAGCACCAGAAACGAATAGAGCCCGGTTTTCTCCACTACCAGTCCGCGCTCCCAGAGGAAACGGCTGACCACCGCCGCCGGAATGCCCTTGTCGCTTAACGCGCCGCCGGCGGTCAGGCCCGGCATGACCAGGGTGACCTTGATCGGGTCGAGCAGGACGTAGTCGTCGCTGACTTCGCCGAAACCGTGCCAGTCCGCCTCGGGCTTCAGCAGCCAGTCCTCGGTCTGTACCCGGTCAATCCCCTCGACGCCCGGCGGCTGCCAGATCGAGAACCACCAATCGTCAGCCGCGATGTGCTGGCGCAAATTGGCCAGGGCCCGGCGAAAACTCAAGGCTTCATCGAAAGTTTCCTGTAGCAGCGAGCGGCCGGCCGGCCCTTCCATCATTGCCGACGCCACGTCCAGCGAGGCGATGATGCTGTACTGCGGCGAAGTCGAGATGTGCATCATGAACGCTTCGTTGAACCGGTCGCGATCCAGCTGCCGCGCGCCGCCGTCCTGCACATGGATCATCGAGGCCTGGCTGAACGCCGCCAGCAGTTTGTGGGTGGAGTGGGTGGTGAACACCAGCGGACTGTCATCGCTGCGCGAGGTGGCCATGCCGTAACGGCCGGCAAAGAATTCGTGAAACGCCGCGTAGGCATACCAGGCTTCGTCGAAATGCAGGACTTCGACGCTGTTGCCCAGACTCTGCTTGATCAGCTCGGCGTTATAGCAAAGGCCGTCGTAGGTCGAGTTGGTGATCACCGCCAGTTTGACTTTCGGTTCGCGGCCCTTGGTCAGCGGGCTGGCATCGATCTTGGCCTGGATCGATTCGCGGCTGAATTCACTGAGCGGAATCGGGCCGATAATGCCCAGCTCATTACGCTCCGGGCACAGGTACAGCGGAATCGCGCCGGTCATGATGATCGCGTGCAACACCGACTTGTGACAGTTGCGATCCACCAGCACCAGATCATCGCGCCCGACCATCGAGTGCCAGACAATCTTGTTGGCGGTCGAGGTGCCGTTGATCACGAAAAAGGTGTGATCGGCGCCGAAATTGCGTGCAGCCCGTGCTTCTGCCTCGGCCAATGGACCGGTGTGATCGAGCAGCGACCCCAGCTCCGGCACCGAGACCGACAAGTCCGAGCGCAGAGTGTTTTCACCAAAAAACTGATGAAACGCCTGCCCCACCGGACTCTTGTGATACGCAACCCCGCCGCCATGGCCGGGGGTGTGCCAGGAGTAGTTGGAATCGGCGGTGTGCTGCACCAGCGCCTTGAAGAATGGCGGCAACAGGCCGTCCAGATATTTGCGCGCCGCCCGCGCCACCTGCCGGGCGAGAAACGGCACCGTGTCTTCAAACAGGTAGAGAATGCCGCGCAACTGGTTGAGCTCGGCCATGGCATCGGCCGGGGCGTTTTCCAGGGTGACTTGCTCGCCGAGGGCAAAGATCGGCAGATCCGGCGCCCGCACCCGGGCCAGACCGATCAGTTCGGCCATGTTCTGCAACAGATGGGAATTGGTGCTGGCATCTTCGGCAGCGATCAGCATGCACGCCAGACCATGGTGGGTCGACGCAACCAGCCGGCCCTCGGTGTAGTCCGTGGCCGAAACGATACTGAAACCTTCCTGCTCCAATTCATGGGCGATGCCGCGAATGCGTTCGCCAGCAACCGTATCGGCCTTGATGTCGCGGTGAACGATCAATACCGGGAACTTCAGATCTTTGTACATGGGGCTCAGTGTCCTGAGGCGGCGGAGAGTGATCTGCCAATGTCCTCAGGGTAGAGGGTCGGAGCGGATGTGGCGAGGGTGGCCAGTTGTCAGTACTGCCAAAAACAAAGGATCGCCCGAATACGGCTGGTATGTTCGGGCGATCCCCTTTGCTTTACGCCTGAGCTTCGGCTTCCAGCAGTTGAGTCCACAACGCCGGGGCGCCGGCCGACTTGGCGATGATTTCCAGGCGCACCTGGTGTTCGGCCAGTTCGGCTTCGGTGGCGCGAATGATTCGCCCCGGCTGACGATCCGCCGGCAGACGACGGATTTCGGTGGCGGAATTGTCCGCGCCCTCGCCCGTGCCATTGCCGTCGGAGGCATTGCCGGCCAGCGACAGGCTGGTCTGGCCGCCGGTCATGGTCAGGTAGACGTCGGCGAGAATCTCCGAGTCGAGCAGTGCGCCGTGCAGCTCACGGCCGGAGTTGTCGACGCCGTAGCGTTTGCACAAGGCATCGAGGCTGTTGCGCTGACCCGGGTGACGCTCCCGGGCCATTATCAGGGTATCGAGGATCGTGCAGTGCTGCGTGATATCGGCACGATCGTGCTGCCCCATCAAGGCGAATTCGTTGTTGATGAAGCCAACGTCGAACGCCGCGTTATGGATGATCAGCTGCGCACCGTTGATGAACTCGAAGAACTCGTCGGCCACTTCAGCGAAACGCGGCTTGCCGACCAGGAATTCATTGGTGATGCCGTGGACGCCGATCGCGCCTTCGTCACTCTCGCGGTCCGGTTGCAGGTAAACGTGAAAGTGCCGGCCCGTCAGGCGTCGACCGATCAGCTCGACACAACCGATTTCAATAATCCGGTGGCCGTCGGTCACCGGCATGCCGGTGGTTTCGGTATCGAGTACAACGGATCTGGTGGCCATCAGTGTTCAGCTCTCAACGGGTCAATCGTGCAAAAGCGGCGATGTTAACACGCTCGCCGGAAGGGTTTCAGTGCCAAGGGCTCAGCTCTGCTTGTAACCGCGAACCTCATCCACTCCGCGGTTGGCCAACTGGTCGGCCCGTTCGTTGCCGTGGTGACCGATGTGGCCGCGGACCCATTTCCAGGTGACCTTGTGGCGGTTGACCTGCTCGTCGAGCTCCTTCCACAGGTCGGCGTTTTTCACCGGCTCCTTGGCCGCGGTTTTCCAGCCGCGCTTTTTCCAGTTGGCCATCCACTCGTTGATGCCTTTCATCACGTATTGCGAGTCGGTCACCAGCAACACTTCGCAAGGACGCTTGAGGGCTTCGAGGCCGCGAATCGCGCCGAGCAGCTCCATGCGGTTGTTGGTGGTATTGGCTTCGCCGCCCCACAGCTCCTTTTCGACGCCCTTGCACACCAGCAAGGCGCCCCAGCCACCCGGGCCGGGGTTGCCCTTGCAGGCGCCGTCAGTGAACAGTTCTACGCTATCGACACTTTCGCTCATGCCAGTCTATCCAGAAAAATGCGTGGCCTCGCCGATCACGAATCGACGATGGCCGAGGCCGGGATTGACCCGGCCGTAAATAAAAGAAGGTTTTACGGTTCGATGCGCCGGCGGTTGACCTTGGCCATCGGCAGCGGAATCAGCTTGCCCATCGGCTCGCGGCGTTCCTGCCGCACCGGACGCAGGCCGACCACGATCTTGCGTGCGACCAGTAAATAGAAGCCGCCGCCTGACAATTGCCAGTCACCGGCCTTGCGTTCCCAGCCGGCCAGACGGGCCTGCCACTTGGGTGACGCGAGCGGCGGACGATAGCACCCGAAGCGGCGTTTCTCCAGCGCGAAGCCCAGCAGATTGAGCCAGTCCGCCACACGTGACGGCGAGATGCAGCGCGCCTTGCGCAAGGCATCATGGGCGAACACATGGCGCAGTCCCCAAGTGCTCCAGGGGTTGATGCCGACGATCAGCAGATGCCCGCCGGGGCGCACGCTGCTGGCCGCTTCGCGCAAAAGTCCGTGGGGCGACAGACAGAAATCCAGACCATGCTGCAACACCACCACGTCGGCGGCGTGCTCGCTCAATGGCCAGGCCTGTTCTTCGCAGACGATCTCCACGCCCGGCAACGGCGCGCCCAGCCGCACATTGCGCTGCACTTGCGGCGCCGACGGCGGCGTCTCGGCGGACGGACCGTAATGCACCAGATAGCCGCCGAAGAACCGGCCCAGTTCGTCTTCGAGCATGCGCCGTTCTTCGTCCAGCAGAAATTGCCCGAGGGGGCCGGACAGCCATTCACGGGCTGCACCGATCAGCGCGAGCCAGTCAGGATCGGCCTGAGCGAACGCTTTATCGATCATTGCATTCTCCAACACGCCAGGAACCTCTAAGATGCGCCAATGTTACCCGCTTGGCGAATTCGACGATGATACAGATCAGTGCCCTGCCCGCCTTCACCGACAACTACATCTGGTTGTTACAGGATCATGCCACCCGGCGTTGCGCAGTGGTCGATCCGGGAGATGCCGCCCCCGTACAGGCGTGGCTCGACGCACATCCGGGCTGGGTGCTCGGCGATATCCTTATCACTCACCATCACCACGACCATGTCGGCGGCGTCGAGACACTGAAAAAGGCCACCGGCGCCACGGTCTACGGACCGGCCAGCGAGAGCATTCCGGGGCGGGACGTGGCCCTCAAGGACAACGACACGGTGCGCGTGCTCGGCTGGGACTTCGACGTCCATGCCGTGCCCGGCCACACCCTGGGACATATCGCCTACTACCATCACGGCCTGCTGTTCTGTGGCGACACCCTGTTCGCCGCCGGTTGCGGCCGTCTCTTTGAAGGCACGCCGCAGCAGATGCACCAGTCACTGAGCCGTCTGGCAGCGTTGCCGGAAGACACGCTGGTCTACTGCACCCACGAATACACCTTGAGTAACCTGAAATTTGCCGCCGCCGTCGAGCCGGGCAACCGGGACATCGCCGCCCGTCTGGAAAAAGTCACCCAGCAACGTGCGAACGGCGTCATGACCCTGCCCTCGACCCTTGCACTGGAAAAGCTCACAAACCCCTTTCTGCGCACCAGTGAAATATTAGTTACACAAAAAGTGGACGAACGGAACGGCCCTCAAAACCGGGCGCCGAGTGAGGTTTTTGCGGCTCTGCGGGCATGGAAAGATACGTTCTAAGCAGCGCACCGCTTGGTTCAAAAGTTCTGAATGGTTGACCGCAGGGGGGGCGCTTTCTAGAATCGCCCGACATTTTTGCCCGGAACTTACTTCCAGCCAATGTCGTCATCCATACGTAAGTCCGTCAATTCAGATGCATTGACCCGCCTGGCGCAAGCCATCGCGGTGGCTGTGTCCGCCACACTGGCGGGTTGTTCCAGCCATGCTCCGCAGACTGAAGCGACGCATACGCCGAACATTGCTGCGCGAGCCAAGCAGAAGCCTATCTGGTTGTCGGAAAAGCCCAGCCCGCAGGTGCCCCAGGACATCTGGGAGCGCATGCGCAGCGGTTTCCAGCTGCAGGAAGGCCTGGGCGTAAACCCGCGCATCGAGCAACAGCGCCTGTGGTTCGCCAGTAACCCTTCCTTCCTCGAGAACGCCGGTGAACGCGGCAGCCTCTACATTCATTACATCGTCGAGCGCCTCGAAGAACGCAACATGCCGCTGGAACTGGCGCTGCTGCCGGTCATCGAAAGCGCCTACAACCCGATGGCCTATTCCCGGGCCGATGCGGTGGGCCTCTGGCAGTTCATCCCTTCCACCGGGCGCTACTTCAACCTGCGTCAGACCCGTTTCTACGATGGCCGTCGCGACATTACGGCTTCGACCACCGCAGCGATGGACTACCTGACCCGTCTGCACGACATGTTCAACGGTGACTGGCTGCTGGCACTGGCCGCGTACAACGCCGGTGAAGGCACAGTGAGCCGCGCCATCGAGCGCAACGAGAAGCTCGGCCTGCCGACCGATTACTGGAACCTGCCCCTGCCGGCGGAAACCCAGGCTTACGTGCCGAAACTGCTGGCACTCTCGCAAGTGGTTCTGACCCCTGAAGCCTATGGCGTGAACCTCAACCCGATCGCCAACGAACCGTATTTCCAGGTCGTCGAAATCAACCAGCGCATGGACCTCTCCAAGGTCGCGGCGGTGGCCAACATAGACGAAGACGAACTGTTCCAGCTCAACCCGGCGTTCAAGCAGCGCACCACCATCGATGGCCCGCAGCACCTGCTGGTGCCGACCTCGAAGGCGCAACTGCTGACCGCCAGCCTGCAAACCATGCGCCCTGAAGAGCTGATCAGCCCGCGTTCGCTGAAACCAGTGTTCGAAGGTGCCGATCCGAGCGAAATCGCCCAGGCCAAGCGCGCCTATCGGGTCAAGCGTGGCGACAACCTTGGCTCCATCGCCAAGGCCAACAAGGTCGAGGTCAAGGACCTGCAACGCTGGAACAAGCTGACCGGCAAGAACCTCAAGGTCGGCCAGACCCTGGTCATGCAGGACACCACCAAACGTACGCCGGTACGCAAGAGTGGCGGGCGCATCAATACGGTCATCGCCGCCAACAGCAAGACCAGCAGCAAGACCAAAGACAACGACGACGGCAAGCAGACCCAGTACAAGGTCAAGCGCGGCGACACCCTGTACGTGGTGGCCAAGCGTTTCAACGTCGAGATGCAGCACCTCAAGCGCTGGAATCCGGGCGCTGGCAAGGCGCTCAAGCCTGGGCAAATGCTCACGGTCTACCAGCCGCACTGACAAGGAGCCCCTGCTTTTCAGGGGCTTTTTTTCGTCTGTCATTTTTTTGATATTTGCGTAGATCGGCGCAGACGGCTCCCACAATTAACCGCGCATTAAGCCCCTGTCTTTTTCCTGTCCATACAAGCTGTTACTGTACGGCCCACAAAGCCCAAGCCGCCTGGATCGGATCTGACTTGAAGCGTCCCCTCCTCCTGCTCCTGATCAGCCTGGCCTTGAGCTCCCCCGTCAGCGCGACGATCACCGAAAGCCACGGTTATGCGCAGTTCGGCACGCTCAAGTACCCGGCCAGATTTACCCACTTCGACTGGGTCAACCCGCAAGCGCCCAAGGGCGGCACCTTGCGGGTGATGGCGTTTGGCACCTTCGATACGCTCAATCCCTACACCTTCAAGGGCACCAGCCCGGTCACCACGGCGAACTTCCTCCAATACGGCATCAACGAGCTGAACGAGCCGCTGATGGTCGGCACCGGGCAATACGCACCGTCGGGGGACGAACCAGCGTCCAGTTACGGTCTGATCGCCCAATCGGTGGAGTACAGCGAAGATCGCAGCTGGGTGGTGTTCAATCTGCGCCCGCAGGCGCGCTTCCACGACGGCACGCCGATCACCGCGTACGACGTGGCGTTTTCCTATCGCCTGCTGCTCAAGGAAGGTCATCCGCTGTACCGCACCGCCCTTCAGGAAGTGCTGCGCGTCGATATCCTCAACCCGCAACGTATCCGTTTTGTGCTCAAGCGCAGCGGCAATCCGTTGCTGATCCTGCGCCTGGGCGAATTACCGGTGCTGCCCCAGCATTACTGGAAGGGTCGCGACTTCAAGGCCACCACCTTCGAGCCACCGCTGGGCAGCGGGCCGTACCGCATCACCTCGGTCACGCCGGGGCGGCAGTTGATTTTCGAGCGGGTCAAGGACTACTGGGGCAAGGATCTGCCGGTCAATCGCGGCAAATACAACGTCGATCGCATGGAAGTCGAGTTTTATCGCGACAGCGATGTGGCCTTCGAGGCGTTCAAGGCCGGCGAGTTCGACATCTATATCGAGCATCAGGCCAAGAACTGGGCCAACGGTTACAACTTTCCGGCGATCCGTCGCAGCGACGTGATCAAGGCACAAATCCCCCACCAGATCCCGACCCAGAGTCAGGGCCTGTTCATGAACACACGGCGCCCGGCGTTTGCCGATATCAAGGTGCGTGAAGCGCTGGGCCTGATGTTCGACTTCGAATGGACCAATCGCGCACTGTTCAGCGACGCCTACAAGCGCACCACCAGTTACTACCCCAACAGCGAGTTCAGCGCCGTCGGCCTGCCGGTCGGCCATGAATGGCTGATGCTCAAACCCTACAAGGATCAACTGCCGGCGCGCCTCTTCACTGAGCCATTCACGCTGCCGCAGACCGATGGCCGCGGGATCCCCCGGGAAACCATGCGCAAAGCCTTGGCCCTGCTGGCCGAGGCCGGCTGGAAGCTCAACGGCCAGCGTCTGCAGAACGCCGCCGGCCAGCCGCTGCGTTTCGAGCTGCTGCTGGTCAATCCGAACCTGGAGCGAATCCTCCAGCCGTACATTGAAAACCTCAACAGCATCGGCATCGACGCGCGCCTGCGCACGGTGGACCGCGCCCAGTACAAACAGCGTCTGGACCAGTTCGATTTCGACATGATCCTGATGACCCTCAACCAGACCCTCAGCCCAGGGCTGGAACAGTGGCAGTACTTCCACTCCAGCCAGGTCGGGGTCAAGGGCAGCAAAAATTACGCGGGCATCGCCAACCCGGTGGTCGACCACTTGCTCGAGCAACTGCTCGCCGCCCGTACCCGCGATGAACAGGTCGCCGCCGGCAAGGCGCTGGACCGCGTGCTGCTCTGGCAGCACTACAGCATTCCCAACTGGTACCTCAATTATCACCGTCTGGCGTACCGCAACCGGTTCGCCTTTGTCACTACGCCGCCCTACACCTTGGGCCTTAGCGCGTGGTGGCTGAAATCTTCGGAGAAAGATCGATGAAGCCTATCCGCGCCCTGCTCGTGCAGGCCAGCGGTCTGCTGTTCGCCGGGCTGGCCTTTGCCGCCCCGCAACACGCCGTGACCCTGTACAACGAGCCGCCGAAATACCCCGCCGACTTCAAGCACTTCGATTACGTGAACCCCGACGCGCCCAAGGGCGGGATCTTCCGCCAGGCCGGCTTCGGCGGATTCGACAGCCTCAACCCTTTCATCAGCAAGGGTGTGCCGGCGGACGATATCGGCCTGATCTACGACACGCTGGCCAAACAGGGTCTGGACGAGCCGTTTACCGAATACGGCCTGATCGCCGCCAAGATCGAAAAGGCCCCGGACAACAGTTGGGTGCGCTTCTACCTGCGCCCCGAAGCGAAGTTTCACGACGGCCACCCGGTACGTGCCGACGACGTGGTGTTCAGCTTCCAGACCCTGACCAAGGAAGGCGCGCCGATGTACCGCGGCTACTACGCCGACGTTGAAGAAGTGATCGCCGAAGACCCGCTCAAGGTGTTGTTCAAGTTCAAGCACACTAACAATCGCGAGCTGCCGCTGATCCTCGGTCAGTTGCCGGTGCTGCCGAAGCACTGGTGGGCCGATCGTGATTTCAACAAGGGCAACCTGGAAATCCCGTTGGGCAGCGGTCCTTACAAGGTCACCGAAGTGAAGGCCGGACGCTCGGTGCGCTATGAGCGGGTCAAGGACTACTGGGGCAAGGACCTGCCGGCCAACCGCGGTTTCTACAACTTCGATGTGATGACCACCGACTATTACCGTGACAACACCGTCGCGCTGGAGGCGTTGAAGGCCGGGCAGTTCGATTACTGGCTGGAAATGGCCGCAAAAAACTGGGCCAACGCCTACAACGTGCCGGCAGTGAACGAAGGGCGGCTGATCAAGGAACAGATTGCCAACAGCAACCCGACCGGGATGCAGGGTTTCGTCTTCAATCTGCGCCGCCCGGTGTTTCAGGACGTGCGGGTACGACAGGCTCTGGGCTTGTTGTTCGACTTCGAATGGACCAACAAGCAACTGTTCAACGGTGCTTATGCGCGCACCCGCAGTTATTTTGAGAATTCGGAAATGGCCGCCACCGGCCTGCCTGATGCCGAGCAGGTGGCGATCCTTGATCCGTTTCGCAGCAAGCTGCCGGCGCAGGTGTTCAGCGAAGCCTTCGAAAATCCGAAAACCGACGCCAGTGGCATGATTCGCGCGCAACAGCGCGAGGCGTATCAGTTGCTGCAAGAGGCCGGCTGGAAAATCGTCGACGACAAAATGGTCGACGCCACCGGCAAACCGGTGGTCATCGAATTCCTGCTGGCGCAGACCGAGTTCGAACGCGTGCTGTTGCCGTTCAAGCGCAACCTCAGTGACCTCGGCATCGATCTGGTGATCCGCCGTGTCGACGTCTCGCAATACGTCAATCGCGTGCGATCGCGGGATTTCGACATGATCGTCGGCAGCTTTCCGCAGTCCAACTCGCCGGGTAACGAACAACGCGAATTCTGGATGAGCGCGGCCGCCGACAAGGCCAGCAGCCGCAACTCGATGGGCCTCAAGGATCCGGTGGTCGATCATCTGGTGGAAAGCCTGATCAACGCCGATTCGCGCAAAAGCCTGGTGGCCCACGCCCGCGCCCTCGACCGCGTGCTGCAATGGGGTTACTACGTGATTCCGAACTGGCACATCAAGACCTGGCGCGTGGCGTACTGGAACCACATCGGCCACCCGAAAGTCTCCCCCAAGTACGACATCGGCATTAACACCTGGTGGGTCAAACCCGATGCGAAACCGGCGGTAGAAGTCGAAACCCAACTGCAAGCCGACCCTGCGGGCACGGAGTAATCAGATGCTGGCGTACATTTTTCGGCGACTGCTGCTGATCATCCCGACCCTGTTCGGCATTTTGCTGATCAACTTCGTGATCATCCAGGCCGCGCCCGGCGGGCCGGTGGAGCAGATGATCGCCAAGCTCGAAGGCTTCGAAGGCGCCACCAGCCGCATTGCCGGCGGTGGTGCCGAAGTGTCGGTGGCCGGTTCCTCCTATCGCGGTGCGCAGGGTCTGGACCCGGCGCTGATCAAGGAAATCGAAAAGATGTACGGGTTCGACAAGTCGGCCCCTGAGCGTCTGTGGATCATGGTCAAGAACTACGCCCGGCTGGATTTCGGCGACAGTTTCTTTCGCGACGCCAAGGTCATCGACCTGATCAAGGAAAAGATGCCGGTGTCGATCTCGCTCGGATTGTGGAGCACGCTGATCATGTACCTGGTGTCGATCCCGCTGGGGATCGCCAAGGCCACGCGGCACGGCAGTCATTTCGACGTCTGGACCAGTTCGGCGATCATCGTCGGTTACGCGATCCCGGCGTTCCTGTTTGCGATCCTGCTGATCGTGGTGTTTGCCGGCGGCAGTTATCTGGACTGGTTTCCCTTGCGCGGCCTGACGTCGAACAACTTCGATGAACTGAGCCTGGGCGGCAAGATTCTCGATTACTTCTGGCACCTGGCGCTGCCGGTGACGGCACTGGTGATCGGCAACTTCGCGACCATGACACTGCTGACCAAAAACAGCTTCCTCGACGAAATCAACAAGCAGTACGTGGTCACCGCCAAGGCCAAAGGCCTGACCCGCAATCGCGTGCTCTACGGCCACGTATTTCGCAACGCGATGCTGCTGGTGATCGCCGGGTTCCCGTCGGCGTTCATCGGCATCTTCTTCACAGGTTCCCTGCTGGTGGAAGTGATCTTCTCCCTCGACGGCCTCGGCCTGATGAGTTTCGAAGCGGCGATCAACCGCGATTACCCGGTGGTGTTCGGTACCCTGTTCATCTTCACCCTGCTGGGGCTGGTGGTGAAACTGATCGGCGACCTCACCTACACCCTCGTCGATCCGCGCATCGACTTTGCCAGCCGGGAGCATTGAGATGAACCTGTCCCCTCTCAACCGCCGGCGCTTCGAACTGTTCAAGGCCAACAAGCGCGGCTGGTGGTCGCTGTGGCTGTTTCTGATCCTGTTCGGCCTGAGCCTCGGTGCCGAACTGATCGCCAACGACAAGCCGCTGGTGGTGCACTACGACAACAACTGGTACTTCCCGGCGATCAAGCGTTACCCGGAAACCACCTTCGGCGGCGAGTTCCCGCTGGAGGCCAACTACAAGAGCCCGTACATCCGCGAACTGCTCAAGGCCAAGGACGCGTGGGTGCTGTGGGCGCCGATTCCGTTCAGCTACCAGAGCATCAACTACGACCTGAAAGTCCCGGCCCCCGCCCCGCCATCGGCGGACAACCTGCTGGGCACCGACGATCAGGGCCGCGATGTGCTGGCGCGGGTGATCTACGGCTTCCGTATCTCCGTGCTGTTCGCCCTGACCCTGACCGTGCTCAGCTCGATCATCGGCGTCATTGCCGGCGCCTTGCAGGGTTTCTATGGTGGCTGGGTCGATCTGGCCGGCCAGCGCTTCCTGGAGATCTGGTCGGGCTTGCCGGTGCTGTATCTGCTGATCATTCTCGCCAGTTTCGTCCAGCCGAACTTCTGGTGGCTGCTGGGCATAATGCTGTTGTTCTCGTGGATGAGCCTGGTGGATGTGGTGCGCGCCGAGTTCCTGCGCGGGCGCAACCTCGAGTACGTGCGCGCGGCCCGAGCGCTGGGCATGCAGAACGGCGCGATCATGTTCCGCCACATCCTGCCCAACGCCATGGTCTCGACCATGACTTTCATGCCGTTCATCCTGACCGGCGCCATCGGCACCCTCACCGCCCTGGACTTCCTCGGTTTCGGCTTGCCGGCCGGCAGTCCGTCGCTGGGAGAACTGGTCGCCCAGGGCAAATCTAACCTGCAGGCGCCATGGCTGGGCATGAGTGCGTTTGCGGTGCTGGCGCTGATGTTGAGTTTGCTGGTGTTCATCGGCGAGTCCGCTCGCGATGCCTTCGACCCGAGGAAGTGACATGAATCAGGACAATCTGATCGAAATCCGCGACCTCGCCGTCGAATTCGGCCTCGGCGATCGCGTGCAACGGGTGGTCGAGGGCGTGAGTTTCGACATCAAGCGCGGCGAAACCCTGGCGCTGGTCGGCGAGTCTGGCTCGGGCAAGTCGGTGACGGCACATTCGATCCTGCGCCTGCTGCCCTACCCGCTGGCGCGACATCCGTCCGGCAGCATCAACTATTCCGGGCAAAACCTGTTGGGGCTGAGCGAAAAGACCATCCGTCACATTCGCGGCAACCGGATCGCAATGATCTTTCAGGAGCCGATGACCTCGCTCAACCCGCTGCACTCGATCGAAAAGCAGATCAACGAGGTGCTGGGCATCCACAAGGGCCTGACCGGCAAGGTCGCGACCAAGCGCACGCTCGAGCTGCTGGAAATGGTCGGCATCCCCGAGCCGCACAAGCGCCTCAAGGCCCTGCCCCACGAATTGTCCGGCGGCCAGCGCCAGCGGGTGATGATCGCAATGGCCCTGGCCAACGAGCCGGAACTGCTGATCGCCGACGAACCGACCACCGCGCTGGACGTGACCGTTCAGCTGAAAATCCTCGACCTGCTCAAGCAATTGCAGGCCCGATTGGGCATGGCGCTGTTACTGATCAGTCACGATTTGAACCTCGTGCGAAGAATTGCGCATCGTGTATGTGTCATGCAGCGCGGTTGCATCGTCGAACAGGCATCGTGCGAAGAGCTGTTCCGTTCGCCGCAGCATCCGTACACTCGGGAACTGCTTGGCGCGGAGCCCAGCGGAGGCCCGGCAAGCAATAAAATCGGGGCGCCGCTGCTTGAGGTCGAGGACTTGAAAGTCTGGTTCCCGATCAGGAAAGGCCTGCTCAAGCGCACGGTGGATCACGTCAAGGCAGTGGACGGCATCAATTTCAGCTTGCCTCAGGGTCAGACCCTGGGGATTGTGGGAGAAAGCGGTTCCGGTAAATCCACCCTGGGTCTGGCGATCCTGCGGTTGATCGGCAGCCAGGGTGCGATCCGTTTTGAGGGCAAACAGCTGGATTGCCTGACGCAAAGCGAAGTCCGGCCGTTGCGCCGGGAGATGCAGGTGGTGTTTCAGGACCCGTTTGGCAGCCTGAGCCCGCGGATGTGCGTGAGCGACATCGTTGGCGAGGGTTTGCGGATCCACAGGATGGGCACCGCCGCCGAGCAGGAAGCGGCAATTATTGCGGCATTGAAGGAGGTAGGTCTGGATCCGGAAACCCGGCACCGCTACCCCCACGAATTTTCCGGTGGGCAACGGCAGCGAATTGCCATAGCCCGGGCCTTGGTGCTCAAACCGGCGCTGATCCTGCTGGACGAGCCGACTTCGGCCCTCGACCGGACGGTGCAGCGGCAAGTGGTGGAGTTGTTGCGTTCACTGCAAGCCAAGTACAACCTGACGTATTTGTTCATCAGCCATGACCTGGCTGTTGTGAAAGCGCTGAGCCACCAGCTGATGGTGGTCAAGCATGGCCAAGTGGTCGAACAGGGAGACGCGCAAAGTATCTTTGCCGCCCCCCAACATCCGTATACACAGCAGTTGCTGGAGGCCGCTTTCCTGGCACCAGCCACTGCGCAATAACCTGAAAGAGGAGCAACACATGGGTTTTCTCGCCGGTAAGCGCGTACTGATCGTCGGTGTCGCCAGCAAGCTGTCCATCGCATCCGGCATCGCTGCCGCCATGCATCGCGAGGGCGCTGAGCTTGCCTTCACTTATCAGAACGAAAAACTGAAAGGTCGCGTCGAAGAGTTCGCACAGGGCTGGGGTTCGAGCCCTGAGCTGTGCTTCCCGTGCGACGTGGCCAGCGATGAAGAAATCGCCAAGGTCTTCGAAGAGCTGAGCAAGAAGTGGGACGGCCTGGACTGCATCGTGCACTCCGTCGGCTTCGCCCCGGGCGACCAACTGGACGGCGACTTCACCGAAGTCACCACCCGTGAAGGCTATCGCATCTCCCACGACATCAGCGCCTACAGCTTCGTCGCGCTGGCCAAGGCTGGTCGCGAAATGATGAAGGGCCGCAACGGCAGCCTGCTGACCCTGTCCTACCTGGGCGCCGAGCGCACCATGCCGAACTACAACGTCATGGGCATGGCCAAGGCTTCGCTGGAAGCCGGCGTGCGCTACCTGGCCGGCTCCCTGGGCCCGGAAGGCACTCGCGTCAACTGCGTATCGGCCGGCCCGATCCGCACCCTGGCCGCTTCCGGCATCAAGAGCTTCCGCAAGATGCTGGCCGCCAACGAAGCGCAGACCCCGCTGCGTCGCAACGTCACCATCGAAGAAGTCGGCAACGTCGGCGCCTTCCTGTGCTCGGACCTGGCGTCCGGCATCAGCGGTGAAATCACCTACGTGGACGGCGGCTTCAACACCACCGCCATGGGCAACATCGAAGAGTAATCTTCGCGCTGCCGATAAAAAGCCCGCCTGTTCAGGCGGGCTTTTTCATGCCTGCGATTCCAGGCAACGGGCAAACATCTGTTGAATCGGTTGAGAACGCTGACTGTAGCGCTGCAAAACCACCATCTCCCGATGAAACGTCAGTTCTCCCAGTTCGATCACCCTCACCTTCAGCGGATGCTCCAGCCATAGCCCGGCTCTGGGCAGCAACGAAACCCCGAGCCCGCACTCGACCATCTTCACGATCGCTTCCAGCTCATCCAGCTCCAGCGCTACGTGAACGTCTATCCGCTGCTCTCGCAGAAATCGCGTCACCAGCCTTCCGCCAAACGAATTACGGTCATAGCGGACGTGCGGCTGTTCTGCGAGCAATTGCAGCGGATCGTCGCCCTCGACGTCGGGCGGCACGATCAGCACAAACGGCTCGCGCCGGATCACCTGCGCCGACAACTCCTTGGGCAATTCGAACGGCGGCTTGATCATGATCGCCAGATCGACTTCCCCGGCATCCACCTGGCTCAACAGGTTCAACGACACACCCGGCACCAGCTTCGGCTCCACGCCCGGCGCCTGCTGGCGTAAACGCAGCAAGGCCTGAGGCAACAACCCGGTCTGTGCGGTGGCCACGGCACCGATTCTCAGCTCGCCGCGAAACTCGCTGGCGTCTTCACTGATCGCCATGCGGCTGAAAGTGGCGAGCATTTCCTTCGCCATCGGCACCGCGCGCTGTCCGGCCGGATTGAGGATCGCCTGCCGCCCGGTGCGATCGAACAGTTTTACCCCCAGCGCCTGTTCCAGATTGCGAATCTGCGCACTGACCGCCGATTGGGTCAGGCCGACATGCAGGCCCGCCGAGGCAAAGGTGCCGTGCTGCGCCACTGCCAGAAAGGTTCTTAATTCACGCAGCATGGACACCTCGATTGATCGAAATAATTTGAGCTCGGCGCAAAAACTATCGTCTTTCAATCGAAATGCACAGCGTTAGACTCAACCCATCCCAATCGCTGATCGAGACCAGCCCATGCCACTCAGCCCCTTCCATCTGGCCATTCCCGTATACGACCTCGAAGCCGCCCGGCACTTTTACAGTGAAGTGTTCGGCCTGGAGGAAGGTCGTTCCAGCGATCACTGGGTCGACTTCAATTTCTTCGGTCATCAACTGGTGATTCACCTGGCGCCGAAAAACGCCTCACAGGAAGCCGCCCACACCAACGCCGTGGACGGGCATGACGTGCCGGTGCCGCATTTCGGTGTGGTGCTGGGCATGAAGGAATGGCACGCCCTGGCCGAGCGTCTGAAATCACTGGGCACGCGGTTCGTGATTGAGCCCGGCATTCGCTTTCAGGGTCAGGTGGGAGAACAGGCGACGATGTTTCTGTTTGACCCATGCGGCAATGCGCTGGAGTTCAAGGCGTTCAAGGATATCGGGCAGTTGTTTGCCAAATAGCAGCGTCTTCAAAGACGCCTCGCCAGCAGGCTTGCTCCCACAATCCGGGTGGCAGCGAGCCGGCTGGCGAAGAGGCCCGCACTAACAACGCTTCAATGCCTGCTTGTGCTCATACATCGCTGCATCCGCATCCGCCAGCAACTTGTCTACCGTTTCATGCCGTCGCGGGTCGTATTCGATCTGGCCGACACTGAAGCGAATCGCGTAACCCCGGTGCAATGTGGCATTGCGCTCTTCGAGAATGTCCTTGAGCCGCGCCATGATCCGGGTGGTTTCCACGTGACTTGAGCCGGTCAGCAGCGCCACGAATTCATCGCCACCCAGGCGCCCGACCACATCACTCTCGCGAAAGGCGATGCGCAGCACATCGGCGAAGTTCTTCAGCGCGCTGTCGCCCTCGGCATGCCCATAAAGATCGTTGATCTGTTTGAAGTCATTGAGATCGAAAAACAGCAGCGTCGCCGGTTTTTCCAGGCGTGCGCAGGCGTCGAGCGCATGCTGGGCCAGCATCTTGAAGCCACGACGGTTGGACAGCAGCGTCAGCTCATCCATGCTCGCCATCTGCACGGCCATCAGTTCCTGTTCGGCCATGCCGGCCAGATCGCGCAACAAGGCGCGTTCCTCATCGTCAAGATCGCGGGGTTTGGTGTCGATCAGGCACAAGGTGCCCATCTTGTTGCCGTTGGGCACGGTCAGCGGATAACCGGCGTAGAACCGGATGTTTGGTTCCCCGGTAACCAACGGGTTGTCGTGGAAACGGTCGTCCTCTCGGGCGTCAGGCACCAGCATGAGCTCGTCCCTGAGAATCGCATGACCGCAGAATGAAACCGAGCGCGGCGTTTCGGTCGTGTCCAGACCCACGCAGGACTTGAACCATTGCCGCTCCTTATCCACCAGCGTGACCAGTGCGATCGGCACATTGAACAGGCGCTTGGCCAGTCGCGTCAGCCGGTCGAAGCGCTCTTCCGGTGCGGTGTCGAGCAGTTTCAGGTCCTGCAACGCTTGAATACGGACAGCTTCATTGGCGGGTTTGCCGGGTACCAGCATCACACACTCCTTTGACGTCGATGCAGTTGAGAGTAGCCCGAATCAGCGATCACTCAACCTCTCACCCGCCGACCACCGGACACGGCCCGCCCGCATCGGCCCACAGTTTGAACTGGGTCACGAAGATATCGTGCGGCACCGGAACCGGCGCGCGCCCTGCTCCGGGATTCCAGCCCCAGAGCACCAGTTTGTCCTCGCTGACGTGTTTGATCAGTGCGGCGAAATCCCGGTCGCCGTTGCTGGCGCGGTCCTTGATCATTGCGCACAAGCGGTCCGGCGGCAGACCGATCCAGGCCATTTTGTGGGCGGCGGGCGGCAGGCTCCAGTGCGGCGCGCCGGGTGGCGCGTGAGGGCCGTAACTGGCCGGCGGATTGCTCTCGGCGTGGCAGGTGGCGCAAGGCAAACCAGCCGCGCCCTTGCCGTCCATGCCGCGCACCACGCTCATGGCGTGGGGAATGCCGGCGTCGAACTGCAACGGTGAATCGCCGGGAATGTGGCAGTTCTGGCAACGCGGGCTCTGGAAGACTTTCTGCACCGTGCCGAAGGCTTTCAAGGCTTCCTGATCGTCGGCAAACAAGTCCGACGCGTAACCGCCCAGCCCGACCAGCATCACCGTGCCCAACAACAGATGTCGCTTCATCTCACACCCCCGACAGTTGCAGCGGCAGTTCCCGCAAACGCTGCCCGGTCAGGGCGAACACCGCGTTGGCCACCGCCGGCGCGGTCGGCGGCACACCGGCCTCGCCGATGCCGCCGGGTTTGTCGGTGCTCGGCACGATGTGCACCTCGACCACCGGCATTTCATTGAGCCGCAACACTTGATAGTCGTGATAGTTGGACTGCACGACCTGGCCGTCCTTGAGCGTCAGTTTGCTGTGCAGCGCCATGCCCAGGCCGAAAGTGATGCACGACTCCATCTGCGCCGCGATGCTCTGCGGGTTGACCGCGACTCCGCAGTCCACCGCGCAGACCACGCGATGCACGCGGATCGCCAGATTGTCCTGGGACACCTCGGCGACCTGCGCCACATAGCTGCCGAACGACTCATGCACCGCCACGCCCAGCGCATGACCGTCCGGCAGCGGCGCTTTCCAGTTGGCCTTCTCCACCGCCAGGTTCAGCACGCCGAGATGCCGGGCGTGATCCTTGAGCAGCGTTCGTCGGTACTCCACCGGATCCTTGCCCGCCGCCGTGGCCATTTCATCGATCAGCGATTCCACGACAAACGCGGTGTGGCTGTGGCCCACCGAACGCAGCCACAGCACGTTGATCCCGGTGGTCGGCGAATGCAGATCGACCTGATGATGGGCCAGGCCCTTGATGTACGGGCTGTCCGAAACGCCTTCGACCGACGTCTGGTCGACGCCATTCTTGACCATGGTTTTCTCGAGCATGGTGCCGGCCATGATCGACTGCCCGACCAGCACATGCTGCCAGGCCAGCGGCATGCCGTCGGGGCCGAGGCCGATCTTCGCCTGATGCAGGAACATCGAGCGGTAATAACCGCCACGAATATCATCCTCACGCGAC
Organism: Pseudomonas sp. 1; assembly: GCF_056626735.1. Taxonomy (NCBI): domain Bacteria; kingdom Pseudomonadati; phylum Pseudomonadota; class Gammaproteobacteria; order Pseudomonadales; family Pseudomonadaceae; genus Pseudomonas; species Pseudomonas sp. 1. The sequence goes on along the minus strand of NZ_JBWXMQ010000016.1, from coordinate 121,143 downwards.
CACACGGTTTTCACCGGCATCGCGGCAGCCTTGGCCACTTGCACCGCTTCGGCGACAAAGTCCGAGGTCGGGTTGGCCCGGCGACCGAAACCGCCACCGAGGAACTCGGTGTGGATCTCGACCTGCTCCGGTTTAAGCCCGGTAATTTTGCCGGCGACCATCTGATCCAGCGTCTGGAACTGGGTGCCGGTCCAGATCTCGCACTTGTCGGCACTGATCTTCACCGTGCAGTTCAGCGGTTCCATCGGTGCATGGGCCAGGTACGGCACGCTGTATTCGACGTCGATTTTCTTCGCAGCCTTGCCGAAGTTGCCTTTGGCATCGCCAGCCTGCGCCGCCGAGGTGCCCGGCGTGGCCGCCAGTTTGCGGAAACTCGCCAACAGCTTTTCACTGCTCAGGTCAGCGCCAGGCCCAAGGTCCCAATCGACCTTCAGCGCATCGCGCCCGAGTTTCGCCGCCCAGTAATGCTCGGCGACTACCGCCACACCGGTCGGCACCTGCACCACTTTGTGCACGCCGGGGATCGCCAGCGCTTCAGCGCCTTCAAAGGATTTCACCGCGGCGCCAAACGCCGGGGCACGCGCGACCATCGCCGTCATCAATCCCTCAAACTGCACGTCCATGCCGAACTTCGCGCGGCCAGTGATTTTCTCCGGGGTGTCGAGGCGTTTGGTGGGTTTGCCGATGACCTTCCAGTCCTTGGCTTCCTTGAACGTGATCGACTTCGGATCCGGCACCGGCAGTTGCCCGGCGGCGTCCGCCAGTTCACCGTAGGTGGCGCGGTTGTCACCGGCAATCACCACGCCGGACTCGGTGCGGATCGTCGAGGGTGCCACGTTGAAACGCTTGGCCGCGGCCTTGATCAACATCTGCCGCGCCGTAGCGCCCGCGAGTCGGTAGCGGTCGAACTCCATCCAGGTCGAGGTCGACCCACCGGTGATCTGCATCCCGCCAAACGCGGGCATGCCGTAATCGGCTGCCGACGCCGGAGAGTGCTCGACACGAATCTTCGACCAATCGGCGTCCAGTTCTTCGGCGATCAACATGGTCAGGCCGGTCCAGATACCCTGCCCCATTTCCGAATGGCCGAGCAGCACCGTGACGCTGTTGTCCGGGGCAATCCGCAGGAATGCGTTCGGCGCAAAGGCCTCGCCTTCATTTTCCGCTGCCGTGGCAAAGCGGTTGCCGCCGGGCACCACGAACGCCACCACCAGACCACCGCCAAGCACGGCGCTGCCCTTGAGAAATCCGCGACGGGATACAGGACTGTTCATCACTCACTTCCCCTCGCTCAACCAATGTCGGCGGCGCGTTTGACCGCCGCACGGATTCTTGGATACGTGCCGCAGCGGCAGATGTTGCCGGAGAGCGCCTGATCGATATCGCTGTCGGTGGGTTTGGGGATTTTCGCCAGCAACGCGGCGGCGGACATGATCTGCCCGGACTGGCAATAGCCGCACTGCACCACGTCCAGCTCGGCCCAGGCCTGCTGCACCGGGTGCGAACCGTCACTGGACAAACCTTCGATGGTGAGGATTTTCTGGCCGTGGGCCACGGCGGTGGCCGGCGTGATGCACGAGCGCAGCGGTGCGCCATCGACATGCACGGTGCAAGCACCGCACTGGGCCATGCCGCAACCGAATTTGGTACCGGTCAGGTGCGCGACATCGCGCAGAACCCAGAGCAACGGCATGTCCGCAGGGACATCGAGCTCCTGATCCTTGCCATTGATGTTCAAGGTCAGCATCGGGGATTTCCTCAGACTCACGGTGTTCTGAAGGGCGCGGCTACAGCTTTCGATGGCTGCGCGCGCCTCGGCTTATCCCTTTCAGCTAAGCGCATTTTGACTCGACGACCAGTTGCCGCGACCACCGGTCATGGATCTACAGCATCGCGGCAACACGTTGCGCCGTAGCCTTGGCCGATTGCGGGTTCTGCCCGGTTACCAGTTTGCCGTCGGTCACCACATTCGACGTGAACGGTAGAAACGCCTTTTCGTAGCGTGCCCCGCGATCTTTCATCTGTTGTTCCGAGTCGTACGGTACTTTTTTCGCGACACCAGCCAACACTTCTTCCATCCACGAGTAACCGGTGACCTTGCGCCCCGCCACCAGCAGGCTGCCGTCCGATAGTCGCGTGTTGAGCAACCCGCAATAACCATGGCAGACCGACGAAACGATCCCGCCGCGCTCGAAGATCTCCCGGGTCAGCCGTTGCAGACCGGGGTCATCGGGAAAGTCCCACATCACCGCATGGCCACCGGTGAAGTAGATGGCGTCGAAATCCGCGCTGTCGATCTGTTCCGGGCTGGCGGTATTCGCCAGTAGCGCCATGCTGGCGGGGTCGTTCAGCCAGGCCTTCGCCGAGCGGTCGAGCATCGGCCACTTCAGCGCCCGTGGCTCCAACGGACTTTGCCCGCCCTTGGGGCTGACCAGTTGCTGCTCAAAGCCTTTTTCCGCGAACACCTGCCAGGCATGGGTCAACTCCCCCAACCACAGCCCGGTGGGTTCGGTCGGATCGGCATAGTGAGCGACATTGGTCACGACATGCAGGATACGGTGGGTCATTTGGCAGCCTCTCTCTGGGTAACACCGGCCTGACCGAACGCCGTCAGCGGCACCGGCAGGTTCAGCACGATCTGCGCGTCCTTGATCACGTCCAGCCGCAGGATCCGCGTAGCCCCGAGGCCATCGAGCAACTGGCTCAGCGGGCCGCCGTTGCGATCCAGCTGCACATCGCGGGGAAACAGGCGTTGGGCAAAGGATAGTGTGTTGCTCTGCACCACGCTCTGGTGCCACAGGCCATCGACCTGATGAATCATGGTGGCGGTGCTCATGCGCGATTGCGGCGTGACGTTTTTCAGGGTTGGCAGCGGCGCTTTCAGCACCAGGTCCGGCAAGCCCTTGGGCCCGTCGATGTGGGCACTGACGCTGGTGCCGATGTTCACGTTGATGTCGGCGCGCCACTTGGGCAATTGATAGCCGTGCACGCCGCGCACCCGGGCGATTTCGGTGTTCACCGGCAGCGCCAGCACATGGGCGGTGAAACTGCGTCGGCGCATGGCGTCCATCAGTGCCCGCGCATGGGAGCCGCGGGCGCCGGGGCGACGCACGACAATCGCCACGGAGACTTCGTCGTACGGGTCGTTGTCGCAAACCGAATAGGAGAAAAACGTCAGCGCCACCAGTCCGTAACCGGGAAACGCCCGCAGCGGTTCAAGCGGCGCAGGCAAGGTGGCGCGCAGACGGTCCAGCGGCGCCAGGAACAGCAACTGCACGCTGCCGGAACGGTAATAGAAGTTCGGCGCCCAGGTCGGCCCGACTCTCGACGCGACCTGTAGCTTGGGAATGCGCCGGAAGAAGTCGATGTTGCCGGCTGCATTGTCCCGGGCCACTTCGTCGAGGTTGGGGTTCATCCGGAATCGGTCGTAGTAGCCGCCCTCCAGCACTTCAACCTTGTGCGTTCCGAATTCCACCTCTGTAAAGCGCTTGTTCATGTTCGCTGACCCTCTCGCTGATTGACCCGGCGAATGGCCGGTGAGCAAGAACTCTAAGGTTCAACCAAACTTTAAGGTCAAGCGCACAACGCCTATGACCCACCATTCACTCCAGCAATGACCGTTCGGAACTTGCTTGACCTTGAAGTGCACTTCAATCCTAGAGTTGATAACGCTTGTCATCACTCCCTTCGGGGTCACGTTCCGCATTTCCAGGAGTCGCAAACATGGGATTTGTCACAACGAAAGACGGCGTCGAAATCTTCTACAAGGACTGGGGCCCGAAAGACGCTCCGGTCATCCACTTCCACCACGGCTGGCCGCTGAGCGCGGATGACTGGGATGCGCAGATGCTGTTCTTCCTTGCTCAGGGCTTCCGGGTCGTGGCCCATGATCGACGGGGCCACGGGCGTTCGAGCCAGGTCTGGGACGGCCACGACATGGATCATTACGCCGACGACGTGGCAGCGGTGGTCAACCATCTGGGGACGCAGAAAGCAGTGCACGTCGGCCACTCCACCGGTGGTGGCGAAGTCATTCATTACATCGCCCGGCATGGCGAGGATCGGGTATCCAAAGCCGCGATCATCAGCGCCGTGCCGCCGCTGATGGTGAAAACCGAGAGCAATCCCGGCGGCTTGCCGAAGTCGGTATTCGACGATCTTCAGGCGCAACTGGCAGCCAATCGCTCGCAGTTCTACCACGACGTGCCGGCCGGCCCGTTCTATGGCTACAACCGGCCCGGGGCCAAGGCTTCGGAAGCGGTGGTTCTCAACTGGTGGCGTCAGGGCATGATGGGCGGCGCCAAGGCTCACTACGACGGTATCGTCGCGTTCTCGCAGACCGACTTCACCGAAGACCTGAAAGGCATCTCGATCCCGGTGCTGGTGATGCACGGCGATGACGACCAGATCGTGCCGTACGAAAACGCCGGCGTACTCTCGGCGAAGCTGCTGAAGAACAGCACGCTGAAGATCTACCCGGGCTTCCCCCACGGCATGCCGACCACCGAGGCGCCGACGATCAACGGGGATTTGCTGGCCTTTATTCGCGGCTGATCATATCGGCCGGGGTCAGTCGCCCAGCCTGACCCCGCTTACTCTTCAGTTCGCCCCGTTCCCTCGCGATCACGCGCGTAGTGTCGGGCCAAAGGAAAGTCCGGCAGCCACGACTCGCGACGCACCGTCCACAGCTCATAGGCAGGCTGGAATTGATCCGGCGCATCCAGCACACCCAGATTGACCTCGACTTCATCGCCACTGCGGCCGAACACCGAGGAGCCACAGCGCGGACAGAAATGTCGCCCCGCAAAGTCACGGGTTTCGCCGCTGATCGCCACCGCGTCCTCGGGAAAGATCGCCGACGCGGCAAACAGCGCGCCATGGTGTTTGCGGCAATCCAGACAATGACAAACGCCAACCCTGTAGGGGCGCCCCGATGCCTCGATCCGCACTTCGCCGCACAGACAACCGCCGGTCACTCGGTCCATGGGACACCTCGTCTGAAAATGGAATATCCGGTGAGTGAAAATAGCAGCCCAATGGGGGGAACGCTTACAATCGTGGCCCATTAATACTACTCAGGCAGACCTGTTCTTTCATGGCGCTCGATCCTCTCACGATGCTCACCATTTCCACCGCCCTGGCCGCGGCGGCCGCCCTGTATCTGGCGGTCGAATGGCGCAGCATCCGCGAACCCTCCCTGCTGTTCTGGAGCGCCGGTTTCGCCACCATCACCGTCGGTTCGAGCCTGGCCCTGTTGCGCGCCAACGGTTATCCGCTGATCGGCATCTGGTTCGCCAACGGCTTGCTGGTGGTCGCGCACTGGCTGTTTCTGCTGGGGGTCGCGCGGTTTACCCAGCGCCGGTTGTCGCGAGCCTGGTACTTGATGTTCCTGCTGTGGCTGGCGTTGCTGCTGTTACCTGAAAGTCCATCGTGGTCAAAGATCATGCTGATGGCCAACTCGCTGCTGGTGGCCGCGTTGATGCTGCGGGCCAGCCTGTTACTGCGCCCGCATGGCAGTTCGCTGAGCGTCGGCGCGGTGCAATTGCGTTATGTGCTGCTGATCCACGGCACGTTCTATTTCACCAAGGCGATCATCGCGGTAATTCCCGGCACGCTGATCGATCTGGCGTCGCTGCGCGGCGAGATCATTCAGATTTCCCTGGTCGAGGGCGCAATGGCGATCATGCTGATCGCGCTGTCGATGACCGGCACCGAGCGCTATCGTCGGGAAAAACAGATCGCCGAACTGGCCGCCCGGGATCCGCTGACCGCGCTGTACAACCGTCGCGCCCTGGAGGTCCGTGCACCGCGCCTGCTCGATGAAGTCTCCAACACCCGCCCCGGCGCCCTGCTGCTGATCGACATCGACAACTTCAAACTGATAAACGACCTGTATGGCCATACCGCCGGCGACCGGTTGCTCATTGCCCTCAGCGAAATGATCCGCGCGGTGCTGCCCAAAGGCGCGCTGGCGGCACGGCTGGGCGGTGACGAATTCGTGATGCTGCTGGGCGATGCATCCCACGCACAGATCATGCTGCTGGACAGTGCGCTACGTGAGCAGTTTCAGCAGATGACGACCCAGACCTACACCACCCCGCAGGCCGTCACCCTGAGCATCGGCGCCAAGGTGTTCGATCAGCCGCCGGCCAGCCTCGCAGCGTTGATCGAGCAAGGTGACAGCGCGCTCTACGAATCCAAGCGCGCCGGGCGCAACCGCATTCAACTGGTCGACTACACCTGACCTATCCTTGCCTGCATCCCGCGATCCCGGAGTTTGTCATGTCCTCGCCTGAATCCACCCTCCTCCAGAGCTGGCACCACAACGCCCGGGCCTGGACCGAAGCCGTGCGCAGCGGCGCCATCGAGAGTCGCCGGCAAGTGACCGATCAGGCCATTCTGCTGGCGGTGATGGGACGCCAGCCCGAGCGCGTGCTCGATCTGGGATGCGGCGAAGGCTGGCTGTTGCGGGCGCTGGTCGAGCGAGGATTAGAGGCGGTCGGCGTGGACGGTGATGCGACACTGGTCGAGGCTGCGCAGTTGGCCGGTTCATCACCCGTGCATGTCGCCAGTTACGAAGATCTGGTTGAGGCGAAAGTCGAGATTGGCCGCGACTACGACCTGATCTGCGCCAACTTTTCCCTGCTGCATCAGGACATCATCCCGCTGCTCGCGGCGATGAATGGCCTGCTCGCGCCGGGCGGTGCGCTGGTGATCCAGACGCTGCATCCATGGGCGGTGGCCGCCGGTGATTATCAGGATGGCTGGCGGGAAGAAACCTTCGACGGGTTCCAGGGCGAGTGGTCGCCGATGCCGTGGTATTTCCGCACCTTGTCCAGTTGGCTGAATGCGCTGGACATGGCCGGCCTGCAATTGACCGACCTGCGCGAGCCGCAGCATCCGCAAAGCCCGGTGCCGCAGTCATTGCTGATGATTGCCGAGCGTCGCGGGTAAAACGCTAGAGCCTTGGCTAGAGCAGGATCCCGGTGTAATGCCGTAAAAACAGCCCGAACCCCGCGCCCCAGAGCACCACGGACAAGCCGAGGCCAAGGCTGGAAAACGGCACCACCAACACCCGGCAACCCGCCGCGATCAACACCAGTGCAAACCCAAGCACCACGCCCGAGCAGCCAGACCGACACCAACGCGATCAATGCCCCGCCGCGTACGCCGGGAATGCCGGTCCAGTTGGGCACCGCAGTCAACAGGAATCCGCCAACAATCGCCGCCGCAAAACCAAACGGCATTTCATGCCGATGCCAGGCGAGCATGCCGCCCGTCGGTTGCAGATCGAACCAATGGCCGTAAAGCCACAGACCCCAGATCAGCACCGTCAGAGCGGCGAATCCGGTCCCGGCCAGAAACAGCGGCCGAAAGCCAAGGCTGAACACTGGCGCCGCCGCGAGTCTGCGCATCTCAGGCCACCGCCAGTGCGGGTGACTGGCCCAACCGATACTGCGACAGCAGGCGCATCACATAGCCAATCTTGATCAACGTCGGGCCGACGATGGTCATCGCATGCATCGCCACCAGCAACGCAATGGGCATGTGGCCCTGATACAGATAAGCGCCGTAGATTCCCGCCAGCAACATGACCAGACCGGCGACGAGCACTTTGCTCGACAGGTGCAGAACGTTCAGCGGATTCTCGAAGAAAGCGAACATGTTGTCGTACTCCTGAGCGGATCGGTTTGTACGCAAGACACTTCAACTTGCGTGCCAGATTATTCGCCCAGCAATATCAGTCAGTTGCGCAAACACGAGTCAATTTGACACAGACGAAAACAGTCGTTTTGACAAACAACAAGGTCAATACGACTACATCCCGTCCTCCTTGCATCCAACCATCGATCCGGGGCACAGCCAGCCGAGCACAGACTGGCTACGCTATTAATCCAGCGTGTCCAACCTGCCGAGGAAGACTGCCATGCAACGCTTTCAAAAACTCACACCCTGCCTGTGGTTCGACGATCAGGCCGAAGCGGCGGCGAAGTTTTACTGCTCGATCTTCGACCACTCGAAAATCACCACCGTCACCCACTACGGCAAGGCCGGCCAGGAGTTTCACGGCCGCCCGGAAGGCTCGGTGATGACCGTCAGTTTCGAACTCGACGGCCAGACCTTCACCGGGCTCAATGGCGGGCCGATGTTCAAGTTCAATGAGGCGATTTCGTTTCAAGTCAATTGCCAGACCCAGGAAGAGGTCGACCATTTCTGGGGCAACCTCAGCGCCGGCGGGCCGGTGGAAGCGCAACAGTGCGGCTGGCTCAAGGACAAGTTCGGCGTGTCGTGGCAGATCGTGCCGGTAGCGTTGACGCACATGATGACCGATCCCGACCAGACCAAGGCGCAACGGGCGATGCAGGCCATGCTCGGAATGAAAAAACTCGACATCGCCGAACTGGAACGAGCCTTCGCCGGCCAGAGCTAATACACTCGGGCACTGGTCTGCCGAGAACCCCAACAATGAAAGCTGCCACCAAGAACCCCGAACAAGCCCCGCGCTTCTGGCGCGACGACGCCCTGCCCTTTATCGAAGCGCGGGCCATCGCCGACGGGCGTGAGGTCTGCTATTCACGGCACTCCCACGCGCACTTTTCCATCGGCGCGATCACCGCCGGGCGCAGCACTTACGTGCATGAGCAATCCTCGTTCGAAGTGACGGCCGGCACCGTGGTGCTGATGAATCCCGGGGACGTGCACGCCTGCAACCCGATCGACGATCAGCCGTGGTCGTATTTGATGTTGTATGTGGAAACACCGTGGCTGACGGATCTGCAGCATCAGCTGGGCTTCAGTGGGGAACTTGAGTTTCGGCGGTTTTCCGATACCCATTTGAATGACGCCCGCCTGTTTCGCGACTTGAACGGGTTGTACGCCGTGTTGGTCGACGAACAGCAAGACGTACTGCGCAAACAGAGTGCAGCGGTGGAGTTTTTCAGCGACCTGCAACTGTGTCTGAACCCTATCGAGCCACCGTTGCGAGAACCGAATTTCAAACTTGAACGCGCCGCCGACTTCATCCGCCAGCACTGCACCGATCTGCTCAGCCTTGACGACATTTGCGTCGCCGCAGAACTCTCACCGTCCTATCTGATCCGCGCCTTCAAACAGCACTTCGGCATGACGCCCCATGCGTTTTTGGTCAACCAGCGCATTCAGTTTGCGCGTGAGTGTCTGCGTCGCGGGCAGTTGATTGCGGATGTAGCGCTGGAGGCCGGGTTTGCCGATCAGGCGCACTTTCAACGGGCGTTCAAACAGCATCTGGCGGCGACGCCGGGGCAGTATCGGGGATAACAACAAAACGGCCCGCGATGGGCCGTTTCGGTTTCAGCACTCAGACACGCGGCTCAGCCGCCACATCCAGATTATCCAGCACCCGATTCACCGCCAGTTCCGCCAGCATGATCAGCTGCCCGATGCCCAACAGCACATGCCGCTGCGGCGCCTCGATCATCCCCGCGAAATCGCTGGCCATGGTTTTGGCCGAGGTCAGGGTTTCGCAGGCGTCGGCCAATAGTTCTTCGTTCGGGATGCCGGGGGCGATGAGGTAGCGGGTATTGGGTTTGAGGAGTGGTTTTCGGGGGAGCAGCGGATTGAGGTAATGATCGAGGGCGCGGTCGGCGGCTTCGTGGAATTTCTTGGAGTCGAGGGTTTCGTAGGGCGAAGTGGTGTCGGTTTCGGGTGGGTTTGGCGTTGGTTTGATCATGGTAAAACTCCTTGATAGACGGAGCTGCTACCGTTCGCGGTCAATCGAAAGGTGGCAGCTGTACGCGGGTTGACCGACCGGGAATCAAGGAACCCGGCATACCCGAAGGTATCCCACGCACAGCCACCGCGACACGTAGGTTCAGAAAGACTTCTGAATCCGGTCCTGGGCACTGGCACGCCTTGATTGAGTCGGACGGTCAAATCCGATCGCTGATTCGTCAGCGACCCGGAAACGATAGAGCCCACCCTCAAGGCGCACAAGCCGGCGGATTCTGGCGGATGCGTAGGCAAAGGCGCAAGGTTGCGTGGCTTTGCGGACATAAACTTCAACACTCTTCAACGAAGGTTTCCGTAGGCCCGAAAACGACAAAACCCGCGCTCCCCGTTGAAAGGAAGCGCGGGTTTACATAGTGGGGACTGGTAAATAAATGCGTCCCTTTTTTGGTACGTCCCTTTTTTCGCCTTTTTTCCGATTTTTTCCGTCAACTTTGACAGTAGCGACGAGTGGTCATGTGCCCAGGTTTGTCTTCATCGATTTCCAGCCGGCGGAAAAACCACAAAGGAAAGTCTGAAATACACAATTGGACAGATATACATAGTTATCGCGAACAACTCGCCACCCCGCAAAAACAACAGATCTGACTCTCGCCAAATTACCCCTGAAAACACTTGGAAAATAATCGCGAATACAAAACCTGCCGCGTTCGCTTAGTCTCGGCTCTTAGTTGCCATACCACCACGATTAAACTAATCGTCGACCGTAACCAAACATTAAATTCATCTGTAGAAAATGGATGCTCAATAATGTCTCCACAAAACAACGACGCCTCCGTTTCGGCGAATGCACTGCAAAAAAAAAAAACAATTCAGACCATTACAAACTTCATCAGCGATGAATACGCCGTTGAACGCCTCGACTGGAAATGCAACGAAATCCTTGTTCCGTGTGTGGAAGACAGCACATTCGACCGACTTCATCGCAACGGTAAAGTGTCGCTTTCCATACTTCTACGCCACGAGGATTTTCACTTTGTCCGCGCTCGACGCAAGATTCCGGACAACGCGGTTTTTCTGCTGGACGAGCATGGACGTCTCTACTTCAGTTACCGCAACATGGTCGCCAGCAACGACCGGCCCGCTACCCCCTTTGTTTCTCCCCGGGATATCACCGCGGATGTCGCAGGGCTGGCGAGCTTTGACGACAGCCTCGAACTTCTGGCCAAGGTCGCGGAACTCACTGGCGGGTGGATCATTACGGGAAACGAAGTCACGGTCGGCCAGTGGCTGCGATTGAACGGGCTGCAAGTGCCGGATACCGAACAAGACACCCGCAACTTGCTCGATCTGTTGAACTTCTCGACATTGCCTGAGCCTCCGAAGTTCGGAAACTATTGGCAACTTCTGGACGCGCCCGACGAGTCGCCGTTCAAACTTGTGGGAAACAAGCGGGTCATGATTCTTGATCTGACACAAAGTTGCAGGCAGGGTTCTGAAGCCATCATCAATGGCCTCGGCAGACGTGTGCTGATTGAAAGCGTACCGGGCGACGGCGCTACAACCAGCACGGACTATCGCCTGCAGCAAGTGCTCGAAAGTGCGGCGTCCCGGCACGGGCAATATTACTTGTCGAAATTGGGCTGGCTTGATGAACCAGCAGCAACAAACCAAACGACTGAGCTGGCAGAACAACTGGCGGCTGCCGTGATCTTGCTGGACCTCGACCCGGGGCTCAATATCGCCAATACCCACTTCGCCGGCTTCGATCTGTATTCAAAAAGCTACTTCAAACAGCACCCCTCCCGGATTCGGGTCGACCTGGAAGCGCATCTGATCAAGAACCTGCACGTCGCCCCCCCACTCGCGCCGCTGGTGGCACAAATGGTTTTGGCAGGCATGGCCCCCGAGTACCTTTTTCCAGACTGGCCGCCCAGCCTGCAGATGGGAACACCGGCCTGCGTGATCGCTACGCAGGCTATACATCTGGTTGAAGCGCTGGTTCCCGGCGCCAGCCGCAAAATGACCTATCAACATTTGATGGGGTTCAGCCAGTCGACTAAATCACTCGCGCCACTGGCGTCATTGCAGGCGGAGGGATCGGTGGACCCGGTGGTGACCTGGGCCTGGATGAACGGCCTCATCACACGCGATGCGCAAGGCAATCTCAAGCCCGATGACATCGAGCACGCCATACGCGAGTACGACCAGTACGTCGCCATAATGCTGGAAGCCACCGAACGTTTTTCCAGGCCATTTCCTGATCGCAGACAGCTCGCACTGCAAGAACTCAAGTCCCGGGAACCGGAATGCGACCCCGATGAACTGCTGGTCAAACACCGTGGCAGTGGCGGTGGCGCCGGTCGCAAAGTGTCGGTGCTGGATCTCTACATGAGTGACGAACTGCACACCCGGGACTGGGATCGCATCAGAGGCACCAGTATCTACAAATCCTTTGCGAGGCTGCCCGATCTGTTTCCCGTTGCCGAGCTTTACGAAACGGCGACCGCCAGTCATTTCGACGCCGTCCTCGAAGGTCTGACGCGCAACATCCAGATCGCCATTTCACAGCTGTTTCCGGAAGATGCAGCGTCTATTGAAGATGGAGCGATCGGTATCTATTGCGTTCAGCAGATGAACTACAAACCGGCGAGAGTCACCGGTCGTTATGGCTTCAGCCCTGCCACTTACATCCCGGGAGAAACCGGCCGTTATGGCGTCATTCTCTGTGTACAGCATGGCTACGCCATCAAGTGTTTTGAGCTGTTTCCTCTGCGGATGGAGTGTCGGCACAACCCTGATCTGGAAACACTCTTCAATCCGCTGGTTTCCGGAAGCGTCTTCCAGCTCGACACTCGATTCACCGATCAGAAGCAACTCGAAAGAGCCCCCGTTGATCTACAGGCCTACCTGCAAAACGTCACCCCCAGGGCCAACGTCAAATCCAGAATCCAGGTGCGCAAGATTGGTGCGTTTGAAGCCCCCGCCCCGTATAAAAACCGGGACGATCAAACACCCCTGTACCGATCCGCACGCGTGAAAGACCTGGGTTCACTGATCGCCAGAAAAAATCCGTATATCACCGAGCAGGAAATCCACCAACTGGGTCTGCAACAAACGGTACGGGAGAAGGCGATCGAGAAGACCGAGGCCATCTTCAACATGATTCTTAACCTGATCATCCCCTTCAAGAGCTGCGTCGAAGGACTGACCTCAGGGGATCCGAAGAAACAGGGTGGTGCAATTTTCGACTGCATTGTCGATGCCGCCGTTCTCGCAATGACCCTCTTCGCTGCGCCAGCGGCAATCGCTGCCGCCGCCAGTAAAGCCGCGAGCATCGCCGGCAAACTACTGTCGGCTTCGCGGGTTCTGGCCAGCACGGCCCTCAGTCTGTTCAACCCGTTATCCGGTTTGCCGCAACTGCTTAAGGTCGGTGGCAAACTGCTCGGCCGAGGTGTTGCGAAATTGAGCGGAAGTGCCCGCTCACTTGCGCACCAGGCGAAACAGCAACTGAGATACCTGACCGGCGCCAACAGTTATGACCTGCTCAAAGTCATTGATCACAGCGGCTCGGCAGCGCACGCGCGGATGTCGCTGGACACGGTTTCTCATGCTCGGGCACTGCTCAAAAGCGATGCCATCGAAACGGTACAACACGTCGTTACGCGTTTGAGCGACAAGAATTTCAAGCTGCCCAAAGGGGCAACTGAAACAGAATGGCGCCACCTCGCGAACAACGCCGTGAAGGAATCCGCTTACCAGTCGAAACAGGCAGGCGATCTGGAGTCGCTGATCGGTCGAGGGGCTTTGGAAGAACTGACAGAAGCATTCATCAAGGGCCACCCCGTCCAGCTCAACGATGCGCGCAGCACGGTGCAGGGTTACACCGAAACACTGGCTGTCCTCTACGAACTCGAGAGCAGAAAAGCCCGATACATGAAGGGCTATCAGCAAGACATTCTGAAACTGGATCTGGGCAAATCGCCGTACAACGACGTGATGCCGGAAGCGAGCTTCAATCCCCTTGGCTATACCGATCCTTCACAACGAGCCACCGCGTGGATGTTGAACGGCTCGAGCTCCAGTGGTAACGACTTCGACAATGTCCTTGGGGTATTGCGCGATTACACCGCGAACAAGGCCCCCCTGAACGACCCGAACGTGATCAGGGAGGTTCATCGAAAACTGGTACCGGAAGCTTTCGGCAAAGTGCGCGATGCCGGTGCCCCTACCAAATACGGCAGCAGCCCTACCGGATTCGCGCTGCTCGAACAACATCTGAAAACCCTGGACCCAAGCCATCCGCACTTTGATAAACAGGTATTGGGCGCGGTAGTCGGCTTTCAGGGCTTCGGTGACGGCAACGGTCGTACGGCCAGCGCGCTGTATTCGATCAGCCAACTGCGAAATAACCGATTTACGGCCATGCCGCCCCACGTTTTCCGGGAACTCAACGGCATTTTCTGACGATGCCTGATTGATCTGACTACAAGCTGATCCGTACTCCACTTGCCGGAGTACGGATCAGGGCAGCAGCAAATACCCCGCACTTACAGCCAACAGCAACGCCATCACCCGGTTGAACAAGCGCATCCCCGCCGGGTTGTGCAGATAGCCGCGCAAAAACGTCCCGGCGTACACCCAGCAACCCACCGACAGATAGCAGATCACCAGATACACCGCCGCAAACTGCCACACCAGCCGCGCCTCGCCATCGGCGACAAACGCGCCCATCCCCGCCACGCAGGCCAGCCAGGCCTTGGGATTGAGCCATTGCATCACTGCGCCGTAGAGCATCGATGGTGCTCTGCCTGATTCCCCGGCATTCAACTGTCCGTCATCGGTGGCCAGTTTCCAGGCCATGAACAGCAGAAACGCCACCCCGGCCAGTTGCACCACGCGGGTCAGCGACGGCCACAGCGCAAGCACTTCATGCAGCCCAAGCCCCATCAACACCAGCAACAGCACAAACCCCAGCGTCGCTCCGGCTACATGCCGCTGGCTGGCGCGAAAGCCGAACTGCGCCCCCGAGCTCAACGCCACGATATTCACCGGCCCCGGAGTAATGGACGCGGCCAGGGCAAACGCCGCCATCGACACAATCAGACTCATCGCACACCTGCTTCAAATCGAGGAACAAGGCGCTCACGGTAGCCGGCGCACAGCAGGCGGTATTGAAGGAAATTACCCCCCCGCTCGCGCAGACCCACTACGCTCTGGCTATGCGATTACTCACGATCTGGAAGTCTGTCCTCGATGATTCTGATTCTGTTGCCCTGCGCCGATTACGACCCCACCGAAAGCAGCGTGCCCTGGCAGGCGATGCGTGATGCAGGCATTGAGGTGCGTTTTGCCACGCCCCAAGGCTTGCCTGCCCACGCCGACCCACGGTTGGTGGATGTCGGCTTCGGCCCGTTGAGTTCGCTGCTGATGACGCGCAAGGCCGATCTGGACAGTTACGCGAAAATGATCGAATCCGAAGCGTTCAGGCAGCCGCTGGCGTATGCCGATGTCGACACGAGCCGGTTCGATGGTCTGCTGATTCCCGGCGGACATGCCAAAGGGATGCGCACACTGCTGGAATCCAAACAGGCCCAGCAAATCACACTGCAATTTTTCAAAGCCGAAAAACCCGTGGCGGCGGTGTGTCATGGCGTGCTGTTGCTGGCGCGCACGCTCGACCCCGATACCGGGCGTTCGGTGTTGTTCGGGCGCAAGGTCACGGCGTTGCTCGCGGCAACCATGGAGTTGCCGGCGTGGCTGATGACCGCTGCCTGGCTGGGGCGCTACTACCGCACCTACAAGCAGACCGTCGAAGCGGAAGTGAAAACCGCGCTGGCCAGCAAATCCGACTTTATACGCGGGCCGCTGGTCGCCAAACGAGATTGCGCGCAGGCACCACAAACGGGATTTATGGTGCGCGACGGGCAACTGCTGACGGCGCGCTGGCCCGGCGATTGCCATCGATTCGCCGCCGAGTGGGTGGCCATGTTGCAGGCCCCCAAACGCCGATCCGCTTGATTAGTCCAGACGCGGCACGGTGAAACGGAACTCACTGCCCTGCCCCGGCTCGCTCTCGGCAACAATCTGCCCGCCATGGGCCTCGACGATGCCCTGCGTGATGTACAGCCCCAGCCCGGTGCCGGTCGGATTGCCTTCCTTTACCGTCCAGTAACGGTCGAACACGTGCGGCAAGTGATCCTTGGGAATGCCTTCGCCGCTGTCGCGTACCGTGAAGACGATATCGTCGCCGACCGATTTGGCATATACATCGACGGTGCCCAGGCGCGGGGTGAATTTGATCGCGTTGCCGACCAGATTCGACAACACCTGAAACAGCCGCTCGGGGTCGGCATGAATGCTCAGGTCGGGATCAGCCTCGAACGAGATGCTGATGTCTTTGTCCAGCGCCAGCGGCGCAAGCAGTGATTGAGCCTCTTCAAACATCTGCGCGACATCGAGTTTCTGCGGCGCGATGGTGTAGCGCCCGGCGTCGATTTTCGAGGTGTCGAGCAAGTCTTCCAGCAGCGTGTTCATGCGCCCGGCGGCTTGCTGCATGGTGTCGATCGCGGTCGAGATGCGCCGCGAAGTGTGCGGCCCGTCGGAGCTGAAGGCCTTTTGCATCATGCCGCACAGCATCGAAATGACCGTCATCGGGTTGCGCAGATCGTGGGACACCACCGCCACCAGCTCGTCGCGCGCGCGCACCGCTTCCTGCTCGCGGCACACCTGGCGGGCCAGGTCGTTTTCCAGTGCCGAGCGACGCAGGTCGTTGGCCGCAAACAAATCGCCATGGCTCCACTTGGTGGAGATTCCGGCCATCTCGACCTTCCAGATTTCGAACGAGGTACGCGGCCGCAGGCGCAGGCCGGCGTCGGAGTTTTCCAGGTCCAGCGGCTTGCGTGGATCACCGCTCCAGTTGATGTTCTCTTTGACTTCCGGGCGGAACCACAGCACGCCGTTGTCCACCGGTTTGGGCAGGCTCATGGCCAGCACGCCGCTGGCGACCTGCTGATAGTGCGCGGCCGGCGGATAGACACTGGCCAGGTGGTGACTGGCAAACACCGGCTCGCCGCGCTCCTGCAACCATTTGTGCAGCGCGCGAATCTCTTCCGGCTCCGGGCAATTGCCGTAACGGTGCAATTGCTTGTCTTCGATGATCGCGATGCCGCCGGCATTGGCCAGCGCCATCAGGACCTGCGGCTGGTTGGCCAGGCCATCGAAGACATTTTGTGGCGAGTCGATCATCGCCTGATTGAGCAGCGCCAGCGCTTCGACCTTTTCCTCGCGCTGCCGGCTGACTTCCAGCGCTTCCATCGCACTGATCTGCAACGACAGCACCTGACCGATGGTCTGGCACGCGGTGCGCAACTCGTGCGGCACATGCAGCGGCTGGCGATTGCCGCAACTGATCAGGCCCCAGAGCTTGTCGCCCTTGAGCAGGGAAATGCTCATCGACGACAGCACGCCCATGTTCTTCATGTACTGGCAGTGGATCGGCGACACGCTGCGCAAGGTGGCGAAGCTCAGGTCCAGCGGGGTCTGGGTGTCCGGGCGCAGCTTGGGGACCAGCGGCACTGGTTGGTAATCAGCGTTCGGGATGATCCGCAACCAGTTGGTGCGATACAGCTCCCGAGCCTGCTCGGGGATGTCCGAGGCCGGGAAGAACAACCCGTTGAAAACTTCCATCGACGGATCGGACGCTTCGGCGATGACCTGGCCGTGGCCCTCCTCTTCGAAGCGATAGATCAGCACCCGGTCGTAACCGGTCATGGCCTGGATTTCCTTGACGCTGATGTCGTACAGCGCCTGCAGGCTCTGGGCTTTTTGCAAACGTGCGAGCATCCGCCCCAGGTGGGTTTCAGTACCGGCGACGTTGCGCGGCTGGAAGTTTTCGACGTGGATTTCCAGCTCCAGGATCAGCACATCCTGATGCCGGTGCAGCAAACCTTCGAACGCCGTGCCATTAAGGCGAAAGTGCAGCGGCGGCGCATCGGCCCAGGCCGGTTGCTGCAACGCTTCGCGAACCTGCGCGGCGTGGGCATCACCGATCAGGCTTTGCAATGGCTGGCCGATCAGCTCTTGCGCCGGGCGCGCGAGCAAGGTCTCGACGTTGGCGCTGATCTGGATAATCGAAAGCTCCGGCTCGCTCAGGGTCAGCAGCAGACCGTGCGGCTGGATCGCGCCGGGAAAGCGGATCGGCTCGTCGGCGCAGTTGGCCAGCAACTCTTCAAAGGCTTCTTTGTCTTGCGGGGTCATACCAGAACCTCCTGGCTTTCGAGCCAGCGCTCGAAACAGCTGAATGTCGTGTGGGCAGCCGCTACAACGGCCTCACGCTCGTCGGCGTCCATCGGGCGGCTGCCCAGGTATTCGATGAAGTTGCGCCAGCGTCGGCCGGTGGCAGCACCGTAGATATCCAGAAACGCCGCGCCGTTGTTCGCGCCCAGATTAAGCCGTGTGGCGATTTCCCGGCGCAGAATCTGACCGCCGAGCGTCGCGCCTTCCAGCACGTACAGCACGCCCAGGCAGGCGGCGGTGGAGTCGATGGCGGGCAACTGGCGGCACAGCGAAAAGTCCCCGTCACTTGCGCCCAGCGCGTGCAGATCGCGTTTCAGCGTCGGCGTTTTGAGGCGCGAAACCAGATCGAAATCGGCGGGGAGTTGGCCACTGTCCTGCAATGCGCTTTCCAGTGGCTGGTAGAAGCCGTAATAGGCGCGCATCAGTCGCTCGAAAGCTTGCAGATCAAGGGTGTCGGAGAAAAAAGGAAGGCGTTTTTCCAGCGCAATGTGCAGTTCGGCCGTGCCAGCGCGCAGATCTTGCAACACCGGTGGCACATGAACCTCGCGAGCCTTTGCTTGCATGTAGTCGCTCGTACAGTGGGCCGCCTGCGGCCATGGGGGAATGGAAAAGCTTGGCGTGAAAGCTTACACGGCAATTGTCCTTTCTGACCCATCAGATGGTTTTTTCTGGCAGATTTATCACCCTGTAACGGTTTCAGAGTTGACGGTACGGTAGAAAGTTCGAATGGATTCACGCCCGTCCATCGCTGTACCGCGACTCTGCTGCCTGACTGTACGGTTCGGCCTCACTCGCGCACATGATAAAAATAGCGCTCCCGTCACCGGAGCCCGCCCCATGGATCTCGCCACCCTCTCCCTGTTTCTGCCCGCCTGTTTCGCCTTGAACATGGCGCCGGGGCCGAACAACCTGTTGTCGGTCAGCAACGCCACTCGCTACGGCTATCGTCGCGCCTGCGTTGCCGGTATCGGCCGGTTGCTGGCGTTCGCCGGGATGATCGCCCTCGCGGCGGCGGGGCTGGCGGTGGTGCTGCAAACGTCGGAACTGTTGTTCTACGGGATCAAGATTGTTGGCGCGGGGTATCTGCTGTATCTGGCGTGGCAGTTGTGGCGGGCTATGCCTGCCGCCGAAGACGCCATTGCGGCGCCGGCGAACGGGCTTCTGGCCCTGGCACGTCAGGAGTTTTTGGTGGCAGCGGGCAATCCCAAGGCAATCCTCATCTTCACCGCATTCCTGCCGCAATTCGTCGACCCGACCCGCGCCATCACTCCGCAGTTCACGCTGCTTGGCGTGCTGTTCCTGCTGCTGGAATGGATCGCCATCAGCGCCTACGCCTACATGGGCCTGCACATGCGCCGCTGGTTCGCCGAGCCGCGCGGCAAGCGGATTTTCAATCGCTGCTGCGCGGGGCTGTTGTCGGCGGCGGCTTCGGTGTTGCTGATGGCCAAACGGGCCTAAGCTTCGGACGGGCCTTTGAGTTCGACCTGATTGCCGTCCGGGTCGAAGCAGTACAGCGACAGGCCGTTGCCCTCGGCGCCAAAACGGGTGGCGGCCTTGTCGACGCTCAAGCCACAGGACTGCAGATGGCTGACCAGCGCCGCTTCATCGAACGGTTCGATGCGCAGGCAGAAATGATCGACATTGCGCCGTTCGCTGCCTGCAGCGGCGCCGCCCTTGCGGCCGATTTCGCCGTCGAGGTCGACCAGGTCGATCATCGACGTGCCGGCGCGCAAATGCACCAGACCGAACTTTTCGTTGCGCTTGACCACTTCGGCGCCGAAGACCCGGCCGTAGAAATCAATGCTGCGTTGCAGATCGGCAACGCGCAGCACGATGTGATCGATGTGTTGAATCGTGAACGGTGGCATACCTTCATTTCCCGAGTTGTAGCGACCCGATCACTGTAGTGCAGCGGCCCGAAAATTCACTGTCGATTTTTCGGTGGAGCCATCGAATAACTGGTTTTATCCTCGGCCCATGAACATACAGACCGCTGCCCTGCCCCCTCACGCCGAAATGGTTCGCGCCATGCTCGCAAGCGACACTGCCTATGAAGGCGTGTTCTTCACGGCGGTGAAAACCACCGGGATTTTTTGCCGCCCTACCTGCACGGCGCGCAAGCCGAAACCGGAAAACGTCGAATTCTTCGCCCACGCTGACGACTGCCTGTCCGCCGGTTATCGCGCCTGCCTGCGCTGCAAACCGCTGGACGCTGCCGCCATCGCCCCGGACTGGATACAACGGCTGTTGAAAGCCGTCGACGCCGATCCGGAACTACGCTGGAGCGATGCGCAATTGCTTGCCGAGGGCATCGAACCGCTGAAGCTGCGGCGCTGGTTCAAGCAGCATTTCGGCATGACCTTCCATGCGTGGCTGCGCACCCGCCGGCTCGGCATGGCGTTGGGCGGGATCAGGCAAGGCACGTCCATCGACCACGCCGCGTTCGATTCCGGCTATGAATCCCTCAGCGGTTTTCGCGATGCGTTTCAGAAGTCGTTCCACATCACGCCGGGCCGTGCAGCGGCCAGCGAACCACTGCTGTTCACCCGTCTGACAACGCCGTTGGGCCCGATGATCGCCATGGCCGAGCGGCGTGGGCTGGTGTTGCTGGAGTTTCTCGACCGCCCGGCGCTGACGAGGGAAGTCGAGGAGTTGCAGAACCGCTACGGCTACGTGGTCGCACCGGGACACAACGCACATTTGCAGCAGATCGAAAACGAACTGGCGCTGTACTTCGCCGGCAAGCTGAACGAATTCAGCGTGCCCTTGCACCTGCCCGGCAGCGAGTTTGCCCGTCAGGTCTGGGCCCAACTGCGACTAATCCCCTACGGCCACACCAGTACCTACGGTGCCATCGCCGCCCGGCTGGGCAAGCCCGGCGCCAGTCGCGCCGTGGGCCTGGCCAACGGGCACAATCGGCTGTCGATCGTGGTGCCATGCCACCGGGTGATCGGTGCGGACGGCTCGCTGACCGGTTATGGTGGCGGGCAACCGCGCAAGGCGTTTCTGCTCCGGCTGGAAAATGCCGCCGTGCAACTGACGCAACCTTTGGCGTTCTGACACACCGACACTCACGCCTTCCCGGCTTTCAAATCAATGGATCACTGACGTTGCCGATACCCGATCCCTACCAACCGGCCAGCGCGTTTCTGGCCAGCCTCGACACCGACTGGCAACGCCATATCGCTGCGGTCGGCCCATGTCTGCATCGGCCGCACCCGGCGCGTGATCCCTATGAATCGCTGGTGCGGGCCATCGCCTATCAGCAACTGCACGCCAAGGCCGGGGATGCAATTGTCGGTCGGCTGGTGGGGTTGTTTCCCGAACAGACGTTTCCACGTCCCGAGCAGATTCTGGCGACAGACTTCGAACGGCTGCGCAGTTGCGGGTTTTCGGCGGGCAAGATTGCGACGATTCAGGGGATTGCTCAGGCGACCCTGGACGGCGTGGTGCCGGATTACGCCACGGCACTGGTGATGGAGGATGAAGCGCTGATCGAGCGCTTGGTCAACCTGCGCGGGGTTGGGCGCTGGACGGTAGAAATGCTGTTGATCTACAGCCTGGAGCGACCGGATATTCTGCCGGCCGATGACTTTGGCGTGCGCGAGGGTTATCGGCGATTGAAGGGGCTGGAGGTGCAGCCGACGCGCAAGCAGATGATCGATATCGGGTTGGCGTGGCGCCCGTTTCGCACAGTGGCGGCCTGGTATTTGTGGCGGGTGCCAAAAGCGGTTTCAGCCTGATCCTCCCGCAATCTCGGGAAGGCTGGACAAGCGTATTCAGGTGCAATCCCCCGCCAGTTCTTACGGGAAAATCATTTTTATTTCCTTGTCCGAGTAGCTGTAGTTCCAACGCAACTCGGTTCCTGCCGGAATATCCTGTGAGGCAAACATCGCGTTCAGGACGTATGGCCGGTTGACCAGCCGGTCACCGATCAGAATGTCCGCTTCGACCTTGAAACCAACGGTCTGAACGTTGTAGCCGTCCGGCGCTTGACGAACCGGCTTGCCCGAGGCGTCGTATTCAAAGTTCGTGTTGATTCGCGAAATGATGTTGTCGCCGATGACCACTACCGGCTCTTCAATGAACTTGCCCGGTCCGTAACGCAAGTACACGCCCGCCAGCATGGTGAATGTCTGCTCTTCGCGCCTTATCAGGCGCAGCGGGCTGAGTGTTCCGCCATAAAGGCCCAGCGCTTCGCCTTTGGCGATGCGCCGGTTGGCGACCACCATGTTTTGTCCGATGAGGGCTTTTTCGCCCGGAACCTTCACGTCGGCCTCGGTAAAAATGCGCAGTTCGAGATTTTCTTCATAGAGCCTAGCCACGTTTTCATAGCCTTCAAACTGGATGTAAGGCTTGATCGGCCCCGAGCGAAATCGCTCACCCGTGGTCAGGGTGGCCAGGGTTTCCAGTTTGCGGATCCGCACCGGCCTGCCAAAGGTATCGCGCAACGGGTATTTACCATTGTTGGCGCGGTCGTAGGTACCGAGGCGATTTCCCCGCAACGAATAGCAAACCTCCTGGCGCATGGTGTCGAGTTCCTTTTCGGTGAAGGGCTTGATCGGCATGGATTCCGAAGCCAGCTCGAACTCGTCATCGGAAGAGTCGTGGCGCGGCCGTCCTTCATCGCCCTCCGGGCGAGACACGTTTTCCAGCGTCGCGTCGGCATCAGTGCGCGGATCGGGGATGCGGTAGCGCTCCGTGGCAAACTCCTCAAGCGGGTGCCAGACCCGGCCGTCGCTGTCGCGCTCCAGAACCGGGCCGGAGGGGTTGGTTTCGCTGGGCAGTCTGGCCCGGAACAGACCGGTCTGCGGATCGGCGCCCACCTGGACAATGCCCTGTCCTGGTAATTCGGCAAACTGACGCCCCTTGAAAGACCTGAAGCCTTCGGCATCGATGTCGGTCAGCCGGCCTGCTGCCGGGACGTGATACGCGTCCAACGAACGTTGACCAAGCTCGGGGCCCGGGCCCGAATCGATGACTGGCATTGCATCGCGCAAGCTGACCGATGGCACCGGGCTGGCTCGCCCTCCACCACTGACATTCGGCGTGCTGACGACATCGGGGTGCACAGACGGCGCGGGCGGGGTAACAGAGACCCCGGGCCTGATGGCCGGGCCCGGCGTAGCGGCATCGAGGGAAGGTTTCAGGTGTACATCACCCGGGCCGTTGCCCTTGGTTGGCGGTTTGATTGGCATGTTTTCTTCCTTGAATGAGGGCCATCTCAGAGCCTGATATCAGCAACTGACAGGGCGTCCGGCGTCATTGCCGGTTCAAATCCATGGCGAAAAACCTATCAGACTGCCCGCAGCACACCCACGCCCAAACCGCTTCAAGATGATTCCAGGCGTCCGCTCACAGCCCTGACTTCAATCGGCTGAAGGCCCGGATCAACGCCCGGTTGAACGCCTTGCCATTGTCGTTCTTGCTGTACAGCGAAGCCTTCACCGCCGCCGGCGGATAAGTCCCCGGATCGTTGCGAATCGCCGGATCGACCAAGCCGTCCGCTGCCGTGATCGCGTTGGCGTAGTGAATGGTGTCAGTAATCGGCGCAATCACTTCAGGCGTCATCAAGTAATCCATCAGTGCCAGCCCGGCCTCCGGATGCGGTGCATCCTTGGGAATGACCATGGCATCGAACCAGATCAGCGTGCCCTCCTTCGGGATCCGGTAATTCAACTTGAAGGGGTTTTTCGCCGCTTCAGCCTGGCCAGCCGCGATGGCAACGTTGCCGTTCCACGACATCGCCACGCAGGTGTTGCCGTTGGCCAGGTCGCTGATGTTCAGGTCGTTGTCGAAGTAGCGGATGTACGGGCGGATCTTCGCCAGTTGCTGCTCGGCGAGTTTCAGGTCATCCAGACTCTGGCGGTTGATGTCCAGACCCATGTACTTCATGACTGCGGCGAACACTTCGTTCGGATCATTGAGCAGGCTCACTCCGCAATCGGCGAATTTCGACACCACTGCCGGATCGAACAGCATCGCCCAGCTATCCCTCGGCGCGTCCGGCAGACGCTGCTTCACGGCCTCTTCCTGATAGCCGACACCGGTGGTGCCCCAGGCGTAGATGCCGGCGTAGCGGTTGCCCGGATCGAACACCGCCATGTGTTGACGGAACTCATCGCCGACCCCGGCAAAGTGCGGGAGCTGCTGCTTGTTCAAGGTCTGGATCGCGCCGCTCTCGATAGCCCGTGACAGGTGCTGGCCGGCGGTCAGCACCAGGTCGTAGCCGCTGCGGCCGGTGAGCAGTTTGGTCTCGACGGTTTCCAGCGAATCGAAGTGATCGGCGACCACCCGAATCCCGGTTTGCGCCTCGAAATTCTTCAGGGTATCCGGGGCCAGGTACTCGCCCCAGATGTACAGGTTGACCACCGGCTTCGCCGTTTCGGCGGCCTGCACACACAGGGGTGCAAGCACCAGCAATAACGCTTTACTCAGGTTGTGCAGGCCCATGCTCAGGCTCCTCTTTTCTGGCCGGCGTATTGCGGCATGGTGATGCACGCGACGTTACCGCCACCGAGCAGGATTTCCCGGGAGTTTTCGATGCCGACGATCTTGTGCTGCGGGAACAGTTCGGCGAGGGTTGCCAGCGCCACCTGATCGTTGCGATCACCGAACAACGGCACCACGATCGAGCTGTTGCCTGCGTAATAGTTGATGTACGACGCACAGATTCTGGTGCCGGCCTGACGGGTGTGGGTGCTGTCCTGCTGGTCGAGGCCTTCGGCTTCTTCGGCGGTCCACTCCAGCACATCCGGTTGCGGCAGTTTGTGCACGATCAGCTCGCGGCCCCGGCTGTCGCGGGTGCTGCGCAGGATGTCGTAGGCCTCCTGATAGATTTCCCATTGTGGGTCGTCGCGGTTGTCGGTCCATTGCAGCACCACTTCGCCGGGGCGCACGAAGCACGCGAGGTCGTCGACATGGCCGTCGGTTTCGTCGAACTTGCAACCGCGCGGCAGCCAGATCACTTGCTCGGCGCCGAGATAGTCGGTCAGGCGGCGGGTCACCTCGTCCTTGCCCAGGTGCTGGTTGCGATTGCGATTGAGCAGGCATTGCTCGGTGGTGAGGAGGCTGCCTTGGCCGTCGCTCTGAATGCCGCCAAGTTCGGCAATCAACGGCGCGCGATAACGATCGAAGCGTTCGATCTCGAGGATCTTGCTGGCGATCTGATCGTCCTTGTCCCACGGGTAGTAGAGCCCGCCATCGAGGCCGCCGTAGGCGTTGAATTCGAAGTCGACACCACGCACTTCACCGCTCTGGTCATTGACCACAAAGCACGGGCCACTGTCGCGGAACCAGGTGTCGTTGCAGGTCATCTCCACCACCCGCACCTGCGGCGGCAACTGGCGGCGGGCGGTGGCGAACTGGGCCGCCGAGGCGCACACCGTCACCGGTTCGCTGTGGGAGATCGCTGTCACGATCTGCACCCAGACTTTCTGCGCAGGCTTGGCGCCGTTGCGCCAGACATCGGTGCGCTCCGGCCAGCCGAGCCAGCAACCGGACTTGGCTTCAAACTCGCCGGGCAGACGGAAACCGTCCTGTTTCGGGGTGGTGTCGAGCAAACGTGCCATGGTCAAACCTCGTCATCGGGATGGGAATGACCTCAGGCTACGGTCGTGGGCCGTCACGTCGCCAACGATGATTATTTCGGAACAGTTGAATTCAACTCATCAATCCGCCAGCTGATCGTTGAACCACTCCAGCATCTGCGCCACCGCCGGACGCTCGAGCCGCACCCGCTCGCAAACCAGCGCGTATTGGCCCAGCGCGGTCATGCTGGAGGTGAACGGTCGCACCAGACGCCCGCTCTGCAAGTCTTCCTGCGCCGTGAGATTGTCGCCCATCGCCACGCCCTGCCCTTGTGCCGCCGCCTCCAGCGCCAGCCCGGCGTGGGCGAAATACAACTGACGCTCCGGACGCAAGTCGCCAGCATGGCTGGTAAGCCACGCGGTCCAGGTCTTGCCGTCCTGATCGTCGTGCAGCAGGCAATGGCGGGCCAGGTCCTTCGGGGTTTTCAGAGTGCCCTGGTTGAACAGGCCGGGGCTGCACACCGGGAAGAACTGCAACGCCGGCAACGGGCGGACGAAGTACGCGCTGCTGTCCACCGGGCCGGTGCCGTAAGTGATCGCCAGATCGATGTCCTCACCGGGCGCGGTGGCGTCGATCGGTTGTTCGTAGAGGTGCAAGGTGATGTGCGGATAGCGCGCGTAGAAATCGGTGAGACGGTTCATCAGCCACTTCTGCGCCAGCTCCGCCGTGACCGCCAGCCGCAACACGGCGAGCGAGGACGGATCGCGCAATTCATCGCAGGCATCGCCGATCAGCTCAAAGGCCTGTTGCAGGCTCTGCATCAAGCGCCCGGCGGCGATGGTCGGGCGAATCTGCCGGCCTTCGCGGATGAACAGCGACACGCCCAGTTGCTCTTCGAGCTGGCGGATCTGGTGGCTGACGGCGCTGTCGGTGACGCACAGTTCGGCGGCGGCACGGCCGAAATGCGCGTGGCGGGCGGCGCATTCGAAGGTCCGCAGGGCGGCCAGGGAAGGTAGTCGGCGCATGGGTTGGGGTCCCTTTTTTGCGGACATGCTGACCTTCGGATTCGTGGGCGTCCAGTTGTACCGCTTTATCGTTCATCGCGAGCAAGCTCGCGATAGCGGCGGCACAGGCGCGACATCTCTTCTAGGCTGAACCGCACCGACAAAAAATCCGGAGGCCACTCATGCACCTCGAAGGCTCCTGCCACTGCGGCGCGGTTTCATTCACCCTCGACAGCGCCCACCCCTACCCTTATCAACGCTGCTACTGCTCGATCTGCCGCAAGACCCAGGGCGGTGGCGGCTTTGCCATCAACCTCGGCGGCGACGCGGCCAGCCTCAAGATGCGCGGGCGCAAACACATCACGATTTACCACGCGAAAATGAAAGACGAAGGCGATGCCCGCGCCCACCGCAGCACCGCCGAACGGCACTTCTGCTCGCTGTGCGGCAGCGGTCTATGGCTGTTCAGCCCGGAGTGGCCGGAGCTGATCCACCCGTTCGCCTCGGCCATCGACACGCCGTTGCCGGTACCGCCGGAACACACTCATCTGATGCTAGGCTCGAAAGCGCCGTGGGTCGAAGTCCAGGCCAGCGCGAAAGATCAGCAATTCGAGGTCTACCCGGAAGAATCCATCGCCCAGTGGCACGAACGACTGAAATTGACCCGGTAGCTGCCCCCAGTCTCCGACAGATTGTTGATCGCGCTCAGAACAGCTCGCTGAACGGAATGAAACGCAACGGATCACCCATCTGCAAGGTGCTGTTTTCGGGGATTTCCACCAGTCCGTCGGCCCAGGTTGCGCCGAGCAAAACCCCGGAACTCTGGTTCGGATAAAGCGCCGCCCGCCCGCCTTCCAGACGCACCCGCAGGTATTCGCGGCGGCTGCCGGGTTTCGGCCAGTCGAAGCCGGCGTTGACCGTGAAGCTCAGCGGCATCACCTCCTCCACGCCTTGAATGCGCAGCAGATACGGGCGCGCCAGCAGGCCGAAGGTCACCAGTGCCGAAGTCGGATTGCCCGGCAAACCGATCACCGGCACCGTGCCGAAATGGCCGACCGTCAGCGGTTTGCCGGGCTTGATCGCCAGTTTCCACAGCAGCGGCTTGCCGTTGTCGCGCAGCACCTGGCCGAGGCAATCGGCGTCACCGGCAGATACGCCGCCGGTGGTCAGAATCAAATCGGCCGCCACTTGCAGTTGCTCGAGTTTGAGCCGGGTCTGCGCCGGGCGATCGGGAAGAATGCCGGCGTCGATCACTTCGCAACCCAGTTCGCGCAACCAGTGGTCGAGCAAGGTGCGGTTGCTGTTGTAGAGGCTGCCGGGACGCAGCGGCTGCCCCGGTTCCACCAGCTCATCACCGGTCGACAGCAATGCCACGCGTGGGCGACGAACCAGCGGCAGATGAGTCATGCCCTGCCCCGCGGCGACAGCCAGTTCGAACGGGCCGAGGCGTTTGCCGGCGCGCAGCAGGGTGTCGCCAACGCGATTTTCCTGGCCTTGGGCGCGGATGTTCTGACCGGCCTTCAGCGGTTGCAGGAAACGTACGCGGCCGTCTTCCTGCACCTCGACGTTTTCCTGCATCTCCACGCAATTGGCGCCATTGGGCAACGGCGCGCCGGTGAAGATTCGTGCGCAGGTGCCAGGCAACAAGGTGTCCGGCGCCAGCCCGGCGTAGACCCGCTGCGACACGCTCAACGGCTGGCGATGCAGGTCGGCGAGGTTCAACGCGTAGCCGTCCATGGCACTGTTCGGCCATGGCGGCAGGTCGAGGGTGGCGACCAGATCGCTGGCCAGCGCACGTCCGCGCGCGTCATTGAGCGGCACGGATTCGCTGTCCGGCAGGCGTCGTTCATCGGCCATCGCCAACAGTTGGTCGAGAGCCTCCTCGACCGGCATCAATCCCGGCTTGCTCATCCGCGCGGCCCGCAGGCTTGCACCGGTTTGAGGTGCGGAACGAAGTTGCAGGGGCGGTGACGGTTATCCAGCTGTTCGGCGAGGATGCCTTCCCACGCGGTGCGGCACGCGCCGGTGGAGCCCGGCAGGCAGCACACCAGCGTGCCGTTGGACAGCCCGGCCAGCGCACGGCTTTGCACGGTCGAGGTGCCGATGTCGAGAATCGAGATGGCGCGAAACAGCTCGCCGAAGCCGTCGATCTGCTTGTCCAGCAGGCAAGCCACGGCTTCCGGGGTGCTGTCACGCCCCGTGAAACCGGTGCCGCCGGTGATCAGCACCACTTGAATGGTGTCGTCGGCGATCCACTGTGCAACCTGGGCGCGGATTTTGTACAGGTCGTCCTTGAGCAGGTTGCGTTCACTCAAGGTGTGGCCGGCTTCCAGCAGGCGGCTGACCAGCAACTGGCCGGAGGTGTCGCTGGCGTAGTCGCGGGTATCGCTGACCGTCAGCACGGCAATATTCAGGGGAACGAACAAGGCATCCGATTTAACACTCATGGCACTCTCCGACCGTCGTCAATTCAATGGATGACGAGCCTAAGTGCCGCTTGTGAGGACTGTCTAATCACTCTGGCCAACCACACTATCGACCTGCTCTATCGGTGATTTTTTCCAGCACTTCATTCCCTGTCCGGCCCAATGAAACCGGGCGTCATCGAAGCCCTCGATAAGCTCTTAAACACGGCCGATTGGACGAAAAAAGCCGTCGATGGGATCGTCGCTCCCTGCGCTTTCCGTGCGCCGTACGCATCTGCGTCAATACTCAATCAAAATTCCTTATCGAGCAGGTGCCGTCGTGGACATCAAACAACTCAAGTTCCTGATCGCGCTGGACGAAACCCGCCACTTCGGCCAGGCCGCCGCGCGCTGTCACATCACTCAGCCGACCCTGTCGATGCGCCTGCGCAACCTGGAAGACGAGCTGGATCTGGTGCTGGTCAATCGCGGTCAGCGCTTCGAAGGTTTCACCCAGGCCGGCGAACGCGTACTGGCCTGGGCCCGCACGCTGCTGGCGGCCCACGACGGGTTGTTCGCCGAAGCCGCCGCCTGCCGGGGGCAACTGGTCGGTAGCCTGCGTCTGGGTCTGGTGCCGCTGAGCAACTTCAATCCGGTCAATTACATTCAGGGTTTGTCCGGGATTTATCCGGAGCTGAAGTACAGCCTGTCGTCGCTGAGTTCGGACGAGATCATCGAAGGCCTGGGCAACAATCAGCTGGATTTGGGCGTGTGTTATCTGGACCACGTCAACCCGAACTATTTCGATTTTTTCGAGATTGGCGAAACCCGCGTCGGCCTGCTCTACGACACCCGCCATTTCCATTTCGAAGGCCCGGAAATGAGCTGGGAAGACGCCGCCGAGCTGCCGCTGGGAATGATCACCACCGGCATGCACTACCGCAAATCCATCGACCTGAGTTTTCGCAGTCGCGGGCTGAATCCGCAGCCGATCATGGAAAGCGATTCGACCTATCAGCTGTTGCAGGCGATTCACCAGGGTTTCTGCTGCTCGATCATGCCGCTGGACAGCGGTCTGCAAGAGCCGATCGAACACCTGGCTTTCATCAATCTGCCGGACGCCAGCGTGCTCGCGCCGCTGGGGCTGGTGATGCGCAAGACCGAACCGCGTTCGGCGATTGCCGAGAAGTGTTTTGCCGAGGCGCGCAAGATGTTCGGGATCGAGGCGCCTGCCGATTAACGCCTCCAGTGATCGACCAATCCAATCACTGCATCGGAACAAGCGATTGGACGCCTTTTTCCCTGCCCCGTAGCCTGAAACCACTTCAGCGCTTCGGGGACTTTTCAGGATGCTGTGCCAAGTTGAACAACCCATCGAACCGGGCGACGCCAACGCCCCCGCGCCCCAACCGGCGCAAGTGGCGTACCGCGAATACCTCGACAACGCGCCGGTGTCCCACGCGGCGCTGGCGGCCGAAATCGCACTGGCCATCAGCTACAACGGCCTGAATCAAGCCGTGATGATGGTCTCGCCAGGCAACATCGAGGACTTCATTCGCGGCTTCAGCCTGAGCAATGCGATCGTCGACCGCCTCGACGATATCCATGACATTCGCCTGACCCACTTCGACCAGGCCTGCCAGGCCGACGTGCAGATTTCCAGCCGTGCATTCTGGGCCCTGAAGGATCACCGGCGGCAGATGGCAGGCACCAGCGGCTGCGGCCTCTGCGGCGTGGAAGCCCTGGAGCAGGCGCTGCCGCAACTGGAAATCCTGCCCCCGACACCGCTGCCACCGGCGGCCCACTTCGACGGTATCCGCCAGCGCATCGAACAGGCCCAGCAACTGGCCCGCAGCAGCGGTGCACTGCACGCGGCGTTGTACTTCGACGCCGCTGGCGAAGCGCTGCTGTGTCGCGAAGACATCGGCCGCCACAACGCCCTCGACAAGCTAATCGGCGCCCTGCAATTCGAAGGCCTCGATGCGCGTCAGGGCTTCGTCGTGGTCACCAGCCGTTGCAGCCTCGAGCTGATCCACAAAGCCGTGCGCGCTCGCCTCGGCACCCTCGTCAGCCTGTCCGCCCCGACTGCGCTGACCGTGCGCTGGGCGCTCAAGCACCGCTTGAACCTGATCCACGTCCCGCACCACAACGCCCCGCGAATCTACAGCCCGATCCAGGAGCCCACCCCATGAGCGACACCCTCACCCACCTCGATGATCAGGGCCGCGCCAACATGGTCGACGTCAGCGACAAAGCGGCGACCCGCCGCGAAGCTACCGCGCAAGCCTGGGTGCAGATGCGCCCCGAAACCCTGCAAATGATCCAGTCCAACGGCCACCCCAAGGGCGACGTGTTCGCCGTGGCGCGGATCGCCGGGATTCAGGCGGCCAAGCGCACCCACGAGTTGATTCCGCTGTGTCATGCGCTGCTGCTCAGTTCGATCCACGTCGAGCTCAAGGCCTGCGAACCTGACCGCGTGCAGATCACCAGCACCTGCCGCCTCACCGGCCAGACCGGCGTCGAACTCGAGGCCCTGACTGCTGCCAGCGTTGCCGCCCTGACCATTTACGACATGTGCAAAGCGGTGGACCGGGCGATGGTCATCGGCGACATCTGTCTGCTGAGCAAACAGGGCGGCCGCTCCGGCCACTTTCAATGGGAGAACCCGCAATGATTCTGATCAACTACTTCGCCAGCTACCGTGACCGCCTCAATCTGGGCGGTGAAAAAATCCCGGCCAGCGACACCCTCATTTGTGTTGAGGACGTGCGGCAAATGCTGATGCAGCGCGGCGATCTGTGGCGTGAAGTGCTCGGCGCCGGCAACCTGATGTGCGCGGTCAATCAGGAGCTGTGCCAGCCGGATCAGGCGATCGAGGATTTCGACGAAATTGCGTTTTTCCCACCGGTTACGGGGGGTTGAGGCCTGTTCGTTCATCATGGATGTGCTGAAGACCCGTGCGCCGCTCTGGAAGCGTGAGACTACGCCGCAGGGCTCACATTGGGTCGAGGCGCGGCAGAGTGATCAGAATGCGGCGGCTCGCTGGAGTTTGGCGCATGCCTGACGGGTCACTGTCGGCTGCAACAAAAGCCTGATTAGATAGCGGCTCCTGCCAACTCGACCGTGGAGCCGCATTTGAGCACAACGCCCCCCGAGGACTTGCCCCGCCCCCAGCCCGTCAGCCTGCGTCAGGCCTGGCCTTTCTGGCTCAAACTCGGCTGCATCGGCTTCGGCGGCCCCGCCGGGCAGATCGCGATCATGCATCAGGAACTGGTAGAGCGCCGGCGCTGGATCTCCGAGCGGCGCTTCCTGCACGCACTCAATTACTGCATGTTGCTGCCCGGCCCCGAGGCCCAGCAACTGGCGACCTATATCGGCTGGCTGCTGCATCGAAGCCGTGGCGGCGTGCTGGCCGGGGCGCTGTTTGTGCTGCCTTCGCTGCTGATCCTGATTGCCCTGTCCTGGGTGTACATCGCGTTTGGCGACGTGCCGGCGGTGGCCGGGGTGTTTTACGGAATCAAACCGGCGATGACCGCGATCGTGCTGCACGCGGCCCATCGCATCGGTTCGCGAGCCTTGAAAAACAGCTGGCTGTGGGCGATTGCCGGAGCGGCGTTCGTGGCGATCTTCGCCTTCAACGTGCCGTTTCCGCTGATCGTGCTCGGCGCAGCGTTGATCGGTTATGTCGGCGGACGCTGGGCCCCGCAGCGCTTCAGCAACGGCGGTCATCGTGGTAGCGAAAAATCCTTCGGCCCGGCGCTGATCGATGACGACACAGCCCCGCCCGAGCATGTGCGGTTCAGCCTGCCGCGACTGTTGCGCCTGGTACTGATCGGCGCGCTGCTGTGGTGCCTGCCGATGGTGTTGCTGACCGCGCTGTTCGGCTGGAACGGCACCTTCACGCAGATGGGTTGGTTCTTCACCAAAGCGGCGCTGCTCACCTTCGGTGGCGCTTACGCCGTGCTGCCTTACGTGTATCAGGGCGCGGTGGGGCATTACGGCTGGCTGACGCCGACGCAGATGATCGACGGCCTGGCGCTGGGCGAAACCACGCCGGGGCCGCTGATCATGGTGGTCGCGTTTGTCGGGTTCGTCGGCGCTTACGTGCAACCGACGTTCGGCCCGCAACACGCGTTCGCCGCCGGTGCACTGGCCGCGACGCTGGTGACCTGGTTCACCTTCCTGCCTTCGTTCCTGTTCATCCTCGCCGGCGGGCCACTGGTGGAGTCGACCCACAACGAACTGAAATTCACCGCACCGCTGACCGCGATCACGGCAGCGGTGGTCGGGGTGATCCTGAATCTGGCGTGTTTCTTTGCTTACCACGTGTTCTTTCCCAAGGGTTTTGCCGCACAGCCTGATTTTTTTGCGCTGTTACTTGCGCTCGGCGCCACCCTCGCGCTGTTTGTTTTCAAGCGCGGCGTGATCGAGGTGTTGATCGTTTGCGCCCTCGTCGGGCTGGGGTTTCATCTGTTGCGCTGAGCCGGTAGCTTGCCGCGCCCATCGGAATCAGGCGTTTACTTATCCCGGACTTCCCCCTTACTATCCAGCCACACCGGCATGGCGGGACACTCCCGCCGCCGACGTTTTCCGCCAACGGAAACACGCGTCATGAGCACGTCACTACAACAATCGGAATCGTTGAACATCTCTGCACTGTGCGCCCTCCTTCACAGGGGCCGCGCATGAATCGCATCGTCAATCTCCCCATGGCCCTGAGCCGTTCCAAGCTGCGTCACTCCGCACGCCCGCCGGATATCTGCCTGCACGTCTGATCGCGCCGCTAAAAATCGCGACAGCTTCCCCTCTTTTTTCGATATCCCTGCCAGGACGCCCGAGCCTTTTGCCGCGCTGCGTCCGGCCCGAATCTGCGCGCCTGTGCGGCGCCATCGTGAGTGATTGATTATGAAATTCGCAGCCATTGAAGACGCCCGTAACTTCCTCAAGCAGAACCCCGACATCGACATGATCGAGCTGTTCATCCTCGACGCCAACGGCGTGCCGCGCGGCAAGTTGTTGCACCGCGAAGAACTGCTCGCGGTGTACGAAAGTGGCCGCCCGCTGCCAAGCACCATTCTCGGCCTGACCGTGCACGGCGAAGACGTGGAAAACTCCGGTCTGGTGTGGGACGTCGGCGACATCGATTGCCGCGCCTACCCGCTGGAAGGCAGTCTGGTGCGGCTGCCGTGGCGGCAGATTCCGACTGCGGCGGTGCAGGTCAGCATGCACCCGGAACAAGGCATGCCGGCGAGCATCGCCGACCCGCGTCATCTGTTGATCAAGGTCATCGACGCCCTCAAGGCCGAAGGCTACCACCCGGTGATGGCCTGCGAGCTGGAGTTCTATCTGCTCGACGCCAAGCGCGATCACAACGGTCGCCCGCAACCGGCGCTGGATGCCGACGGTGGTCGACCGAGGCACACACAGGTCTATGGATTGCGTGAGCTGGAACAGATCGAGCCGTTCCTCGCCGACCTCTACAGCGCCTGCAAACTGCACGGCATTCCGGCGCGCACGGCGATCTCGGAATACGCGCCGGGCCAGGTGGAAATCACCCTCGAACACGGCGATGCGCTGGAGGCGATGGACCAGGCCGTGCGCTACAAACGGCTGGTCAAGGCCGTGGCGCACAAGCACGGGATGCAGGCGACCTTTATGGCCAAGCCGTTCGATCACCTGGCCGGCACCGGCATGCACATGCACGTCAGCCTCGCCGATGCCGAGGGACGCAATCTGTTTGCCTCCGAAGACCCGGCCGGCACCCCGCTGCTGCGCACGGCGATTGGCGGGATGCTCGCCTCGCTGCTCGATTCGCTGCTGCTGTTCTGCCCGAACGCCAACTCCTACCGCCGTTTCCAGGCCAACAGCTACGCGCCACTGGCGCCGACCTGGGGCGTCGACAACCGCACCGTCAGCCTGCGCGTGCCCGGCGGCCCGGCCAACACCCGGCACATCGAACACCGCATCTGCGGCGCCGATGCCAACCCGTATCTGGCAGCGGCCGCGATCCTCGCGGGCATTCATCGCGGGATAAAAGAAGACATCGATCCGGGTGAGCCGGTGGAGGGCAACGGTTACGCGCAGGCGAAAGAACTGCTGCCGACCGACTGGCTGACCTCGCTCACGGCATTGGAAAATTCGGCGTGGGCACGGGATGCGCTGGGGCAGGAATTCCTCGGGGTGTATCTGGCAGTCAAACGGGCGGAGTACCGGCAGTTCATGGCCGAAGTGGGTGAGCAGGACTGGCGCTGGTACCTCACAGAAGCCTGATTAATCACTCCGCCCCTTGTGGGGGCGAGCTTGCTCGCGAAAGCGTCGTCACATTCAACATTTCAGGTGACTGACACAACGCATTTCGCGAGCAAGCTCGCTCCCACAGGGTCCGTGCACCGACTCCCGAATCTGGACACTGAAATGACTGAACGCAGCAATTCCTACTACACCGCCACCCTCAACCGCGACACCGACTACCCGACCCTGCAAGGCCGGCACAAGGTCGATGTGGTAATCATCGGCGGCGGTTTCACCGGCGTCGCCACGGCTGTCGAGCTGGCGGAAAAAGGCCTGAAAGTCGCCATCGTCGAAAGCCACAAGATCGGCTGGGGCGCCACCGGGCGCAATGGCGGTCAGGTGACCGGCAGCCTGTCCGGCGACGGCGCGATGCGCAAACAGATGCGCAACACCTTGGGCGATGAGGTCGACGACTTCATCTGGCACCTGCGCTGGCGCGGCCACGAAATCATCCAGCAACGGGTCGAGAAATACGGCATCGATTGCGACCTCAAGCACGGTCATTTGCATGCGGCGTACAAGCCGAGCCACATGGACGGCTTGCGCAACGACTACAACGAAGCCGTGCGTCGCGGCATGGGTGATGAGGTCAGCCTGCTCGACCGCAGCCAAGTGCGTGACCTGCTGCAAAGCGACCTCTATCACGGCGCAATCAAGAACACCCGCAACATGCACCTGCACCCGCTCAACCTGTGCATCGGTGAAGCGCGGGCGGCGGAAAGCCTTGGCGCGCTGATCTTCGAAAACAGCGAAGTGCTGGAGATCATCCACGGCGTCAGCCCCGGCGTACGCACCGCTCACGGGCAGATCGACGCCAATCAGGTCCTGCTGGCCGGCGACGTCTACCACAAGCTCGAACCGGGCCAGCTCAAGGGCAAGATCTTCCCGGCCATGGGCGGCATCGTCACCACCGAACCGCTGGGGGATCTGGCCAAGCAGATCAACCCCGAAGACCTCGCCGTTTACGACTGCCGCTTCGTCCTCGACTACTACCGCCTCACCGCCGACGGTCGCCTGTTGTTCGGCGGCGGCGCCAACTACAGCGGCAAGGACTCACGGGACATCGCCGGCGAACTGCGGCCGTGCATCGAACAGACTTTCCCGGCGCTCAAAGGGGTGAAGATCGACTACCAGTGGAGCTGCGCGATGGGCATCGTCATCAACCGCATCCCGCAACTGGGCAAGCTCTCGGACAACGTCTGGTATTGCCAGGGCTACTCCGGCCACGGCATCGCCACGACCCACATCATGGGCGAAATCATGAGCCGCGCGATCACCGGGCAGATGCAGCAGTTCGACACGTTCGCCGCGTGCTCGCACATTCGCGTGCCGATGGGGGATCTGCTGGGGAATCCGATGCTGGCAGCGGGCATGTGGTACTACCAGATGCTGGAAAAACTGCGTTGATCGAACAGGCCCCATCGCCAGTGATGGGGCCTTTTTTTGCCGCAAAACCTCAGTCAGGCAACTGCTCAACCTCAATCCCCAACCGCCGATAATCCTCGACACTCCCCGACGTCACATGCCGCTCGGTGATCAGCGTATGCAAGCGCTCGCACGGCGCCACCACAAACGGTTCCACCGCGCCGAACTTGTCCGCCGTGGTCACGGCAATGACCCGCGCCGCACAGTCGAGCAGCGCCTGCTTGACCGGCACTTCATCGAAATGCAGCGAGGTGATGCCCACCTCCGGATGAATCGCGCAGACCCCGGTGATTGCCAGATCCGCCTTGATCCCCGACAGCAGCCGCAGCGCCTCATGACCACCGGCGGACATGGTTTTCGGATTCAACTGCCCGCCCGCCAGAATCACCTTGATGCCCGGATATTCGGACAACGCAATCGCCGTCATCGGCGATGCCGTGACCGCCGTGAGGTTGATATCCCTGGGCAACGAGCGCGCCACCTGCAACGCAGTGGAACCAGAGTCGAACATAACCGTTTGCCCGTTCCTGACCTGCTGCGCCGCCAATCGCGCCAGACGAATCTTCACCTCGTCGATCTCGTCCAGCCGGGTGAAGTAATCCTTGCCGGTGTCCTTGGGCCTCGGCAGCGCGCCGCCGTGCACCCGCTGCACCAGCCCGGCACTGTCCAGCTCGGCCAGATCACGGCGGATGGTGTCTTCCGACACCGCAAAATGCTGGCTCAACTCGGACGCCATGACCTTGCCGTCACGTTCGAGGATCAGCAGGATTTTCTGCCGGCGCAGGGAAGGAAGCTCGGAAGCGGAATGATCGTGCATGGTTTTGCCTGTTTGTGCTTGTCATTGCAGGTTTTTGCGAGCTTAGCCAAGCAAACAGGCAAACACAACGCCGGTATCAATGGCTTCGATCATTGGAATCACGAAGCCGAATTTTTTCTTTTGACCTGCCCCCGGCAGAATGGCCGCACTTTCAAAAGGACCAGGATGAACACCCCATGAACCTCAATTTCGCTTTTGCCTGCATGGTCGTCGTATCGTTTGCCATTGCGCTTGGGCATGCCTGATCGAAGGCGATTGCTGAAAAGTGCACTTTTATTCCGTAAACACCCGTGCCTTGCGCACGAACAACGCGTGCACCTTGTCCCAGAAATTGCCGCCCAGCACGAAAAAGCTGCCGACAAACATCAAGTCGCCCAGCGCCTGCATCTGCCAGAGGTTGGGCCGCACGCCTGGAAAGAAGTTGTCGAAATACGGCTCCAGGAAAGACGACAGCAGCGGCAGGCAGAACATCACCACGCCGATCTTGTGGCGCATCGGGCTGACTTCGGCCACCGGGGTCGGAATCACGCCGAAGATATAGCGGCCAATCGTGCGCTTGAGCTCGGCGAACCCGGCCTTGCCCATCACCGCAATCACCAGCAGCAACAGCACTTT
This sequence comes from Pseudomonas sp. 1, assembly GCF_056626735.1. NCBI lineage: Bacteria > Pseudomonadati > Pseudomonadota > Gammaproteobacteria > Pseudomonadales > Pseudomonadaceae > Pseudomonas > Pseudomonas sp. 1. The sequence goes on along the minus strand of NZ_JBWXMQ010000016.1, from coordinate 83,053 downwards.
ATTGCTGATGAACAACACCCCGGTCAGCGCCGCGACTTTCGAGCCCGGTACATCGAGGGCGGCGGCAAGCGGCACCATCAACCACGAACCGAGCATCAGGCAGAGGATTGCCACGCCGACCTTGAAACGCCAATTGGCGCTGGCGGGGGCAAGCGGTTCTTGAGCAGTGTCCATGGTGTTTCCTACCTTTTCGTCGGGGGCGGTTCAGTGAAGTTCGCCTGAAAAAGCGTAGCAGCTGATTGCTTCGATCAACCTGCAATCTGCGGTCTATGCTCCAGTGACAATTCCCGTTGGGGCCACCCGGTATGCCTGCAACGCCAGCCCTGCTGATCCGTCCCGGCCACCTGTTGCTGCTCGGTGCGCTGAGCCTTGGTGGCTGCATGCGGCTGGGCCCGGATTTCCAGCCACCGGCCGAGGCCTGGAGCAAGCAGTGGCAAAGTCCGGCGCTGGAACAGGCCAGCGAACGCGGGGCGGTACCGGACCTGCGTCAGTGGTGGCAGGTGTTTGCCGATCCGGTGCTCGACCGCTTGATCAGCGACGCCGAAGCCCGCAACAGCAGCCTGAAGATCGCCGGTCTGCGGGTGCTCGAAGCCCGCGCGCAACTGGGCATCGCCGATAGCGGTCGCTACCCGCAATTGCAACAGGCCAGCGCCGACAGCCTGTACATCGACCGCCACCAATCCGGTGGCAACAATCCGCAGGACTTGCACTTCTGGCAGCACAGCGCCGCATTCGATGTCGGCTGGGAACTGGACTTCTGGGGCCGTTTCAGCCGCGCCATCGAGTCCGCCGACGCCAGCTACTTCGCCGCCCAGGCCAACTACGAAGACGCTCTCGTTCTGTTACGCGCTCAGGTGGCCGACACCTACTTTGCCCTGCGCACCACCGAAGCCCGGCTGCGAGTCGCCCGAGAAAACGCCGCCCAGCAAAAACGCAATTTCGAAATCACCGAAAAACTCTTTCGCAGCGGCCAGACCGCCGAACTCGACCTGCAACAAGCCAGAACCCAATACCTCGGCACCCTGAGCAGTATTCCAGCGTTCGAAGACCAGTTGCTGCGCACCCGTAATGCGCTGGCGGTGCTGGTCGGCCAGCCGCCCGGTGGCGCGGCGTTTCTGGCGGAACAATCGGGGCTGATTCCGCTGGTGGATCGCGCCGTGCTGCAGGATGTCCCGGCCAACCTGCTGCTGCGCCGTCCCGATGTGCGTGCGGCAGAGCTGAACGTTGCCGCGCAATCGGCGCTGGTCGGCGTAGCTGAAACCGATCTGTATCCGTCGCTGACGCTGCTCGGCAGCATCGTCTGGTCCAGCGACACCCTCGGCGCCACCCCGCGCAGCCTCGACCTGATCGGTGGCCCGAGCCTGCGCTGGAACCTGTTCGACTACGGTCGCATCCACAACAACATCCGCGTGCAGGATGCGCGCTTGCAGCAACTGATCGAAGCCTATCGCGACAAGGTCCGCCAGGCTGCCCGTGAAGCCGACGATGCCGCCAGCGGCCTGACCAAAGCGCTGGAACGCGAGCGCATTCTCGGCGAGGCCGAACGTGCGGCGCGACGTTCGCTGGTGCTGGCCAACACCCAATATCGTGAAGGTTATTCGGACTTTCAGCGGGTGCTCGACGCCCAACGTGCGTTGCTGGAGCTACAGGACAACTATCTGGTCAGCCGCAGCAACGCCGTGAGCAACCTGATCGCCCTGTACCGCGCCGTCGGCGGCGGCTGGCAAAGCGCCGGGCCGCAGATCGATCCAGCGACCCGCCAGCAAATGCAGCAACGCACCGACTGGGGGGATCTGCTGAGCGCCCCGCCGCCCCCACCGACCTATCCGATTCCCTCGCAGGTAGACCGCCATGAGTGATGAAGCGCCGCCGGATCCGGCGAAAAAAGGCATCCGCTGGGTGCTGCTGGTGATTGTGCTGAGCCTGGTCTGGTATCTGCTGGCCGACCGCTTTACGCCGTATACCCAGCAGGCACGGGTGGGCGCATTCGTGATCCCGGTGGCGGCGGAAGTCGCGGGCCGGGTGATCAAGGTCAACGTGCGCAACAATCAGGACGTGCAGGCCGGCGACATCCTTTTCGAACTTGATCCGCAGCCGCTGCAAATCGCTGTCGACCGGGCCCGCGCCGATCTGGAAAACACCCGTCGCACGGTCGGCGCCAGCACCGCCGGCATCGCGTCGGCCCAGGCGTCATTACGTGCGGCCCAGGCCAACGAGCTCAAGGCGCGCCAGGACAATCGACGGCTGGAAGACTTGTATAAAGAAGATCCGGGCACGGTGTCCGTAAGGCTTCTGGAAGTGTCCCGGGCCAACCACGAAGCGGCGCTCAGCCAGGTTGCCGCCGCCCGGGCCGAAGTGCTGCGCGCGCAGGAGCAAGAAGGCGGCAACACCGACACCAACGCCAAACTGCTCAGCGCCGCCGCCACACTGGCCAAGGCCGAACTGGATCTGGCCAACACCCGCATCCGCGCGCGCTCGGCGGGGCTGATCACCGACCTGCGCACCGACGTCGGCCAGTTTGCCGCTGCCGGCAGCCCGGTGATGACGCTGATCACGATCCAGGACGTGTGGGTCTCCGCCGACCTCACCGAAAACAACCTTGGCCGGATCAAGCCCGGCACGCCGGTGTCGATCATCCTCGACGCCCTGCCCGGCGAAGTGCTCGACGGCCGGGTACGCAGCGTCGGTTATGGCGTCAGCGTCGGCCAGACGCCGCCGCCCGGCACGCTGCCGACGATCCAGAACAGCCGCGACTGGCTGCGTCCGGCCCAGCGCTTTCCGGTGATCATCGAGTTCAGCGAAGAGGCGAAAAAGCGCCTGTTCGAGAGCCGTTCGATTCGCGCCGGCGGGCAGGCTGAAGTCATGGCGTTTCCCAGCGAAGGCAATCTGCTCAATCCGCTGGGCCGGGTGTTTGTCTGGCTGATGAGCTGGCTGTCGTATGCCTATTGAGCGCAGCGTCCCGGCGCAACGGGCCTTGCGCCTGGCTTGCGGCACGGCGTTGTGCACCGCCGCGAGTTACGGGCTCGCCTTGCCGTTGTCGTTTCTGTCGCCGGTGCTCGCGGTGTTGCTGCTGGCCAGCATGCCTCGACCGTTGCCGGTGAAAATGGCGCTGGTGCTGACTTTGGTCGCCGCATTCACCACCAGTCTCGGCCTGTTGCTGGTGCCGTTGCTGCGTTATTACCCGGTGTGCGGCGTGCTGCTGATCGGTGTCGGGCTGTTTCTGGTGTTCACTTACGGTTTGCGCGGCGGCAACGTGCTGATCATGACGTTTCTGGTGATCGGCATGACCATGATTTCCGCCGCAGGCTTCGCCTCATTCGAGCTGGCGATGGCGGTGATCGGCGCGCTGGTCAAAGGCCTGTTGCTGGCCGTCGTCATCGTCGGCCTGAGCCACGTCCTGTTCCCGGAACCGGCCAACAGCCCCGCGCCACCACCCGCCCCCGCCCTGCCCGCCGAAGACGTGCCCCGCGTAGCGATGCGCGCGACATTGATCGTGTTGCCGACCTTCCTGCTGGTGCTGATCGACCCCGCCAGCTACCTGCCGATCATCCTCAAAGCCGTCAGCCTCGGCCAGCAAAGCACCACCACCCGCACCCATCACGCCGGGCGCGAACTGCTCGGCTCGACCTTGCTCGGCGGGCTGCTGGGGGTGTTGTTCTGGTGCGCGTTGAGCCTGTTCGTGCACCTTTGGATGTTCTTTCTGTGGATGCTGCTGTTCGGGCTGTTGCTGGCGCGCAAACTCTATCGGTTGCACCCGACGCAACTGACGCCGTGGTTCTGGCTCAATACGCTGATCACCATGATTATCTTGCTCGGGCAATCGGTGGAGGACAGTGCGGCGGGTAAGGATGTTTACACCGCGTTTGCGGTGAGGATGGGGTTGTTCATTCTGGTGACGCTTTACAGCGGCGTGATGATGCACCTGCTCGTCGCACACCGGGAAAACCGTCAGGGCGTGACCTGACGACGGCATATCGATTTATCAAGCGTCTTCCCGCACCCGCCGAACCTGCACCAACAATGCCGGCGCAAAGTGCAGCACCACCATTCGCGCCATATGGTGGGTCAAGATAAACACCACATTCAGCCCGCCGGCGAACGCCACAATCGCGATGGTTTCGATGGCCCCCGGCATGTAGGCGAGCCATAGCGACAACGCATCGCTGCCCAACAATCGCGCCGCCGCCAATGCAAAAACCGCCGCGACCAGAATCATCAAACCCACCGACACCAACGCCGTGCGGCCATGACGTCCCAGTTCCGCGAGGCAAAGTCCCAGCAAAAGCGATTTTCACGCCTACCTCCCACAAAGTCACAAATGCCTTTATAAAAGGCGCAAGGGTTGTGCGGGTGTTCGGGATTGCATTCACTGCATACGATCTGAAAATCGCGACTGAAGAATCAATTAAACAAAACAGCATCAAGCCGATATCCGTTGAGGTTGTCAAACAGGCTGGTGGCTGGGGTGCGGCGATAGCCGGCGCCAGGATTGGCGTGGTGGTCGGAGCAGCAGTGGGAATCGAAACAGGCCCTGGCGCAGTTGTCAGCGGTGCTATCGGGGGCATTATATTTGGCACTGCCGGTTATTTAGGTGCTACTTGGCCAACTGAATATATGCAAGAGTGAGAGCAGCATGAGTTTTATCAAAAAAATAATTACACTGCTGAAGCCAGAACCTAGACAAGAGCAAATTGCCGGGTACAGCAAGCAGGAGCTTAAAAGCTTATTCTCTCGGCCTTTAGCTCATACCAACCTACCCGTTCAGCCTCCTACTACCTCATTGGAAAGCGCCGATATCTGCGCATTTTTTTCGCAGTTCCTTATCGAACCTAAAGATTTAGTTGAATTCGAAGCACTCGTTGAATCTCACTTCAGAAAAAATACTGAAAGAACCTTCAATGATCTTCCGGTATTTGAATACGAAAACGCTTTGAGCGGAGACCGACTGATATTCTTCGCATCTACTAGAGAATTCAACTCCGTCACTATTCGTTTGATAACGAACAGCCTTCACTTTCTAACGATGCTTAACCGCAAAAAATTCGCGGTTCCTCCGCCATGGTTTGCGTTCGAAGGCTACGAGCCTTCTTGGTGGGGAGGCAGCATGCAAGGTGCTCAAGAATATTACGACCACAACTATTTTTTCAGTTTTTTCACTCAATTGAGTGACGTCGAAAAGCAATCTTATTATTCGAGGTTTCGCGCAACTGATGAATGGATCGAAAGATTAGAGTTAATGTACGACACCGAGTGAGTTGAACAGGAGCATCTTCGCGTACTCTCACCGGAATGGTTGATGGAACCTTCCGAGACGACCCAACCTCGAAACCATAAGCGCCCCGCACCCGATCACACACGGCGCCATGGGAGAGTTCCAAGATGAACATCCGACTGTTGCTCCTGATCGCCACTTTCAGCGTCATCCCCACCTGCGTCATGGCCGAGGGATGCGACGTCAAGACCCGCTCCTCCAGCCCCTCGGTGCCCGCCGTCGAGACGCACAGCTGCTACGAATACGAAGGCATGCCGGTCAACGCCATCGACTGGTCATGCAGCAACGAAAGCAAGGACATGCTCAACAGCAGCAAAAACAAGGTCGAACACTGCGCCGACCACTATCAGGCCTCGTGTATCGCCACCCTCACCCAGGAATCCCTGGCCAACCCGCACTCCACCAGTAAGGATCAAAACGCCAAGGCCCTGAACATTCCGGACACCGCGCAAGTGACCACGTATTACTACGACGTGGAGCATCTGGCGCAGGCGCGGATTGATTGCGAGAACGGGGGTGGGCATTGGAAGGCGAAATAGCGGCGTTTAAGCTGTCTAGTCCTGAAAAAGGGACACCGATGGGTGTCCCTTTTTGGTCTCAATGACGGGTGGATTCAGCGCTTCATGGCCTCACACTGACTGCGCAGATCATGATCGCCGATTGACGAACAACTACTGCCCTTCTTCGCTTCACAAAACGCCCGCTGGTCATGATCACCAATGCTTGAACACGAACTGCCCTTCTCCGCTTCGCAGGCCGCGCGCATGTCGTGATCGCCGATGGAGGAACAGCTGCTGCCCTTTTTGGCTTCGCAAAAAGCGCGCTGGTCATGATCGCCAATACTTGAACACGAACTGCCTTTCTCCGCTTCGCAGGCCGAACGCAAGTCATGGTCGCCGATGGAAGAACAGCTGCTGCCTTCCTCCGTGGCCTGGCAATAACTGCGCTTGTCGTGATCACTGATACTGGAACAACTGGCGGAAACGTAACCGCTGAACAGCAACAACATTGCAAGAATCAATTTCATCTCACACTTCCTTGGGCTTGCCGGGAAACAGCCCTGCACTGGTTGATCCGTTCGAAATGAGCGTCGCGACACGCCAGCAAATTGACATCTCTTTTTAGGAAAGTTCCAAGACGAATGCAGTGCCGAATTTCGCGATCTGAAAACCTTGTAGGAAATCACTCCCCGTGGCGAGGGAGCTTGCTCCCGCTGGACTGCGAAGCAGTCCAAAACCTGCCGAAGCCTTTTCCTCTGACACACGGCAGCCCTTGATTTACGCCGGCTACGCAGCCGAACGGGAGCAATCTACCTCGCCCTAGGGGATGGATTTGCGTCCTACAGGCTGATTGCAGCGGTGGGGATCGGTGCCTAGAGTGGGTCTGTCGCTGAACGAATTTGGCGATAGGGTTTCGCAGCCCTAGCGAGCTAAGTCCACACCCGGCACAATGCGGCCCGGCTACTTGCCTGTGCTTCATTTTCATGGCGGTTGTGCGTGGGAGACCTTCGGGTCTGCCGGGTCTTAGCTCCTCGGTCTGCGAACCCACGCATAACTGCCACCCAACTCGTTTCGCAGCGAACGGTGGAAATTTTCTGAGCTAAGGATTTTTACCCATGACAAGTAAGTCACCGCAGTGCAACTACGCTCCAATGTCCCACCCCGCCACCGAGCATCCTGTTCTGTTCATTAACGCGGACGCCACAATCCGTGACCTCCATGCGTGCGCTAGCGAGCGCCTGAATGCCGCCCTTAAATACCTTGACCTAATGGCCTGCACCCGCCTTCACGACCATTCCGAACACGACATCAACACCGTCACCACCATCGCAAGAATCTTGGTTCAGGATGTGAATGATGTATTTCGAGTTATAGAACAACGAGGATTTGGCGTCATTGCCTAGAAAAATTGAAGGTGACGGACCTACACAAGTAAATCCGTCACGCTTTTATTCCATTTGTTGCACGGCAGTCATAAACTTCTGCACTTCCGAATCAAGCTCATCAAAGAACAAAACAAAAGAGTCAATCAGATTCGAAACAAACTCCGATTGAATATATACCCGATCACCTGGCTCACCACGCAACCCATCAGTCCGCTGCACAAATTTATTTAACTTGTCATTATCCTGAACCGGCAGAACTCCTCCTGCGTGCACCATCTTATTCCGAAGCCGACCTACCTCTTTTACAAAGGACAAACTTGAAATTCGACCAAGGTCAAAATTTGCAACCTTCGATAAGAACAAGAGAGCACGTTCAACGCCCATACCACTTATATCAGTCAGACGAAGTGGGGATTCTAAAGACTCGCCTATCGTCGAACACAACCCATTCAGCTGGTCCTCGAGGAAAACATATACGGCGACAACCAACGCGGACCTATGAATATCGGGATATTTATACTGATTAACATGCAAATCCCAAGCATAGGAATCGACAATTTCCTCGCGCGAGGCCTCCGGATACTTTTCAATAATTCCCTCAAGCTCTTTTTGGAGGGCCTCATCTTCGCGTTTCCACAAGGCCTCTGTACGCGAGTTAAATTCGGAGTAACTTAAAAGTTCATTTCTCGCCAAATGGCAGTAAAAACATAATCCATTTTCGAAAAAATCCACTTTCATAACTTCCCGCATCCCTGCCTATAGTTAATAAAGCCTCAAAAATTCGCCGGCGTATTCGCACTAATAATCTCCGCCTCATCCGCCCCGATATTCCGGAACTTGTGCGGCAGCGTCGTCGGGAAGTAATACCCGTCCCCGGCACTCAACACACTCACCTGCCCGTCCACCGTCAACTCGACCGTGCCACGGGTGACAAGCCCACACTCCTCACCCTCAGCGTGAACAATCGGCTCTTCCCCGGAACTGGCGCCCGGCGCGTATTGCTCGCGCAGCAAGCGCATCTGGCGGCTGGGGACCGAGGCGCCGATCAGCAGCAGGCGCAGGCCGTGGCGGCCGAGGTCGGGTTGTTCGTTGGCGCGGAAGACGTATTGGTGTTCGCGGGGAGGCTGGTCGAAGGTGAAGAAGTCGGCCAGGGACATCGGGATGCCTTCGAGCAGCTTTTTCAGTGAGCTGACGGAAGGACTGACACGATTCTGTTCGATCAGGGAGATGGTGGCATTGGTCACGCCGCTACGCCGGGCCAGCTCGCGCTGGGAGAGTTTGTAGCTTTCGCGTACTAGTTTGAGTCGAGAACCCGTATCCATGACAGCCTTATGTGAGAACGACTTAAGGGTAATGGGGGTGGGTGGCGGGTGCCGCGCAAGGCGCGCGGATCACGTTGCTCCCGTGTCCCGGAACCGTGAAAGGCGGCTATTAAATCACGTTTGTCGGTGTTGCTCAGCAGGTTCGATGGACGGCACCTGAAAAGAGCCTGTTGATGGTAATTGCGGGTCAGGCACAAGACCTGTGGGGTTGCTTGCCAAGTAAAAAACCGGCGGCGCCTGTGCGGGGCCACCGCCGGGGAGGTTAATCAGATGCCGAAACGGTCGCGCAGCGAGTAATACACCGCGCCGAGGGCGGTCAGCGGGGCCGAGAAGGTGCGGCCGCCGATCATCGGCATGTGTGGCAGCGAGGCGAAGGCGTCGAAACGTTCGGCGTCGCCGCGGATCATTTCCGAGATCAGTTTGCCGGCCAGGTGCGAGCAGGTGACGCCGTGACCGCTGTAGCCCTGCATGTAGTAGGCGTTTTTCTCGATGCGGCCGAATTGCGGCATGCGTGACATGGTCAGCAGGAAGTTACCGGTCCAGCGGTAGTCGATTTTCACGTCCTTGAGCTGCGGGAAGGTCTTGAGCATTTTCGGGCGGATCAGGGTTTCGATGTCGTCCGGTTCACGGGCGCCGTACACCACACCGCCGCCGTAGAGCAGACGGTTGTCGGCAGTGAGACGGTAGTAGTCGAGCAGGTAGTTGCAGTCTTCGACGCAGTAGTTGTTGGTGATCAGGCTGCGGGCCTGTTTTTCGGTCAGCGGTTCGGTGACGCAGATCTGCGAGCCGCACGGCATGCTCTTGGCGGTCACGCGGTTGTCGAGGCCTTGCGGCAGGTAGGCGTTGCCGGCGATCAGCAGGTACTTGGCGCGGACCTGGCCTTTGGCGGTGCGCACGACGTTGGGCTCGCCGTATTTGATTTCCACCGCAGCGGACTGCTCGTAGATCTTGCCGCCCAGACGCACGATGGCGGCGGCTTCACCGAGGGCCAGGTTCAGCGGGTGGATGTGGCCGCCCTGCATGTCCAGCAGACCGCCAACGTAGGCGTCCGAGCCGACTTCGCGGCGAATGTCCGCCGCGTCGAGCATCTTCAGGTTTTTATTGCCGTAGCGTTCCCAGCTGCGTTTTTGTTCGGCGAGGCCCTTGAGTTGCTTGTTGTTCATCGCTGCGAAAATACCGCCCGGGCGGTAGTCGCATTTGATGTCGTATTCCTTGATCCGCGAACGGATGATGTCGGCGCCTTCGAAGATCATGCTGCCGAGGATTTCCGCGGTCTTGTCGCCGTAGCGCTCTTCAATCACGTCGACGTCGCGGCTGTAGGAGTTGACCAATTGGCCGCCGTTGCGACCGCTGGCGCCGTAGCCGACTTTCGCCGCTTCCAGCACCGTCACTTTATAGCCGGCTTCGCTCAGGAACAGCGCCGAGGACAGGCCGGTGTAGCCGGCGCCGATGATGCACACATCGCAGTCCACCGACTCTTCAAGCGTCGGAAAATCGATCACTTCGTTGCGGGTGGCGGCGTAGTAGCTGTTCACGTGTTGCTGTTTCATTTTTTTATTCTCCGAGGGTCGCCGATTGCAGGCGACCACCGCTGTAAAAGAGTCAGAGCTTGATCCAGGTCGCTTTCAGCTCGGTGTACTTGTCGAACGCGTGCAGCGATTTGTCGCGACCGTTGCCCGACTGTTTGAAGCCACCGAACGGCGCGGTCATGTCGCCGCCGTCGTACTGGTTGACCCATACGCTGCCGGCGCGCAGGCCACGGGCGAAGGTGTGGGCCTTGCTCAGGTTGCTGGTCCAGACGCCGGCGGCGAGGCCGAAGATGCTGTCGTTGGCAATCTGCAGCGCTTCTTCAACGGTGTCGAAGGTGATCAGCGACAGCACCGGGCCGAAGATTTCTTCCTTGGCGATGGTCATGGCGTTGGTCACACCGTCGAAAATCGTCGGCTCGACGTAGGTGCCGCCGGTCTCTTCGAGGGTGCGACGGCCACCGGCGATCAGCTCGGCGCCCTGCTCCCGGCCGATGCTGATGTAGCGCAGCACGTTGTCCAGTTGACGCTGATCGACGACGGCGCCGACGTTGGTCGATGGATCGAGGGCGTGGCCCGGTTTCCACGCTTGCAGCGCTTCCACCAGCAACGGAATGAATTGCTCGCGGATCGAGCGCTCTACCAGCAGGCGCGAGCCGGCGGTGCAGACCTCGCCCTGGTTGAACGCAATGGCGCCGGCCGCCGCTTGTGCTGCCGCGCGCAAGTCCGGTGCGTCGGCAAACACCACGTTCGGGCTCTTGCCCCCTGCTTCGAGCCAGACGCGTTTCATGTTGCTTTGGCCGGCATAAATCATCAGTTGCTTGGCAATCGCCGTGGAGCCGGTGAAGGCCAGCACGTCGACGTCCATGTGCAGCGCCAACGCCTTGCCGACGGTGTGGCCGAAGCCTGGCAGGACGTTGAACACGCCTTTCGGAATGCCGGCATCCAGTGCGAGCTGCGCAATACGGATCGCGGTCAGCGGGGATTTTTCCGAAGGTTTGAGGATGAACGAGTTACCTGCCGCCAGCGCCGGGGCGAATTTCCAGCTGGCCATGATCAGCGGGAAGTTCCACGGCACGATGGCCGCCACCACGCCGGACGGCTCGCGAGTCACCAGACCGAGTTGGTCGTGCGGGGTGGCAGCGACTTCGTCGTAGATCTTGTCGATGGCCTCGGCGCTCCAGCGGATCGCGTTGGCGGTTGCCGGGATGTCGATGCTCATCGAGTCGCTGATCGGTTTGCCCATGTCGAGGGTTTCGAGCAGCGCCAGCTCTTCCTGGTGCTGCAGGATCAGATCGGCGAAGCGGATCAGGATGCGCTTGCGCTCGGCCGGGGCCTTGTTCGCCCATACGCCGGAGTTGAAGGACTGGCGCGCGACTTCAACGGCAAGGTTGGCGTCGGCTTCATCGGTGCTGGCCACGGAGGCCAGGAAACGGCCGTCGACGGGGCTCAGGCATTCAAAGGTCTCGCCGCTGATGGCCGGGCGGTATTCGCCGTTGATGAAGGCACGGGATTCGAGGGTCAGGGACTGGAAGCGTTGTTCCCAGTCGTTGCGGGTCATGGTCATGGGGGTGACTCACACAGGAAAATTAGTGACCGATATCCCTGTGGGAGCGAGCTTGCTCGCGAATACGGTGGGTCAGTCACCTTCAATGTTGAAGGTGATGGCCTCTTCGCGGGCAAGCCCGCTCCCACAGGGTTTTGCGGTGTTAGCGAGATCGCGCTTGAACGTCAGACGGTATGCAGATACCAGTTGTATTCAAGATCAGAGATCGAGTTTTCGAACTCGGCCAGCTCGCTTTCCTTGCACGCGACGAACACGTCGATGTACATCGGGTCGATGTAGCGGGCCATAACTTCGCTGTCGTCCAGCACGCGCAAGGCGTCGCGCAGGTTGTTCGGCAGGCTCTGTTCGTTCTGCTCGTAGCTGTTGCCTTCGACCGGGGCGCCCGGCTCGATTTCGTTGGTCAGGCCGTGGTGGATACCGGCCAGCACGGAAGCCATCAGCAGGTACGGGTTGGCGTCGGCACCCGCGACACGGTGCTCGATGCGCACGGCATCCGGCGAACCGGTCGGTACGCGGACGGCCACGGTACGGTTGTCGATGCCCCAGCTCGGCGAGTTCGGCACGTAGAACTGTGCGCCGAAGCGGCGGTACGAGTTGACGTTCGGGCACAGGAAGGCCATTTGCGCAGGCAGGGTCTCCAGCACACCGCCGATCGCGTGGCGTAGCGCGGCGTTCTGCTCGGGATCCTCGCTGGCGAAGATGTTGTTGCCTTCTTTATCCAGGATCGAAATGTGCACGTGCAGACCGTTACCCGCCTGGCCTGGATACGGCTTGGCCATGAAGGTGGTGTCCATCTCGTGGTCGTAGGCGATGTTCTTCACCAGACGCTTGAGCAGGATTGCGTATTCACACGCCTTGATCGGGTCGGACACGTGATGCAGGTTGACTTCGAACTGCGCCGGGGCGCTTTCCTTGACGATGGCGTCGGCAGGAATGCCCTGCTCTTTTGCGCCTTCGAGGATGTCTTGCAGGCAGTCGACGTACTCGTCGAGATCATCGATCAGATAGACCTGAGTCGATACCGGACGCTTGCCCGACACCGGCGAACGCGGCGATTGCGGACGGCCGTTCACGTTGTCCTGGTCGATCAGATAAAACTCGAGTTCAAACGCGGCGCAGATGGTCAGGCCCAGCGCGTCGAACTTGCGCACCACGTTGGCCAGCACTTCACGCGGGTCGGCGAAGAACGGCTCGCCTTCCAGTTCGTGCATGGTCATCAGCAGTTGTGCGGTCGGACGCTTCTGCCAGGGTTCGATGCTCAGGGTGCCGGGGATCGGGTAGCAGATGCGGTCGGCGTCGCCGATGTCCAGGCCCAGGCCGGTGCTTTCCACCGTGGAGCCATTGATGTCGAGGGCGAAAAGCGAGGCCGGCAGGTTGATGCCTTTTTCGTACACCTTATGAAGACTGGTGCGCTCGATGCGCTTGCCGCGCACCACACCGTTCATGTCTGCAATCAGAAGGTCGACGTACAAAACCTCAGGATGTTTCTTAAGGAATGCGTTTGCTTCGTTGAGTTGAACGGCACGCAGAGGGACCGACATGATGCACCTATTTAGCTGTTAATTATTATGTTCACTGCTGTTTCGCGGAGCCAGTCAACCCGAACGGCAAAGTGAAGTCAATAGCGAACACAGGGCCGTTCAGCGTTTATTTTTTAGGCTTTTTTTAACACTCACGTGCCAGATCAGGCGCTAGAGGGCCGGGATTCATGAAGATTTGATGAACGGCGTTTAGAATTTTTTACATGGGAGTTGTTAATTAAAATCAACAAGGCTAAGCTCCGGAAAAGCTCGTTCAAGTGTCAAACTTCGAGGTGAATAAAAATGGCATTCAAGCCATTGATCGGCGTTACTGCGTGCGTCAAACAGATTGGCCTGCACCCCTATCACATCAGCGGCGACAAGTACGTTCGCGCTGTCAGCGTTGCGGCGCTGGGGTTGCCCGTCGTCATTCCTTCCCTTGGCAAACTGACTGAAATCGACGACCTGCTGGGTCAGCTCGACGGTCTGCTGCTGACCGGCTCGCCGTCCAACGTGGAACCTTTCCACTATCAGGGCCCGGACAGCGCTCCCGGCACGGATCACGATCCGGCGCGCGATGCCACCACCCTTCCTCTATTGCGTGCAGCCATCGCGGCGGGCGTTCCGGTACTCGGCATTTGCCGGGGTTTCCAGGAAATGAACGTGGCGTTCGGCGGCAGCCTGCACCAGAAAGTGCATGAGCTGCCGGGCATGCTCGATCACCGCGAAGCCGACAGCCCGGATGTCGCCGTGCAGTACGCCCCGGCTCACGCTGTGTCGGTACTGCCGGGCGGGGTGTTCGAAGCGCTGGAGCTGCCGGGCGAATTCCAGGTCAACTCGATTCACAGCCAAGGCATCGACCGCCTCGCTCCCGGCCTGCGCGCCGAGGCCGTGGCGCCGGACGGCCTGATCGAGGCGGTCTCGGTGGAGCACAGCCCGACCTTCGCCCTTGGCGTGCAATGGCACCCCGAATGGCAAGTGCTGGACAACCCGAACTATCTGCGGATTTTCCAGGCGTTCGGCGAGGCTTGCCGCCAGCGTGCGGCGCGACGCAACCAGCGCTGACGCCACCCAACGATTGCAAAACCATTTACTGCCCCCACGGGGACGGCGGCTGCGCGCTTGCGCATCCGTCATCCGTGAAAACAACAAACCGTAATAACAACAAGTACTACCCAGGCAGCCAGGACGGCGGCGCCGACCAAGACGGATCGGCAAGAGCAGTGCCAATCGGATCAATGCAAAACCCTGTGGGAGCTGGCTTGCCAGCGATGAGGCCGTCACTTTCGACATAGAGGTGACTGACCCGCCGCCATCGCGGGCAAGCCCGCTCCCACAGGGGATGTGGTCCGACAGGAAATGCTCTTGCGGGTCTGCAATCCACTCTTAAGCCAGGCCGCGTTGGCCCGGCGACTGAAACCTGTTGGGAGTTTCACATGGCAAACGCCTCCAGCACTTACAGGAAGGCTCTTGAAGGTCATCAGCAACCGAAAAAGGTTCTGGTGAAAGTCGATCGAGTCACCAAGAAGTTCGACGAAACCACTGCGGTGGACGACGTGTCCCTGGAGATCCATCAGGGCGAAATCTTCGCCTTGCTCGGCGGCTCCGGCTCGGGCAAATCGACCCTGCTGCGCATGCTCGCCGGTTTCGAACGGCCGACTGAAGGACGCATTCTGCTCGACGGGGTCGACATCACCGACATGCCGCCGTACGAGCGGCCGATCAACATGATGTTCCAGTCCTACGCCCTGTTCCCGCACATGACGGTTGCGCAGAACATCGCCTTCGGCCTCAAGCAGGACCGTTTGCCGGCCAGCGAAATCGACGCCCGTGTCGAAGAGATGCTGCGTCTCGTCCACATGACCCAATACGCCAAGCGCCGCCCGCATCAACTGTCCGGTGGTCAGCGTCAGCGCGTGGCCCTCGCCCGCTCCCTGGCCAAGCGTCCGAAGCTGTTGCTGCTCGACGAGCCAATGGGCGCACTGGATAAAAAGCTGCGCTCGCAAATGCAGTTGGAACTGGTGGAGATCATCGAACGCGTCGGCGTGACCTGCGTGATGGTGACTCACGATCAGGAAGAGGCCATGACCATGGCCGAGCGTATCGCGATCATGCACCTGGGCTGGATCGCTCAGGTCGGCAGCCCGGTCGACATTTACGAGGCGCCGGTCAACCGTATGGTCTGCGAATTCATCGGCAACGTGAACGCCTTCGACGGCACCGTGGTCGAGGACCTTGAAGGTCACGCGATCATTCACAGCCCGGACTTGCAGCAAAAGATCTACGTCGGTCATGGCGTCAGCACCTCGGTGCAGGACAAGTCGATCACCTACGCGATCCGCCCGGAAAAAATGCTGGTCAGCACGATCAAGCCAGAGACCCGCTACAACTGGTCCGAAGGCAAGGTGCATGACATCGCCTACCTCGGCGGCCACTCGGTGTTCTACGTCGAGTTGCCGAGCGGCAAGATCGTCCAGTCGTTCATGGCCAACGCCGAACGCCGTGGTGCGCGGCCGACCTGGGATGACAAGGTCTACGTCTGGTGGGAAGACGACAGCGGCGTGGTACTGCGCTCATGAGAACCTTCAATCAGCAATTCCTGCGCCTGGTGCCCAGCGGGCGAAAGTTCGTCATCGGCATTCCGTTCATCTGGCTGTTCCTGTTCTTCATGCTGCCGTTCTTCCTGGTGATGAAGATCAGTTTCTCGGAAGCCGCGTTGTCGATCCCGCCGTACTCGGAGATCTACACCTACGCCGAACAGAAATTCCAGCTGCTGCTGAACATCGGCAACTACACCATGCTCGGCGAAGACGAGCTGTATCTGTCGGCGTACCTCGGTTCGCTGAAGGTCGCGGCGCTGAGCACGATGATGTGCCTGGTGATCGGCTTCCCGATGGCTTACGCGATCACCAAGGCCAGCAAGGAAGCGCAAAACGTCCTGCTGCTGTTGATCATGATGCCGACCTGGACCGCGATCCTGATCCGCGTTTACGCGTGGATGGGCATCCTCAGCAACAACGGTCTGCTCAACGCGTTCCTGATGTGGACCGGGCTCACCGATCACCCGATCGAGATCCTCAACACCAACACGGCCGTGTATATCGGCGTGGTCTACGCCTACCTGCCCTTCATGGTGCTGCCGCTCTACGCCAACCTGGTAAAGCACGACGGCAGCCTGCTGGAAGCGGCGCAGGATCTGGGTTCGAGCAACTTCAACAACTTCTGGAAAATCACCGTGCCGCTGGCCAAGAACGGCATCATCGCCGGCTGCATGCTGGTGTTCATTCCGGTGGTGGGCGAGTTCGTGATTCCGGAACTGCTGGGTGGCCCGGAGACCCTGATGATCGGTCGCGTGCTGTGGCAAGAGTTCTTCAATAACCGCGACTGGCCGGTGGCGTCCGCGCTGGCGGTGGTGATGCTGTTGATCCTGATTGTGCCGATTCTGCTGTTCAACCGCAGCCAGGCCAAAGAGATGGAGGGACGGGGATGAAACGCTTCGGATTTTCAAAGTTCATGCTGATCTTCGGTCTGATGTTCATCTATCTGCCGATGCTGATTCTGGTGATCTACTCGTTCAACGCCTCCAAACTGGTGACGGTCTGGGGCGGCTGGTCGGTGAAGTGGTACGTCGGTTTGCTCGACAACACTCAACTGATGGGCTCGGTGGTGCGCTCGCTGGAAATCGCCTGCTACACCGCGATCGCCGCCGTCGCGCTGGGCACCCTCGCCGCTTTCGTACTGACCCGCGTGACGCGCTTCAAGGGTCGTACGCTGTTCGGCGGTCTGGTGACCGCGCCGCTGGTGATGCCAGAGGTCATTACCGGTCTGTCGCTGTTGCTGCTGTTCGTGGCGATGGCGCAACTGATCGGCTGGCCGCAGGAGCGCGGCATCGTCACGATCTGGATCGCCCACACCACGTTTTGTGCCGCTTATGTGGCGGTGGTAGTCTCCGCCCGCTTGCGCGAGCTGGACCTGTCGATCGAAGAAGCGGCGATGGATCTGGGCGCGAAACCGTTCAAGGTGTTTTTCCTGATCACCATCCCGATGATCGCGCCATCGCTGGCGGCGGGCGGCATGATGTCGTTCGCCCTGTCGCTGGATGACCTGGTACTGGCGAGCTTCGTATCGGGGCCGGGCTCCACCACCCTGCCGATGGAAGTGTTCTCGGCCGTGCGTCTGGGTGTGAAGCCGGAGATCAACGCCGTGGCCAGTCTTATTCTGCTGGCGGTGTCGCTGGTGACCTTCCTGGTCTGGTACTTCGGCCGCAAGGCAGAAGCCAACCGCAAGCGTGCGATTCAGGAAGCGATGGATCAGACCGCCAACGAATCGTGGCAGCAACCGCAACCTCAACGAGTGGCAGCGACAGCCTGAGTACCGGGTGGCGCGGGAGCCTCTCCCCGCCACCGATTCACTGAAATTCCGCTTTGTGTTTTTGAATAAAGCTTTTGAATAAAAAGAATGGAGTTGTACCGATGAAAATGTTTGGCAGGACTCTGCTGACACTGTCCTTATTGGGCGCAATCGCCACGGGCGCCCAGGCCAACGACAAGGTGCTGCGCGTTTACAACTGGTCGGATTACATCGCCCCGGACACCGTCAAGAAGTTCGAGGACGAGACCGGCATCCGCGTGACCTACGATGTGTTCGACAGCAATGAAACCCTCGAAGCACGTCTGCTCGCAGGGAAATCCGGCTACGACATCGTGGTGCCGTCCAACAGTTTCCTGGCCAAGCAGATCAAGGCCGGGGTCTATCAGACCCTGGACAAATCGAAGCTGCCGAACTGGAAGAATCTCAACCCGGTGCTGCTGAAAAACGCCTCCGCCAGTGATCCGGACAACGCCCATGCGTTCCCGTACATGTGGGGCTCGATCGGCATCGGTTTCAACCCGGACAAGGTGCGCGAAGTGCTCGGCAAGAACGCGCCGACCAATTCCTGGGACCTGCTGTTCAAACCGGAAAACGCCGAGAAGCTCAAGGCTTGTGGCATCAGCTTCCTCGACTCGCCGACCGAAATGCTCCCGGCCGCCCTGCACTATCTGGGTTATCCGGTGAACGACAAGGACGTGAAACACATCGCCGAAGCCGAAGCGCTGTTCATGAAAATCCGGCCGTCGGTGGCCTATTTCCATTCGTCCAAGTACATCTCGGACCTGGCCAACGGCAACATCTGCGTGGCCGTCGGCTATTCGGGTGACGTGTTGCAGGCCAAGGCCCGCGCGGTGGAATCGGGCAACAAGGTCGAGATCGACTACAGCATTCCCAAGGAAGGCGCCGGCAGTTTCTATGACATGGTCGCCATCCCTCGCGATGCCGCCAACGTCGAGAATGCCTACCTGTTCATGAACTTCCTGATGCGCCCGGACATCATCGCCGAAGTCACCAACAGCATCGGCTACAGCAACGCCAACGAAGCCGCGACGCCGCTGGTGGACGAAGCGATCCGCAACGACCCGGGCTCGTACCCGCCGCAAGCGGTGATGGCCACGCTGTATGCGGTGCCGGATCAACCGATTGCCACGCAACGGATCATGACCCGGGGCTGGACCCGCGTGAAACTCGGCAAGTAACTGGAGAAACCTGTTGATCGTTCCCACGCTCTGCGTGGGAATGCCTCAATGGACGCTCTGCGTCCGCTTTGGGACGCTCTGCGTCCCGGGCTGCATTCCCACGCAGAGCGTGGGAACGATCAGCCAGTCAGCGATCAGAGTGACAAGTTTCCGTTCACGCAGCGCCTTACCACCGCTGCCCCCTGCTCTGAACGGCTTCACCTGGCTTTCCTCGGTTCAGGTGAATTCAGGCGCCCTCGGGCGCCTTTTTTTGTGGTCTCAGATCAGCGGCCAATCCTGAACAATTCGATAACGTCCCTTGTGGGATTCGAACAACGCAAAGCGCTCGGCGCGCAGGAAGAACTCCGGCGGCGTGGCGGATTCCGGTTCCGGCGCGCGATAGTCCCGGGCCAGCGTCAGGTGCGGACGATACTCGCGCGTCGCCTCTTCAAACCCGAACGGCAACATCGCCTGCTCCAGCGCATACACCAGACGCAGCAATCCCTGCGGTGCCTGCTCCGGAGCCAGCGACAACACTCCGGCACGTCGCCAGACCTGCAACCGATCCAATGAAATCCTCAGCGCTTCCCCCGGAGTGCGCACTTTCGCCACCGCCTCGCAGACTTCGCCAATCTGCGCCAATGGCACCGCGCCGAGAAACAGCAGCGTCAGGTGAAAGTTGTCCGCCGGCACCGGTTTGCCGGTGCGCAAACCCAGTTCGCTGCGCCACTGGGCAATCGCCTTGCGCTGCGCCGGCGGGCAGTCCAGGGCGAAGAACAGCCGCTTGAAGGGTTGATCTCCGCGCGTTTCGTCCGTCATGGTCACGCTCCTTCGTTCGTCGAAATCCCTGGATTCTACACGCCCGTTTCTGGCGACTCTCGGCATGGGGTTTATAGTTCAACGATTGCCATCAACCGGAGGACGTCATGCGCGAGATCCTCAGCAAAGAACCCTGGTGGGCCCGACCGCCGGATCCCGGACAGGATGAGAGTGAACTGGAATGGGGCTGGCTGGTGCATTACAGCGAAGGAGAGCCGCGTTTCGAATTCGTCCGCGAACGGCCGTCGGACGAGCAGATCCGCAACCGCAAAGGCTGCCGGATCACCCCGTCGGCGGAGTGATCCGGCAACGCAGCATCAGGACTCGAGAATGTCCTTGAAGCCGCCGAAAATCATCCGCTGCCCATCGAACGGCATTGGATTGACGTCCGGCTGCATGCGCGGATCTTCCATCATTTTGCCCATGCCGGCGTCGCGGGTGGCCTTGTCCGGCCAGACCAGCCAGCCCGCCGATACGGTTTCACCTTCCTTGAGTTTCACGGCCATCGGGAATGAGGTGACCTTGCCGTCCGGTACGTCATCGCCCCAGCCCTGAATCACCTCCAGGGCGCCGTACTCCTTGAACAGCTTCGCGGCGATCTCGCAGTGTTTTTTGTACTGTTCGCGGTTGGCATTCGGCACGGGCGCCACGAACACATCGATGTAAGCCATGATCATTCTCCTTGCAGGTTGGGTTCGATCTGCTGAGTAGTCGACTCGGGCGGCCGCCATTCGACACGGTGGACGCCCAACCCGACCGACGGTTCGTCCCGCCCGCGCAGATTGCCCTCGACCTGCGCCGCCATGTGCAGCGTGCCAGCCATCACGCCGGTGTTTGGGTCTTGCACCAGTTTCAGCCAGGCCTTGTCGAAGGTGTTGCCCAGGCTGCTGCGGATCAGCGCTTCGCTGTCGGGGCGATCGTTGGCCTGAATGATCGCGCGGATACCCGCCACCCCGACTGAAATCAGCGCCCCGGCCAGTTTGCCTGCCGCTGCCGCCACCGCACTGGCAGCGCCGCGCGGGGCCATTTCCGCCTCCATGCGCTGGCTGGCGCGCCTGGCCACCGGCGCCATCGCCGTATCGGTCGAGGCCACGCCTTTCGAGCCGCCGTCGATGTGGATCTTGTCGATCAGCGCGGCGTAGGCCGGCAGCGTGTTCAACGGCTCAGTGCTGACAACCTGATACAGCGAGGCATCGCGGGCCGGCGGCGGGCCAAGGGCGATGGCGGGGATTTTCTGCAACCGCCCGTTGAGCTGGGCGATGGGCACGCCGTGGCGCTGGGCGATGAGCGGCATCTGCTGCGCCATCAGTTGCGCGTAGAACGCCGTGGACTGGCCGAGAATCGCGTCCGGATCAATCTCCACCGCCACCGGCGCCAGCACCCGTTCCTGATATTGCTCCAGCAGATAGGCCGCCAGACGCCTGGCCGAAGCATCCTGCTCGCCGCTGGCACTGATCGTGTACCAGCTGACCTTCATCGACAGCCATTCCTGGGTCCAGTAACTGCTGAACCACGGGATGAAATTTTCTTCAGTTTGCTCATAGACCCGAATGCGCCAATGTTCCATCGAGCCACGGGCGAACAGCTTGACCTGCTCGGTGGCCTGCTTCGAGGCGCTGATGATTTCCCGATCGATCTGCTGCCAGGTGGCCGGCGAGACCACCACTGCAGGCGCGGTCACCGGGGCCCGCGCCGTGGTGGCGCAGCCGGCCAGCAACACCAGTGCGGCGACGAGCAGCGCGCGCAGGTTCACGGTGGCGATCCTTATCTGTTCTGCGGTCGCAAGACCTGAGATTCCGGGAGCGATGAAATGAGTATAGGTGCGTGCGGTGCGCCGATTATCCGCAGGTCCAGCCTGGATCAGTCCAACCATCAATGGCGTCGATATTCACCATTGCGACGATCGCCTTCCGCCGACCGCTCGCCGAAGGCACGATGCACCCATCCGAAACACACAGCACGAGGAGTTCACATCATGATCAGTACCGTCACCCTCGCCATGAGTTTTCCGGTCTTCGGCAGCAACTATTACGATCAGCACGCCGTGTCGCGCAAGACACAAGCGCTGGTGTTCGACAAAGCCTTCGAAGATCTGTTGATGCCCGCCGCCAGCAATCATTTCAGCAATGAAGTGGTCGGCTTCAACGATCAGTTCCGTTTTCTGAGCGACATTCTCGCCACCCATTTGCTGGACATCGAGGCCTCCGTGCCTGCGCGATCCAGCGTCCGGGCGAGCGCTCATTTTTAATGCCAGAGGGCGCTCCCGTCGGGGGAGCGCCCTCTTCGTTTCAGTCAGTCATCATCCCGGTCGCGGTAATAACGACGCCCGTCGCGGCGGTCGTCGTCGCGGTCGTCCCAGCGTCGGTCATGATCGTAGTAACGGCCATGATCGCGGTCGTAATGCCGGCCATGCCGATGGTCATCATCGAAATCCGCCACACAGCCGCCCAGCAATACGGCGGCGGAAACAGTCAGCAGCAGGCTTGTTGCACGCATCATTCAGATTTTCCCTAAAACCAAGGTCTTGACGACGGAAACAGTCAACGCAGCGCGGGTACGCGCTGGCGCAGATACGACCGGGGAAACCGGCTTAGATTCACTGGCCATCAACAACCGTTCATCGCCCTGCCTGCCGTGTACGGCCCGTCCACACGGTGGCCGATTGATGGCTCTGACCGGCACGACCACAAGACGAAATCCGACAAAACCTTTTCCTCCCCCCTGCGGTCACTCCTAGAACAGACCAAGACTGGCGACGACGCCGGCATGCCCGAGCGGGTCATTTGCAACCTGCCGACCTGAAAAGAGGAATCTGAGCCATGAACGACCAACCGCCGTCGGCGATTTCCCGACGCCGTTTCCTGATTCTCGGGGCCGTGACCGCGACTGCGTTTGCGATGCCGCCCTTCATCAGCCTCAAGGCCTACGCGGCCACTCTGGAGCAACCGGCCATGGCCAAAGTGACAATTGAAGTCAACGGCAAGCCGCAGACGCTGGAGATTGACACCCGCACCACCCTGCTCGATGCGCTGCGCGAACACCTGCACCTGACCGGCAGCAAAAAGGGTTGCGACCACGGCCAGTGCGGCGCCTGCACGGTGATCGTCGATGGCCGGCGAATCAATTCCTGCCTGAGCCTGGCGGTCATGCAGGACGGCGCCAAAGTCACCACTATCGAAGGCCTCGGGATGCCTGACCAATTGCATCCGATGCAGGCGGCGTTCATCAAGCATGACAGTTACCAATGCGGCTACTGCACGCCGGGGCAGATCTGTTCGGCGGTGGCGGTGCTTGAGGAAATCCGCAACGGCATCCCCAGCCACGCCAGCGCCAGCCTCACCGAAGCACCGCAACTGATCGCCAGCGAATTGCAGGAACGCATGAGCGGCAACATCTGCCGTTGCGGCGCCTACTCGAACATCATCGAAGCCATCAGCGAAGTCGCGGAGGTGCCAGCATGAGAGCGTTCAACTACAGCCGCGCCGACTCTCCCGCCGCAGCCGCAGCCCTGGCCGCGCAAATCGAAGGTGCGCGTTTCATCGCCGGCGGCACCAACCTGCTGGACTTGATGAAACTGGACATCGAAACACCGCAGCAGCTGATTGACGTCAATCACCTGGGCCTCGATCAGATCGAAGCGACCGACGACGGCGGCTTGCGCATCGGCGCACTGGTGCGCAACACCGATCTGGCCGCCGACAGTCGGGTCCGGAAAGACTACGCGCTGCTGTCCCGCGCCTTGCTCGCCGGCGCCTCGGGCCAGTTGCGCAACATGGCGACCACTGCCGGCAATCTGCTTCAGCGCACCCGCTGCCCGTATTTCTACGACACAAATCAGGCCTGCAACAAACGCAATCCCGGCAGTGGCTGCGCGGCGATTGGCGGGGTCAGTCGACAACTCGGCATCATCGGTGTCAGCGACGCGTGCATCGCGACCCATCCGAGTGACATGGCGATTGCGATGCGCGCGCTCGATGCTCAGGTCGAAACGATCAAGGCCGATGGCAGCACCCGGCGCATCGCCATGGCGGACTTCCATCAATTGCCAGGCACTACCCCGAATGTCGAAACCAGCCTGACACCGGGCGAACTGATCACCGGCGTAACCTTGCCCGCGCCAGTGGGCGGCACCCATGTCTATCACAAGGTGCGTGACCGTTCGTCATACGCCTTCGCCCTGGTGTCCGTCGGCATGATCCTGCAGAAGGATGGCAGCGGTCGCGTTGCGGTCGGCGGCATCGCGCCGAAACCCTGGCGGGTCGAAGCGGCGGAAGCGCTGTTGCCGCAAGGCGCGAAGGCCGTCAGCGCGCGCCTGCTCGACGGCGCCACGCCGACCTCTGACAACCAGTTCAAAGTGACGCTGGTCGAGCGCACCATTGCCTCGGTGCTGGCCCAAGCGAGGGATGAAGCATGAAATTCGACACGCCCGCCAAGACCAACCCGATTGACCAGTTGAACGTCATCGGCAAACCCACAGACCGCATCGAAGGCCCGCTGAAAACCAGCGGCCAGGCACCTTACGCCTACGAGCAACATGAAGCCGTGAAAAATCAGGCCTACGGCGTGATGGTCGGTTCGGCCATTGCCAAGGGCCGCATCACCCGCATCGATCTGGATGCCGCCCGCGCCGCGCCGGGGGTGCTGACGATCGTCACCGCCGCCAACGCCGGCAAGCTCGGCAAAGGCAAATACAACGCCGCGCACCTGCTGGCCGGGCCGCAAGTGCAGCACTATCACCAGGCCGTGGCGCTGGTGGTCGCCGAAACCTTCGAACAGGCGCGGGCCGCCGCGCAATTGGTCAACGTCGAATACGCAGCCGACAAAGGTCAATTTGATCTGGCCAGTGTGCGTGATCAGGGCGTGGAGCCGAAAGACGAACTGCCGGACGTCACCCACGGCGATTTCGCCAGCGCCTTCGCCGCCGCACCCGTGCAGTTCGACCAGACCTACACCACGCCGGATCAGTCCCACGCAATGATGGAGCCCCACGCGACCCTCGCCGCCTGGAAAGGCGATCAGGTGACGCTCTGGACCTCCAACCAGATGATCGCCTGGAGCGTCGGCGACATCGCCACCACTCTCGGCCTGCCCAAGGAAAACGTGCGGTTGATCTCGCCGTACATTGGCGGCGGATTTGGCGGCAAGCTGTTCATTCGTGCCGACGCGATCCTCGCCGCCCTCGGCGCGCGTCTGGCGAACCGGCCAGTGAAGGTCGCGCTCGCCCGTCCGCAGATCGCCAACAACACCACCCACCGCCCCGCCACCGTCCAGCGCATCCGCATGGGCGCCACGGCAGACGGCAAACTCACCGCCATCGCCCATGAGGGCTGGTCGGGCAATCTTGAAGACGGCAAGGTCGAAGTCGCGGCGCAGCCCAGTCAGTTGCTCTACGCCGCAGAAAATCGTCTGGTGAGCATGCGCCTGGCCCCGCTGGATCTGCCGGAAGGCAACGCCATGCGCGCGCCCGGTGAAACGCCGGGGCTGATGGCGCTGGAGATCGCCATGGACGAGATGGCGGAAAAGCTCAAACTCGATCCGATCCAGTTCCGCATCCTCAACGACACGCAGGTCGATCCGGTGAAAACCGAGCGACCGTTTTCCCGGCGGCGTCTGATCGAATGCCTGCAAACCGGCGCCGAACGCTTTGGCTGGGATAAACGCAATGCGACGCCCGGCAGCCGTCGCGAAGGTCGCTGGCTGATCGGCATGGGCGTCGCGGCGGCCATTCGCAACAACCTGCTGGTGAAGTCCGGCGCACGCGTGCGGCTGGAGCGCGACGGCAAAATCACCGTTGAAACCGATATGACGGACATCGGCACCGGCAGCTACACGATCATTGCCCAGACTGCCGCCGAAGTGATGGGCGTGCGTCTCGACGATGTGACTGTGCACTTGGGCGACTCGAATTTTCCGGTGTCGTCCGGTTCCGGCGGCCAGTTCGGCGCCAACTGCTCGACCGCCGGGGTCTACGCAGCGTGCATGAAACTGCGCGAAGCAGTCACCGCCAAACTTGGCATGAGCGCGGGTGAAGCGCAGTTTGCCGATGGACACGTGCGACTGGGCAACAAGAACGTGCCGTTACGCGAGGCCGCGCAACATGCCCCGATCGAAGTGGAGGACAGCATCGAATTCGCAGACCTCGCCAAGCAGTACCAGCAATCGACCTTCGGCGCGCACTTCGTCGAAGTCGCCGTCGATGCCGCCACTGGCGAAGTTCGTGTACGGCGCATGCTCGCGGTCTGCTCTGCGGGGCGGATTCTCAATCCGAAATCGGCCCGCAGCCAGGTGATCGGCGCGATGACCATGGGCGTCGGCGCAGCATTGATGGAAGAACTCGCGGTGGACAAACGCCAGGGATTTTTCGTCAACCATGACCTGGCGGGCTACGAAGTGCCGGTGCATGCCGACATTCCGCATCAGGAGGTGATTTTCCTCGATGAAACCGACCCGATTTCATCGCCGATGAAAGCCAAGGGTGTCGGTGAACTGGGGATTTGCGGGGTCAGCGCGGCAGTGGCGAATGCAATCTACAACGCCACGGGCGCGCGGGTGCGGGAGTATCCGATTACCCTGGACAAGATCCTGGATGCGTTGCCGCCGATGATCTGAAACCCCTCGCGCACTAGCATCGGGTGCTAGTGCGCGACTCATTCCCGAGAGATGACTAACTGACCAGTGCAATCAACTGCTGCCTCTGCGCATCGGTCAGCATCAGCCCGAATCCGGCGCCGGCATTGTCGGCCATGTACAGCGGATTGCTGGTGCCGGGAATCACGCAGGTCACCGCCGGATGCGCCAGCAGGAATTTCAACGCCAGTTGCGGCCAGCTTTTGACCCCGACTTGCGCCGCCCAGCCCGGCAGCGGTTTGCCCTTGAGCCGCGCGAGCAGGTCGCCGCCGCCGAAGGGCCGGTTGCAGATCACCGCCACTCCGAGTTCGCGGCACAGCGGCAGGATGCGTTTCTCGACCCCGCGATCATCCAGGGCGTAATTGATTTGCAGGAAATCCAGCGGCTCGGCCTTGAGCACCGCTTCGACCTCGTCATAGGCCGACGGCGTGTAGTGGGTTATGCCGATGTAGCGGATGCGGCCCTGCTCTTTCCATTCGCGCAGGGTCGGCAGATGGGTTTGCCAGTCGAGCAGGTTATGGATCTGCATCAGGTCGATGCGCTCGGTGCGCAGCAGGCTGAACGACTGTTCCATCTGCGCGATGCCCTCTTCGCGGCCACGAGTCCAGACCTTGGTCGCCAGGAATGCCGGCGAACGCGGTTCGTGGATCGAGAGCAATTCACCGGTGGTTTCCTCGGCGCGGCCGTACATGGGCGAGCTGTCGATCACCGTGCCGCCCTTTTTGAACAGCTCGCCGAGCACCCCTGGCAATTGTTTGTAGACCGGATCGCCGGGAGCGACGTCGAAACCGCGATACGTGCCCAACCCCACCAGCGGCAGTGGCTCGGAGCTCGAAGGGATGGGACGTGTCTGCATGGTCTCGGCTCCTGTGGCGTTCGGCGATGTAATGGCGGCCAGCGCCCGGTCAAAGGTGAAAACCGCTGACACCCCGGCTGCCAGCGTCAGCAACCGGCGGCGGGAATATCCCTCAGTGTGGTTCATGCTGGCGCCCTTGCCCTGTGGATCTGTTGCACCTTGTGTTTTGACGCAGCCCGCAAAACCGTTGGACTACACTGCGACAGCCAACCTGCGCGCCCGGTTAAAGTTAGTCGAATGTCCAGAACCTTGTTGTCACTCGTCGCATTGATCGTCGCCGTGTACTTGATCCTGTGCGCGGCACTGTTCGTATTTCAGCGGGCGCTGATCTATTTCCCCCAGCCCGCCAGCGTGGAGTCACCGGATTCACGGTTGACGCTGAACATGCCCGACGCCGAGATCCGCGTGACGGTGCGCGAGCGCTCCGGAGCCAAAGCGCTGATCTACTTCGGCGGAAATGCCGAGGACGTTTCGCGCAACCTGCCGGAGTTTTCCGAGGCGTTCCCTGACTATTCGTTGTATTTGCTGCATTACCGGGGTTTTGGCGGCAGCGGCGGTTCGCCCTCCGAAGAGGCGATCGCCGGGGACGCGCTGGCGCTGTTCGATCAGGTGTATGCCAGTCATCCGCAGATCGCGCTGCTGGGGCGCAGCCTCGGTTCCGGGGTCGCGGTGCGGCTGGCCAGCCAGCGGCCGGTGGCGCGGCTGATTCTGGTCACGCCCTACAACAGCCTCGAAGAAATCGCCGCCCGCCAATACCCGTGGGTACCGGTGCAGTGGTTGCTCAAGGATCGTTTCCGGTCAGGCCAGTACGCGGCGCACATCCGCGTGCCAACGCTGTTGCTGGCAGCGAGCGATGACGAGGTGATTCCACGGGCCAGCACCGAACGCCTGCTGCACAGTTTTCCCGACGGTGTGGCCACGCTCAAAGTGGTGGCGGATTCGGCACACAATTCGATTTCCGAACGGCCGCAATACCTGCAATGGATCGAGGATGTGTTGAATCGCTGAGCACTTCGTCGGCAGCCGTTGAAACCCGCTGCTGACGGGTGAACCAAGTGCAAAAAGGCCAGTCCTACCCGCGCCGTGTTCTGCGGTTGACTTTCCTTCAGCGTTGTCCTTTTCAGAGCTTTGCGTCCCATGCGCCACGCCGTACGTTCGTCTCGCTTCGTTTCTCTGTGCCTGTTGATTCTTTCTCCCCTGCTTTCTCCCCATGCCCACGCCGGCGCCGAGCGCCAATTGGTGGCCGCCATCAACGACTACCGCGCCCATCCGCAACGTTGTGACCGACGCCCGGCCCAACGGCTCGCGCCGCTGACGCTGAAGTCAAACCTGGCGTTGCCGGTCGGCTATGGCTACGGCGGTGGACTGCGCGAACGATTGAAGGATTCCGGCTACGCGGCCGTGGCGGTGCGCAGCATCCGGATCGTCGGTGCGCAGGACGCCGAAGAGGCATTCGAAATGCTGCAAGACGATTACTGTGGCGCGTTGCTCGACGGTCAATACGCCGACATCGGCATCAGCCGCGCCCGCAGTGAATGGCAAGTGGTGCTGGCCCGGCCAGTGCTCGACAGTCGCGTCGGCGACAACCGCAACGTCGGCAAGGCGTTGCTGGCCGAGGTCAACGCCGCCCGCGCCCGCCCGCGCATGTGCGGTCGCCAGCGCTTCGCCGCCGCCCGGCCCTTGAGCTGGAACCCGGCGCTCGGCGCCGCCGCCCAGGGCCACAGCAAGGCCATGGCCTACGGCAACTACTTCGCACACCGCGACCCGGACGGCGACGGCCCGGCAGATCGCGCCCGGGCGGCCGGCTACCGTGGCCGGCAGATCGGCGAAAACATCGCCGCCGGGCAAAGCTCACCGGGCAAGGCCATGGCCGGCTGGCTGGCCAGCCCCGGACACTGCGCCAACCTGATGAACCCGATGTTCACCCAGGTCGGCGCCGGGTTTGCCAGTGAGGCGCGCAGTGATGAAGGGGTTTACTGGACGATGCTGTTCGGCGCGCCTTGATCCGGTGTCATCCGAAAACCTCGAACAGCGCTGCAAGTCGCACTTCGACGACTGATCGTCAAACCGGAGAAATCGTGGCAAGGACGCCGATCATGATGGTCAACACAAGAAAGCCGCCGAGGAAAATCGCCATCTTAGCCATGAAGGCCTCCTGATTACTGAATGTCCGGCGCACCGGGCGCTCCGGAATGAAGCGCGTCGCGTGTGGCCGAACGGCAGGGCTATTCTGGGCCCGTGGCTGAGATGGTTACAGACGCAGATCCGACAGGAAAAAGCGGATCAGATGGATCGGGCTGGCGCATGGGTCGATATTCAGATCAGTACAGAGGGTTTCCATTGTGCCGCTTTGATCTAGAGTCATGGGCGCCGCGCCAAGAACAACAAAAAATACAGGAGTGAAACCATGTCCGATCTGAACCTGCACCCCCACGTTGCAGAATCCCTGAACCGCTGGCACGAGATGATCCGCACCGGCAACCTCAAGGCCCTGCCGGAGCTGCTCGACCCCAAAGCGGTATTCCGTTCGCCGATGGCCCACACGCCTTACCCGGGCGCACCGGTGGTCTCGATGATCCTCAATACCGTGTTCGAGGTGTTTGAAGACTTCAAATACCACCGTGAACTGGCGACGGCCGATGGCCTGAATGTGGTGCTCGAGTTCAGCGCCAAAGTCGGCGCGAAGGAGCTCAAGGGCATCGACATGATCCGTTTCGATGAACAGGGCAAGATTGTCGAGTTCGAGGTGATGGTGCGGCCGTTGAGTGGGCTGCAAGCCTTGGGCGAAGAGATGGGACGGCGTCTGGGGGCGTACCTGGCCGCCGCCAAAGCCTGATCCCCGGACACAAAAAAGCCCACTGACCGTCACCGGTTCAGTGGGCTTCGTGTGTCAGGCGTCTGGTTACAGAGCCATATCACGTGCAGCGCTTTCTTTTGGAGCCGGGGCTTTTTCAGCCGAGGCGTCCGCCGCTGGAGCTGCAGCCTGACCAATCACCGGAGGGGTTGGCAGTTGCAGGATCTTGGCGGTGTAGGCCCACTCTTCAGCCACTTTGGCCGGATCGTTGTTCAGCTGGGTGCCGTAGCTTGGAACGATCTGGTGCAGCTTGGCTTGCCACTCAGGGCTGGCGACTTTGTCTTTGAAGACTTTCTGCAGCACGCTCAGCATGATCGGTGCAGCGGTCGACGCGCCTGGGGATGCGCCCAGCAGACCGGCAATTGAGCCGTCCTTGGAAGCAACGATTTCGGTGCCCAGTTTCAGCACGCCGCCAGCAGCTTCATCACGCTTGATGATTTGCACACGCTGGCCGGCTTGCCACAGACGCCAGTCTTCAGCCTTGGCGTTCGGGAAGTATTCCTTCAGCGCGTTCAGACGGTCTTCATCCGACAGCATCAGTTGACCGGCCAGGTACTCGACCAGCGGGTATTCCTTGATGCCGACCTTGGTCATAGGCCAGATGTTGTGGGTGGTGGTGCTGGTCAGCAGGTCCAGGTACGAACCTTCTTTCAGGAACTTGGTGCTGAACGTCGCGAACGGGCCAAACAGGATGACGCGCTTGCCGTCCAGGACACGGGTGTCCAGGTGCGGAACGGACATCGGAGGCGCGCCAACCGAAGCTTTACCGTAGGCCTTGGCCAGGTGCTGTTCGGCGATGGCCGGGTTATCGGTCACCAGGAACGAGCCGCCTACCGGGAAGCCAGCGTATTCTTTGGCTTCTTCGATACCGGACTTCTGCAGCAGGTGCAGTGCACCGCCGCCGGCGCCGATGAACACGAACTTGGCGTCGGTTTCAGTCTTGGTGCCGTCTTTCAGGTTTTTGTAGCTGACGCGCCAGGTGCCATCGGCGTTCTTGGTGATGTCCTGGACTTCGCTCGACAGCTTCATGCTGAAGTTAGGCTTGGTCTGCAGGTAACCGGCGAACTGGCGGGTGATTTCGCCGAAGTTCATGTCGGTGCCCAGCGGGCTCCAGGTGGCCGCGATTTTCTGGTTCGGGTCACGCCCTTCCATCATCAGCGGAACCCACTTCTTGATCACAGCCGGGTCTTCGGAGTACTGCATGCCGGCGAACAGCGGGCTCGCTTGCAGGGCTTCGTAGCGCTTTTTCAGGAACTTGATGTTGTCATCGCCCCACACGAAGCTCATGTGCGGAGTGGTGTTGATGAACGAACGAGGGTCTTTCAGGACGCCTTGACGAACCTGCCAGGCCCAGAACTGGCGGGAGACCTGGAACGCTTCGTTGATCTCGACAGCTTTCGGGATCGTGACGTTGCCCTTGTCGTCTTCCGGGGTGTAGTTCAGCTCGGCGAGTGCGGAGTGACCGGTACCGGCGTTGTTCCAGCCGTTGGAGCTTTCGAGGGCGACGCCGTCGAGGCGCTCGACCATCTCCATCGACCAGGTCGGTTCCAGCTCATTGATCCACACACCCAGGGTGGTGCTCATGATGCCGCCGCCGATCAGCAGGACGTCGACTTTCTTTGCTTCTTCGGCATTGGCGGACGACATCCCCATCGCCAAAGCCAGCCCCAGCAAGGCTGTGTTCACTTTTTTAAACATCTGTTGCACCTATGATAAAACGCCTTCCGCCCGCCGCTGTTGTGCGTATGCGTTCCCCCTTTTTCGCGACACTCAGGCCAGCGTCGCGGGTTCCGGCACACTTCAATTTTGACGGGTGGGCACACAAGGCCGACTGGCTGCGTCGACCTCAGTTATATGTCCCTTCTGAACTGACTTTTTATCATTATTGGCTTCAGCTACTTGAGCGACAGGGGTTCTGCCTGGCCCGCCGAATAGCGCGCCCGACTGAATTGGGTCAAAACAAGTGGCGCGAAGAATATCACGTCATGGCAAACCCGCGCGTCTGTTCGCGACTCGATAGTCTTTATCCGTTCAAGGACTTATCGGCAGACAGCGCCCGAACATGACCCCGTCAGCGGCTCTGGCTTGAGTCTTTCAGCTGGTTGACAGGCTCTTCCAATCCGGCACCCGGACTTTCACCTGTTACAAATCGGGTCTCTGCACCACTCAGTTGTGCAGTCCGAAACTCCTCACAACCGAAACCGATCCACCGACTGCGCCAACTGCCCCGCCAGGCTCGACAGCTCATCGGTGGTAGTGGCCGTCTGACCGATCACCTTGCTGTTGCCCTCCGACATGCCCGCAATCATTTCCACCTGATGGGCAATCTCGTTGCTCGCCTGGCTCTGTTCGCCGATGGTGCGGGTGATGTCGTTGACCAGTTGCGTGGTGCTCAGGGTGGCGTCGAGGATTTCGCGGATGGCGCGTTCGACGTCGGCGGTGACGGCCATGCCCTTGTCGACCTGTGCAACACCGGCCTCCATGCTGCTGACGGCCTCGCGAGTGCTGTTCTGGATGCGCGCGACCATCGCGGCGATTTCCTGGGTCGAGGCGCTGGTGCGCGCCGCCAGACTGCGCACCTCATCGGCCACCACCGCAAAGCCCCTGCCCTGTTCACCCGCCCGGGCCGCCTCGATCGCCGCATTGAGCGCCAGCAGGTTGGTCTGGTCGGCGATGCTCTTGATCACCTGGATGATGTTGAAGATCCCTTCGGATTCCTGATCCAGGGTGCGGATCACCTGCGCCGATTGCTGGGCGGATCGCGCAATGTCGTCCATGTCGCTGACCACCTGATGAATCACCTGCCCGCCGTTTTTCGCCAGTGATTCGGCCTGGCTGGCCATGTCCAGTGCGCGCTCTGCGTGACGGGTGATTTCCTCGATGCTGGCGGTCATCTGGCTCGCGGCGGCCGCCATGGTGCCGGCGGCAGTACTTTGCTGCTGGCTGCTGTCGGCCACCTGATGGCAGCCGTGGCTCAGTTGTTCACTCATGCCACTGACGCCGTGAGCGTTGCGTCGCACCACGTCGATCATGTCCCGCAGGTCGTGCTGCATGGTGGCCAGCGTGCGGATCAGCGCACTGGCTTCGTCCTTGCCGGACGGTTCGGCGATCGGTTCGCTGAGGTTGCCGTGGGCGATGCTTTCGGCGATGCGGCTGGCGGATTTCAACGGCCCCATGATGCTCAGAATCACCCAGCGACCCTGGGCCAACAGCAGCAACAGGCTGGCGATCAGGACGATAGCGAGTGCGACATTGGCGTTGCGGATCGCCGCCCCGGTGCCTTCGCTGGTCTGCCGGGTATTGGTTTCGATCAGTTCGCTGAGGGAGGCCATCTGTTCTTCGAGCTGGCTGAATGCGGTGCTGAAGGTGCCCAGATGCTGCTGGGCGTTGTCCGGGTTTTCCAGTGCAAGGCCGACGATCTGCTCGCCGGCGCTGATGTAGGTATCGAGGCTGGGCTTGATCTGCTCCAGCCCGGACCTGATCGTCGGATTGAGCGGCAGCTTGAGGTTATCACCCAGCACCTCGCGAAAATGCGCCGCATGCTCCTCAACCGAACGGCGCACCTCGTCCGCCGAACTCGTGCTTTTGCCCAGCCCCACCAGCATCGCCGAATACACATCGGCACGCAGGGCGTCGTGCATCATGTCGGCTTCCATGTGGTTGCGCAGCGCGCTCATGCTGACCGCGTTGTCACTGACCGCCGACGCCATCCGCTGATTGCCGACGTAACTGACCAGGCTCACGATCAACGCCGTCAGCAGGCTGGTCGCAATCAGCAACACCAAACGCAGTTTGATCGACACCGTGATTTCCTCTCTGGTCGCGCCACGCGGCGCCTTTCAACGCTTCAGTTAAGCCTATTTGCGTGAATCCGCCGCTTTAGAGCGTCGCAGGGTGTGTCGTTACATCCGGTAAAAACGAGGACCGTGCAGCACTTCTCGTTCACGCTCGCTACCGCCGGGCCCGGCGTACGGAACTCCCGTGCTGTCCGGCACCTCTCACATTATGTGGTACTTCCTTTTCGCTTTACGCTGCTGGAGGAACACCGTCATGCGCCGTTTATTACTCGTTTCGTCTCTCATGCTGTGCCTGCCGTTCGGCTCGGCCCTTGCTCGCGTGGACGCAGGGGATGTCGCCACTTCGGCGGGGGTTTCAGCTTCGCTGTATTCGACCTTCAAGGATCACAAAATGGTGATTCCGGCCCGTGACGACTTGTCCGCATTCGTCGCCAGCGGCGGAACGATCCGTGGCGTGTACCTGGAATCGGTGCTGCAACAGGTGCGTCAGGACAATCCTGGCCTGAACGCCAGCGATGAAGAGCTGGCCAATGCCATCCTGGTTCATTACGAAGGTCTGTCGCAGTAACCACGGCACGTCCGATGATGGTGGCTGACGGATCCGCCACCGTTATTTCCTGCCGATGGTGTGCACTGCCGATGGACGGCTGTCGAACCACCATGGGCAAAACCGTCTGAGGGCCTCTATGATGGAGGCCATGACGATTTCCGCCTCCCTCCGCTCTCCTTGCCCGCCGGGTCTGTGCATCTGCGGGCGCGATCCGCTGCTGGATACACCCGGCGCGGATGTGCGCATCCTGCTGCTGACCCGCGAGGAGGAAAAGCGTCTGCTAGAGCGTCTGGAAAACCTCAAAGACCTCGCCGACCTTGAGCGTCTGCAAGGCAAGATGTTCGATCAGCTGGGGATTCGCGTGCTGATCGCACCGAAGTTCGGTGAAGTGCGGACGGTGCGAGGCGGCATCGAGATCGAGGTCGAAGAGCTTGCCGGGCTCTGCCGAAAAACCCGCAAAACCATTCCGGCCGCCATCCGCCGTGGCCTGGAAAACAATCCGCAAGTGGCGTTCGATCTGCTCAACGCCCACGACTTGCTGCGCGGCACTTGATCACTTTTTCATGCCCACCCGCTTGCGCATCTCGGCCGTGATGCTCTGCCGGGTTTTCTTCATCTGCGCCCAAGGCTCATCGCCCACCTCCGCCAGCCGTTCGTGAACGTTGCGCACGTTCCATTGATCGGCGCCCTTGATCTCGCCCACTTCGTCACGAAACAGCGGCACCGACACCGGCAACCCTTCGCGAGTACGCGCCGCGTAGGCGCAAATGGTGGTGGCGCCCAGACCGTTGCGCAGGTAATCGATAAAGATCCGCCCCACCCGATTTTTCGGCCCGGACACCGCAGAAAAACGCTCCGGCAACAACTTCGCCATGTGAGTGACGATGGCGTGGCTGAAATCCTTGACCTCGTCCCAGCCATGCTTGCGGGTCAGCGGCACTATCAAATGGATGCCCTTGCCGCCACTGGTCTTGAGGAACGCCTTGAGGCCCAGTTCATCGAGCACGGTCAGGGTCAGCGCCGTGGCTTCGACCATGCTTTTCCACGGCAGCGCCGGGTCCGGGTCGAGGTCCAGGACAAAGCGGTCGGGCTTGTCCAGATCCACCGTGGTGGCGTTCCAGGTGTGCAGTTCGACCGTGCTCATCTGCACCGCGCCAATCAAGGCTTCGGCGTTGTTGATCAGCATCACCGGCTGGCCGGTCAGCTCCTTGTCCAGCGTGCGGATGCCGGGGATCGCCAGGTTTTCGGCGTTTTTCTGGAAGAACAGCTCACCGCCGATACCGTCCGGCGCACGCACCAGCGCCACCGGGCGATCCTTGAGCTGCGGCAGAATCCATTCGGCGACGCTGGCGTAATACTCGGCCAGTTGCATTTTGGTGGTGCCGCTGCTGGCGTCGATCACCCGGTCGGGGTGAGTGATCCGCACCTTGCCGTCGGCCAGGCCGGATTGGGACGGCGCGGTTGATTGGGCCTTTGACGTTTTCATCGGTCTGGCGCGCTCCTCGGTGATGTCCTTGGCCGGTTTGTCCTCGCGCAAGCCATGGAACACGGCGTGGCGCACCGAGCCGTCCTGAGTCATTTCGGCAAACGCCACTTCCGCCAGCAGACTCGGCTTGAGCCAGTGCACCCCCTTGGCTTCGAAACCCGTGGGCGGATTGGCCACCGCCGGTTTCTTCACCCGCAGCGGTTTGAGCCGGGCAAGGATGCTCTTGAGGGTGGTTTCATTGAATCCGGTGCCGACCTTGCCGGCGTACCGCAACTCGCCGCTGTCACGATCATGCAGACCCAGCAGCAATGCGCCGAACGCACTGCGCGCGCCTTTCGGATCGGTGTAACCGACGATCACGAATTCCTGGCGGTGTTTGCACTTGAGCTTGATCCAGTCACTGCTGCGGCGCGACACGTAAGGTGAGCCGAGACGTTTACCGATCAAGCCTTCCATGCGCATCTGGCAAGCGCTGTTAAGCAATGCCTGCGGGGTTTCGTCGAACGCTTCGGAAAAGCGCAGCAGCGGATCTTCATGGGCTTTCAGCACCGTGGCCAGCGCTGCGCGTCGTTCCTGCACCGGCACTTCACGCAGATCGACGCCGTTGAGATACGGCACATCGAACAGGTAATAGAGGATGTTTTCGCTGCGCCCGGAATCGAACGCGTTTTGCAGGGCCTGAAAATCCGGCACGCCGTCTGCGTCGGCAACGATCATCTCACCGTCAAGCCACGCCGATTCCAGGCCCAGCGCCGCAAGGGCTTGCGCCTGTTTCGGCAATTTGTGCGTCCAGTCATGCCCATTGCGAGTGAACAACTGCACCTCTCCATGATCGATGCGCGCCATGATCCGGTAGCCGTCGAACTTGATCTCGTATTGCCAATCCCCTTGCGGCGCGCTCTCTACCAGGGTGGCCAGTTGCGGTTTGAGCTGCGCGGGGATATTGGCCTTGTGCGCGCCGGCGAGTTTGTCTGAGGCCGGTTTGCGCACAGCTTTCGACGAAACCTTCAATGGCTTGACCTGTTTTGCACTGAGGCGGGGTTTGTCGACGATCGTGCGTTCACTGAGCACGCTGTCGGGCTCGGCGACCAGCACGTCGTAGTCGCTTTGCGGGCGCGCGGCACTGTCCTGATGCTTGATCAGGAACCACTGCTCTTTCTTGCCCGGCATGTGGGTGCGCACCAGATTCCACACCCCGGCGAGCTTCTCGCCTTGCAGTTCGAATTTGAGCTTGCCCTTGGCGTAGGCCTTCTCGGGGTCTTCCAGCGGAATCCACACGCCGCGATCCCAGACGATCACATCGCCGGCGCCGTAATGCCCCTCGGGAATGCTGCCCTCAAAGGTCGCATAGTCCAGCGGATGATCCTCGACGTGCACCGCCAGCCGCTTGACCTTGGGATCCAGCGACGGCCCCTTGGGCACCGCCCAGCTCTTGAGTGCACCGTCGAGTTCCAGGCGAAAGTCGTAATGCAGGTGCGAGGCGTCGTGCTTTTGAATGCAGAATTGCAGGGCATGATCGCCGGCCGATTGCTTGCCCCGGCGGCGGTCGGCCGACGGTTCAGAGGTCGCCGAAAAGTCGCGCATCCGGTTGTAGTCGTCGAGATTCCTGCTCATCCTGCACCTGCCTTGTTTCAGCCAGTTCGAGTCACAGTCAGTGCTACCACGGCAATCCGGTCGACGCGCTGATAGCCTGGATTGAGCAATTCTTCACCAAACACATCGGGATCGAGTTCGCGATAGGTCCAGGCGAAGCGTTTTTCATCCAGCCGTGGCAATACCGTATCGAGGAAGGGATCGCGGCCATCGACCATCGCCACACCGGTGTACAGCAGCAACGAGCCGCCG
Organism: Pseudomonas sp. 1; assembly: GCF_056626735.1. Lineage (NCBI taxonomy): Bacteria > Pseudomonadati > Pseudomonadota > Gammaproteobacteria > Pseudomonadales > Pseudomonadaceae > Pseudomonas > Pseudomonas sp. 1. The sequence goes on along the minus strand of NZ_JBWXMQ010000016.1, from coordinate 45,578 downwards.
GGGCTCAGGCGATTGAGCGCCTGTTCGACGATCCGCAGTGACAGCCCCGCCCCCAGTGTCCCGCCACCGTGGCGGTAAGCTCGCCCGGCCGGATCGGCCATGTAGGGCGGGTTGGCGACGATCAGGTCGAATTCGCCGTCGACGCCTTGCAGCACATCGCTGGTACGCACTTCGACATTGGCCACTTCGGCCAGCGCCGCGTTGATCGTGGTCAGGCGCAACGCGGCGGGATTGATATCGACGGCCAGCACTTGCGCTTCTCGCCGGGCTCGGCCAATCAGGATCGCGCCGACTCCGGCGCCGCAACCGATATCCACCGCACGGTGGATGGGCGCAAAGTTCTGCTGCAAATGGCTGTGGATCAGTTGAGCAAAGCGATAGGTGTCCGGGCCGAAGAACACCGAATCGGCGGCATCGGTCGGAAATCCGGAATGCACGAAAAGCAGGTCATCCAGGCTCGACCAGCGCACGCGGCTCTTCAAGCGCCCGTCGAACTGATCGATCACTTGGGCGTCCTGCAATTGCCGCTGTTCATCGGCAGACAGCAGGCCCGGTTCGAACGGGCGCGACCATCCGAATACATCCCGCAGGCAATCGGCGGCCTGCCCTTCGTCGCGCTGGTTGACCCGTTGATGGGTCAGCGGCGTCGGGGTGATGAAACGATAGCCGTCGGCCTGCAGGCGCCTACCCAGTTGCAGCAGCACAAGGTCGTTGGCGGTCAGTTGTTCTTCCTGATTCATTGATGATTCCTTAACGCTGGCCGGATTTGAGTTGGATGAAACGACGAGTAGCGAGCAGCCCGGCCGGATGTGCGTGCCGGGCCGGCGCAAGCCAGGGGATCAACGTCGCGATTTGGGTGTGCGCGTCCTGTCCCGGCAGTGCCGCATTCAGTCGCTGCACATCGGGGTCCTGTTCAGGCACCTCGATCGGCGCAGGGGCCGAGGGGCGGCGGCGGAACGCGACGGGTTTGTCCGCAGAAATCCAGTCACCGGCAATCCAGTCGTGTACCAGTTGTTTTTCATAAGCGCTGAACACGCCGAACATCGCCGCACCATCGCCATCGATCAACTGCCAGAAGCGACTGCCCTGTGGATCTTCGTGACGTTTGATCCAGCCCTTGTTCTGCATGGCTTGCAGGAAGCCGGACAACTGCTGCGGGTCGGCCAGCCATTGATTGACGGTCTTGCCTTCGAAGCGGCAATAGTCGGAGTGCATGTGCTGAGCGAACGGACACTTGCGCTCAAGCATCGCCAACAACTCGCGCTCCAGGTCGAACCCCTCGATGATTGCGCGGCTGCCCTGTCCCAGGTCATTGAGTCGATAGCCCAGCGAGACCCGACGCAGGAAATCGCTGCGATCAGCCTCCAGAGGCAGCAGATCAAGCACGGCCTGAACGGCTTTCTGTGCATGGCCGGTACTGGCGTTGTCGATGGTGACGTGCAGGGTGAAATAGTAAGGATCGATCCCCAGTTCACTCAGTTCGTAGCTGCTGATCAACAGGTGCAGTGGCAATTGCTCGTAGCCAAGGTTGTAACCGATCACCTCTGGCAGAAAATCCATGCCGCAGGCGCCGAGGGCCAATTGCAGCGCACCTTGCAGGTAACGTTCGTCAGGCAGCGGGCTGCCAGGTTCCAGACCGTGTTCGGCGAGCAATTGCCGGTAGATCACCACGTGATTCTGCGCCGGATTGCCCTCGCCCAATTCTTCAAGATAGGTGCTGATCAGAGTGCTGAATCGCGGATCGCGCCACTGTCCCAGCAAGCCGTAAAGCCAGGCGCCGTCGACCAGTTTGGTCGGTGCCACCGCTTGCAGAAAATACAGCGCATGAGCCTTGCAACTGAAAAACTGCCGCGCGCCTCCCGCTTTGCGTTGTTGCAGGTAGTCGGCATATTGCCGGGCAACATCGGCACAGTGCTGCGCCACCCAGGCATGCCAGAGCGCCGGATCAGTCGGCAGTTCTTCCTTCAATTGCGCGGCGCTTTTCAGATGGTGCTGCAAAAAAGCCTGCGCCAGGGGCTGAGTATCTTCATCGGACAACAGCGCTTCATGGATACGCCGCCACTCACCCAGTGAGTCGAGCGGTTGCGATTGGGCAGATTCACCTTGCAGGCGTGTCAGGACAGTCATGGCAATATTCTCGATCGATTGGCAGGACGCTCAGTCACTCGCCTCTACTGCAGCAGAGAGGCCTGGTGCGTCAAAAATTCAATCGGCTTGAAAATTGCCCTGACGGACGGAGCCTTCGACTCGCTCCTTGCTTGAACAGAACGGTCGAAGGCTGTGGGACGGGATGGTCAGGCCTCGCCCTTGGCCTGCTGCTCCAGGTGAACCTGCAACTGGGGGTCGATCTGCAACGCCGCCGCCAGTTCATCCAGATAATTGCGCTCGGCGTCCTGCTGATCGTCAACCAGCATCACGCTGGCCAGGTACATTTCGGCGGCCATGGCCGGATCGTTCTGCGCCGCCTGGGCGACTTCGGTGGCATTCAGGGGTTTGGCGACTTCGTCGTCGAGCCATTGCTGCAAGTTCGGGTCGTCGGTATGGCGGCCGATTTCGCTGCTGATCAGGTGCTTTTCCGACTCGTCGATCCGCCCGTCAGCCTTGGCTGCAGCGATCAACGCGCGCAAAACAGCGTGGCTGTGTTCTTCGACTTGCGGGCCGGACAACAGGTCCGCGGTTTGCGGGGTTTGCGGCGGCGCAGCAGAAGCCTGACTGCGTTGCCAGGCCTGATACGCCTGGAACGCCATCATGCCCAGCGAAGCCAGAGCCGCATAATTGGTGCCGCCGGAACGACGCTGCGCCCCGCCGCCTCCAAGCAGTCCACCGAGCAACCCGCCCAGGCCACCCAGCCCGCCGGCAGGAGAACCGCCGCCGCTGGTACCGCCACCGCCCAGCAGACCACCGAGCAATCCGCCCAGTCCGCCGCCGTTCGACGCGCCACCTTGTTGTCCTGCCGAGGCCTGGCCTCGCAGCAGTTGTTCAAGCAGATCACTGGTGTTCATGACGTCGTCCTCAGGCAAAGGTGCATGACTGCGTCAGGCAACGATAGTCCGCTTGATGCGATGTGCCAGCACCGTTGGGCTGACGTGGCCATGGGCGAGTGATTCTGCAGAGATTTTTTTCCCCGGCCAGCTAATCTTCATGAACGGGTGAACCTTGACCCGGCCCGACCGGTCGATACCTGCAACCCGACCCGGTTAGTCGCCACCCTTGCTGCGCAAAGGTTTACGCGGCTTGCTGCACTTTCTGGAGAACGCCTTCGTGATATCGACCGTCCACATCGCCAGGCTCAAGGCCTGGGGCGCCCATGGTTTCACCGCGACCGGCGTGGTCACCGCTTTTCTGGCCACCCTTGCCCTGCTGGAAAACCAGCCGATCCACTGCCTGATGTGGCTGGGCGTGGCGCTGATCGTCGACGGCCTCGACGGGGCACTGGCGCGCAAGGTCAACGTGCAGTCGGTGCTGCCGAGTTTCGACGGATCGATCCTCGATCTGGTGATCGATTACCTGACCTACGTGTTCATCCCGGCACTGTTCATCTATCGCTACATTCCCCTGCCCGACTACACCCTGTTGCTGACCGTGTCGTTGATTCTGGTGTCTTCGCTGTTCTGCTTCTGCAACGTCAACATGAAGAGCAAGGACAACTATTTCGTCGGCTTCCCCGCCGCGTGGAACGTGGTTGCCTTGTGTCTGTACATCATCGATCCGGGGCCGTGGCTCACTTTCCTGACAGTGATCGGCCTGGCGCTGCTGACCGTGACCCGCATGAAATTCCTGCACCCATTCCGGGTACGCCGGTTCATGCCGATCAACATTGCGGTGACGGCAATCTGGCTGCTGTGCAGTCTGTCGCTGGTGCTGAACCACCCGGTGATCAACCCGCTGGTGATGGGCCTGTGGCTACTGGCGTCGGCTTACTTCCTCGGCATCTGCATCTGGCGCACAGCGCTGGAGTGGTTTGACGGTGCGCATCTGAAATAGAAGCCCTGTCGGGATCCCTGTGGGAGCGAGCTTGCTCGCGAATGCGGCGTGTCAGCCAACAGAGATGTTGAATGTCAGTCTGCATTCGCGAGCAAGCTCGCTCCCACAATGGCTTCAGCGTTTGGTAATCACTACCTCCAGATACTCACTCGGTACCACCATCGATCCCGCCCCCGCCCGATTCAGTCCGTCGATCAGTTGCGTCAATTCCCCTTCCAGCGCCTGCCCGCTCTCCGGCGGCAATGCCGCGAACGCCTTGTGCACCGGGCCGTACCAGTGGCGAAACACATTAATGAAATGCGCCGCCGAGCGATAGCGGAAGTTGAAGTGACGGCGAGTCACCTGCACCTGAAATTGGCGATCGTCGAAGTGCGAATGCAGCCAGGCTTCCGCGCCCCAGTTTGAAGGTGGTTGCGCAACGGGGGGCGGTGGCAGGTAGCGGCCGAGGATCTTGAACATCTGGCCGACGAAGCCTTCCGGCGTCCAGTTGGCCAGGCCGATCCGTCCGCCACGGCGACAGACCCGACCCAGCTCCCTGGCCGCCTTGGCCTGATCCGGGGCAAACATCACGCCGAAGGTCGACAGCACTGCGTCAAAACTGGAATCGGCGAACGGCAACGCTTCGGCATCGGCAACCTGAAAGGTCACGTCCAGATGTTCGGCGCGCGCCCGGTCCTGGCCGCGCTCCAGCAGCGCCGCGACATAGTCGGTGGACGTCACCAGACAACCCCGGCGCGCCGCCGCCAGCGTGGCATTGCCATTGCCGGCGGCGACGTCCAGCACTTCTTCATCGCAGCGCAGGTCACAGGCCTCGGCGAGTGTTTCGCCGACGATCTGCAACGTGGTGCCGATCACGGCGTAGTCACCACTGGCCCAGGCGACCTTCTGGCGTTCCTTCAGGGCAGTGAGATCAATAGGGGTACTCATGAATGGATGCTCCACAGCATAGGGGTCATTCGGCGGTCGTCGGATCGATAATGCTCGTCACCCGGGACACGCTGTTGGCCGGAAATCCCCCACGCTTTGCGTGTTCACGCACCTGTTCTTCGTTGGGTGCGATGTACACGCAATAGATCTTGTCGGCAGTCACATAACTGTGCAGCCACTGCACCTCTGGCCCGAGTTCACGCAGCACGTTGCAGGACGTTTGCGATACGGCCTTGAGTTCTTGCTCCGATAGCTTTCCGGCTCCTGGAATCTCGCGTTCAATCACGAATTTCGGCATGGCAACCTCGCTTTCTTTTTATGGGTGTCAGAGCCATCGGCGGCCCTGCTCGCCCACTATCGCGCTGGCGCCGTGCGGCGTCCCTGCCAATCGTCCGGAGAGCCCGTAAAAACGGGCGCTGGCCGATGAATGGCGGGATTTTGTAAAGGCCCCGAAACACTGTCGGGGACAACGAACAATGGCTCATGGTGCGAGACCTGTGAGCCATTGAGTTTTGCGGTTTACGCAGCCGGCGCCTTGGCCTCTTTGAGCAGCTGCTGAATCATCTGCTCCTGCGCCTGGTAACTGCCTTCGCCAAAGTGGGTGTAACGCACCTGCCCCTTGGCGTCGACCAGGTAATGCGCCGGCCAGTACTGGTTATCGAAGTTGCGCCAGATTGTGTAATTGTTGTCGATGGCCACCGGGTAGGTGATGCCGAGCTTCTTCACTTGATCCTTGACGTTGTCAATGATCCGCTCGTAACCGTACTCCGGGGTGTGCACGCCGATCACCACCAGACCGTCCTTGCCGTACTTCTTCTCCCACTCCTTCACATACGGCAGGGTGTGCTGGCAGTTGATGCAGTCATACGTCCAGAAGTCCACCAGCACCACTTTGCCGCGCAAGGACTCGGCCGTCAGTTCCGGCGAGTTCAGCCATTGCACCGCGCCGGACAGCGACGGCATCGCACCTCTGCCGGCCTCGTCTTCGGTCGAGTCCGCACGGACTTTGCTGACGAAGTAGTCCACCACCTTCGGCACGTTTTCCAGCACGCTTTTTTCGACCGTGGCCACGCCTTGGGACGAAGTGTTGGCCAGCAGCAAATTGTCCGCACCGGTGGCAATCACCGCCGCTGTCGCCAACACCGCAACACCCGCACCACGGCGGAACCAGCCAGTGAACGGAATCGACGGTTTCAGCCGGTTGACAAGGCCGCGACCGGCGAAAATCAGCGTCCCCAGCGACAGCGCACTGCCGGCGCCGTAGGCCAGCAGCAACAGGCTGGTCTGGGCGTTGGCGCCTTGCAGCATGGCACCGGTGAGAATCACACCGAGAATCGGGCCGGCGCACGGCGCCCACAACAGACCGGTGGCCACGCCGATCATGATCGAGGCCATGGGGCCGGTCTTTTTCCGGCTGTCCGGATCGAGACGATTGCCCAGCAGCACGAAGGGCCGCGCCAGCCAGTCACCGATGCGCGCGGAAATCAGTGACAGCGCAAACAGCACCATCACCACCAGCGCGATGTGGCGACCGGTATTGCTGGCCTGAATGACCCACTCGCTGCTGACCACCGCCAGACTGGAGACAACGGCGAAAGTCAGGGCCATCCCGCCGAGGGTCAGCAGAATCGACGAACGGGTGCGGTCGGCACCGGCAAACAGAAACGGCACCACCGGCAGGATGCACGGACTGAGGACAGTCAACAGACCGCCCAGGAAAGCGATGAGAAACATGAGGTTCACCTTTTGAATGAAGGGTGTTCTGTCGACTGGATGGGGGCCGTCTGTTACAGGCAGCCCCCTTCAATCCTCAAGCCGTCCGGCTTTCCAGCCACTGGCTTTGCGGCGTACGGCTGGCACCGTTTTCCGCCACCATCTGGCCTTGCGGCGTATGGCTGGAACCGTCGGCGGCCACCATCTGCCCCTGCGGTGTGCGGCTGGCGCCGTCGGCGGCGATCAGAGCGTCGCTGCCCGGTTTGGCCACCGGGGCCAGTTGAAAGCAGGTGCTGCTGCCACAGCTGTGCTGTTCGACGGCAGCGTTGGCGTGGGCCGCAACGCCGGCGAGGGAGAAGGCAACAGCGGTCAGATAGCGCGATACGTTGTTCATGGCGATGTTCCTTTTATAGAGAGGGAGTAATCAGTTGTCCTGGTTGCAGCCGTCGGCGAATTTGCGGTAGTCGAGCACCTGGGTCTTGCCGGCCGAGTCGAGGTAGGTCAGGCGGGCGTCGACGATGCCGCAGGTCATCGAGTTGTCCTGGGTCAGCGACACCACTTTCTGGATGTCCAGGTGACTGCCGTAGGAGTAGGTTTGCGGGGTGACATCGGCTTCGGCGCGGGCCGACAGGGTGCAGATGTTCAAAGCGGCAAACAGGCAAGCGGCAGCGATCGATTTGGTCTTGGTGTTCATGGCGTTTTCCTCGGGGCTTCAATGGTTGAATCGTTGAGTGGGCCGAGGCGTTCTGTGTGTGCCTCGATGGAGCTCATTTAAAGCTCGCGAGGTATCGCGCATGTGTCGGCAAATGCCGTGTATAAATCGCTACGTATCCGCGCGCGTGCGGGATACACAGCGATACAAAACCCTGTGAAAATCCGCTTTTTGCGTCGGCGTGTATCCGTCGCAGCGCTGGATACACTGCAATACAAAGGCAGGCAGGCGGCCTCGCGCAGGCTCGATAAACTGCCCGGCAATCCCCTTTTATTGAGGTTTGGCCCCATGGAACATGTCGATCACATCCTGATCGTCGACGACGACCGCGAGATTCGCGAACTGGTCGGCAATTACCTGAAGAAAAACGGCCTGCGCACCACGGTGGTTGCCGATGGCCGCCAGATGCGCAGTTTCCTGGAAGCCAACACCGTCGACCTGATCGTGCTCGACATCATGATGCCCGGCGACGATGGCCTGCTGCTGTGCCGCGAATTGCGCTCGGGCAAACACAAGGCCACACCGATCCTGATGCTCACCGCGCGCAACGATGAAACCGACCGCATCCTCGGCCTGGAAATGGGCGCCGACGATTACCTGACGAAACCGTTCGCCGCCCGCGAACTGCTGGCGCGGATCAATGCCGTGCTGCGCCGCACACGGATGCTGCCGCCGAATCTGGTGGTGACTGAAAGCGGTCGGCTGCTGGCATTCGGTCGCTGGCAGCTCGACACCTCGGCCCGGCATCTGCTGGACACCGACGGCACCATGGTCGCGCTCAGCGGCGCGGAATACCGTTTGCTGCGGGTGTTCCTCGACCATCCGCAACGGGTGCTCAGCCGCGATCAATTGCTCAACCTGACCCAGGGCCGCGACGCCGATCTGTTCGACCGCTCCATCGATCTGCTGGTCAGCCGTCTGCGCCAGCGCCTGTTGGATGACGCCCGTGAACCGGCCTACATCAAGACCGTGCGCAGCGAAGGCTACGTGTTCTCGTTGCCGGTCGAAGTCCTCGGAGCCCCTGCATGAATGTCGCCCTGCGCTGGCCGCGCACCCTCGCCTCCCGCTTGTCGCTGATTTTCCTGATCGGCCTGATCCTCGCTCAGGCGCTGTCGTTCGGCGCGCAATATTACGAGCGCTACGAAAGCGCGAAGAACACCATGCTCGGCAACCTCGAAACCGACGTCTCGACCTCGATTGCCATCCTCGACCGCCTGCCCGCCGAAGAGCGCCCGATGTGGCTCAAACGCCTGGCTCGCAAGAATTACGGCTATCTGCTGAGCGAAGGCGAACCGGGCACACCACTGGATCCGCAGGACGTGCCGATTGCCGTCACCTCGATTACCGACGCAATTGGCGAGGCCTATCCGCTGACGTTCACCGATATTCCCGGCCCGATAAAACACTTTCAGGGCCACCTGCGCCTGAGCGACGGCAGCCCGGTGACCATCGATGTGCGCCCGTCGATGGTGCCGCTGTCGCCGTGGCTGCCGGTGGTATTGCTCGGGCAACTGGCGCTGATGCTCGCTTGTACCTGGCTGGCGGTGCGTATCGCCATTCGCCCCCTCACCCGCCTCGCCAACGCCGTGGAAACCCTCGACCCCAACGCCCACCCGATCAACCTCGACGAAAAAGGCCCGAACGAAGTGGCTTACGCCGCCCGCGCTTTCAATTCAATGCAGGCGCGCATTGCCGCGTACCTGAAAGAGCGCATGCAACTGCTCGCGGCGATCTCCCACGACCTGCAAACCCCGATCACCCGCATGAAACTGCGGGCGGAGTTCATGGACGATTCGGCCGAGAAAGACAAACTGTGGAACGACCTCGGCGAAATGGAACATCTGGTGCGCGAAGGCGTGGCCTACGCCCGCAGCATCCATGGCTCGACCGAGGAAAGCCGGCGTACCAACCTGGATTCGTTCCTCGACAGCCTGGTGTTCGACTATCAGGACATGGGCAAGGAAGTGCAGTTGAGCGGCAAGAGTGAGGCGGTCATCGACACCCGCCCCCACGCCTTGCGCCGGGTGCTGGTCAACCTGACTGACAACGCGCTGAAATTCGCCGGCGCTGCCGAGCTGCTGATTCAGCGCGACGGGACCGGCCTGTCGATCAAGGTCATGGATCGCGGCCCGGGCATCGCCGAAGAAGAACTGGCCCAAGTGATGGAGCCGTTCTACCGCGTGGAAAACTCGCGCAACCGCAGCACCGGCGGCACCGGGCTGGGGCTGGCGATTGCCCAGCAACTGGCGATGGCACTGGGCGGGTCGCTGACACTGAGCAATCGCGACGGTGGCGGGTTGTGTGCGGAGCTCAGGTTGCCGCTGCATTCGTGATCTCTGTTTAAACAACACCGACCACCGGACGTCAGGGATGACGTCATATGAAGCCGGCGGCTACACCTCTCTCGGAAATTGGCGATTTTTTTGATCCGGTGCGTGGCTCTATCGTGGGTCACCGCCGCCGCGTTTAGCTCCGTTGGTCGCGACTGTCAGTTCTGTCAGTCGCAATCGTCAACTGATCGGTATGCGATGGCACCTCATACAACCGTATCGTGGAGCACGCATGAATCTGCTCGAATCCGTAACCCGAACCTGTCAGCGATTGGCTGCGGGTGGCTGGCGTTCGCTGATGCTGGCGCACGGCCTGGATATTCTGGCGCCTTCATTGAAGGCAGAACTGCTCAAGCCACTGACCATCAACCGGACTCTCGAAGGTTTCGAGGATTTCTGCCCTGACGGTTACCGCGCCATAGAGCCGGCCCGCCCCGCACATAGCCTGCTCTACCACGCGCTCGCTTCACCGCGGGTCACGGCTGACGAGACTGGACGGCAACTGCGGGTTTTCCCTACCCATGCTGAAATCGAAACGGTTCTGAACTACGTGTTCGGCATCCAGCCACCCACACTCAACGACCTGATGCAACAGGCTCAATATGCACCACTGTCGGTGGCGGTATTCGCCAGCGAATACCGCTGTGCCGACGACACGGTCCACGGCCAGCATGCCGATTTGTGTTTCTCCCGCACCGGGATAGCTCGCACAGGGACTGCAGCTGCCCGCTATGACGAACGACTGCGATGCTTCCTGCCCTTCGTTGACGGTGATGCCCACGGGATACGGGTGATGCCGGTGCATTACAGCGCCTATATCGCGGTGCAATTGAAGGGGGATGGCGAGCGTTTCGGGCCCATGGACTTTCAGGCGGGACTGGATGACGGGCTGGATTTCCAGGTGCCATTGCACAAGCTCTTCAATGGCGTGGAGTGTCTGTCTGGGCTGGATCTGAACCTGACGCTGGGTATCCATCACATCAACGAGAAGATCCGTCATGTGCACTTGCGCCACAGCGGCACTGGCTGGCAGGAACCAGAGATTTCCGAATATCCGTTCATCATCACCGAAGACCTGGCGGGTTGGGCAGCGCAGCCGGATCTGGGGCCGGGAGTTCTGTCTCCCGAGCCCAGGCCACAGCTGGTCGAGCTGGCTCATTACAAGGGGCAACCACTGTCGTTCACGATGCCGGCGAACACCGGGGGGATGGTCCATGGCCGACATAAAGTGGGAGACGATGGCCAGATCGAGGACCTGAATGATCGTGAAGATGTTGCCGAGCTGGTCAGGCAAGGTGGTTACCGTGCCCTGCACTATCAGGATGGCACCGCAGACGGTTATGTCCGGGCAATCTGTCCGCCCCTTACGGACGAGCTGCCATCGAAGGCTGCCTACTCGGTCATCGGCGCCACGGATTACTTTCCGTTTTGTGTTCAGCGCCGGCTCCTGCACTGGGTGAAAGAAGAACCTGCCTTCTCCAGTCCCGATATCTGGCATGCGCGGCTGGAAGCCTTATCTAATGTGCGTAACTGCGCAAACCTTGGTTTGAAAGATCAGCCCTTCACGTCTGAGGATCGCGGGATCACCGCCATCGTGACGCTGCCGCACAAGTCGGCGCCGGGTCCAGCCTCCGGAACCTGGAGTCCCTCGCCCCCTCGCCCGTCTTCGTTACCGGACGCTGCCGCCGGAATTTTTGGTCCGGGCTGGGAGGTCGGTCAGGTCCGTCAGCAAGATATGGATGGAAACTGGATTCATATGCTGGCCGGTTATCAGATGGCGAGCCCCTTCTGTGAAGACAAGCGTATCTGTGCAGCACTCGGTTCCTACTGGCCAGGCGTTGCGCCGGACTCCGCCCGCACCTTCGAACCACGCTCCAGCCTGCACACCATCATCCCGTTGACCGATGCGGAAACCGGAATCGGCAACGTTGCCTGGGACAACCAGCCATCCCCGCAACTGATACAGGACCAGGGCCGCACGTTCGTCCGGTACCGCGCCTACGAATACAGCGATTACACACAAGTCGCCCTTGAAAACAGGTTCTCCCTGCAACAGACCGGCGCAATCACTCAGCAGCAATACCAGAACCGGATACTCTCGATGTACCGCGTATACAACGTACTCGGCGCAGGGACCGACAAGCTTCTGCGTCATGCGTGGCCGTTGCTGTCCTTCATCCACGTGCAGCGCCCCGATCCGGAACTTGATTCAGCGCAACAGCAGGTCGGCGTAACGTTGCGCGGGTGGGTCTTTCGCTTCCTGATGTACGAACGTGGCACCGTAAGCACGCCTGCCGAGGACTTCAGATGGAGGGATGTGCAGGTCAAGCAACAAGTGCGACTGTTTGTCAGCGCCGAAGCAATACTGGTCAAACACGAAGATGCTGCGTGGCGACTCGCCGATGAAGCCCTTTGACGTCGTGGTGATCGGCGGCGGTCCGGCAGGCTCTGCGGCGGCGATCAGCTGCGCCCAGCGTGGCCTGCGAACGGCATTGATCGAGCGTGATGAGTTCCCGCGATTTCGCCCCGGAGAAAGCCTGCATCCAGGGGTCGAACCTGTGTTGCAGCAGCTGGGCGTTGCCGAACAACTGTGTGCGCAGGACGCGTTGCGTTTCAGCGGGTACTGGGTGCAATGGCACGAACCGCTGCGCTTCAACGGTTTTGGTAGTGACGACAATGGTCCATGGCGGGGCTTTCAGATTCCCCGTGAAACGCTGGACACGACGTTATTGAAGCAGGCCGCAACGCTTGGAGTGAGGGTGCTTCAGCCGTGTCGCGCACTGGCAGTCCTCAGCGAAAAGCATCGCGTGACCGGCGTGCGAACCGATTCAGGCCCGTTGCACGCCGACTATGTGATCGATGCCAGCGGCGCATCCGCCTGGCTTCATCGACAACTGGGGTTGACCATCCGCCACTATTCGCCACGTCTGATTGCGCGCTACGGTTATGTCCGGGGTTGTCCGTCCGGTTATCAGAACGCGCCGCACCTATCGGCGGATCCCAATGGATGGACGTGGATAGCAAAAGTGCAGGCCCATTTGACGCACTGGACGCATCTGACATTCGACGCGCCAGACGTGCATTCCACGGCCGTTCCCCAACCGCTGCAACACTTGCCCATGCACGGCCCCCTCCACGGCGCCGATGTGACGTGGCGCATCAGTACGGCAGCAGCCGGTGGCGGCTACTTTACGGTCGGCGACGCGGCCAGTCAGCTCGACCCGGCCTCTTCCCATGGCGTACTCAAGGCCTTGATGACCGGAATGCAAGCCGCGCAGGCGGTGTACGACTGCGTCGGGCGGCCCTCCGTGCAATCGTCAGCTCAGAGGCAATACAGCCAATGGCTGGGCGACTGGTTCGAGAAGGACATGGCACAACTTCGTCACTTCTATCGCCTTCATCCCGATCCGCCGCGCTGGCTGCAACCTCGCGACTGACTCAGACAATGCCGATCACCCGGTCTTCATGCAGCTGCCTCAACAACGCCAGGCCGCTGTCCATGAACGACACCGTTCCCGGCAATCCCGCCTCCAGCGCCAACCCTTGCAGTTGCTCACGACCGCTCAGCAACGGGAACTCCTCGATCCGCTGCAACAACCGCCAGGCCAGCGGGCTCAACTCGGAAAATTTCACACGCCAGTCCGTCGTGCGCCGCACCAGCAAAAGCGTCGGTTGAGCCGGCGGCGTGGCCGGTTGATGATCCGGCCCGAGCATCTGCACCGGCCAGGTGTAAGCCAACGGCCAGGCCAGCGCCGACACTTGCAACGGCCGCTCCAGCAAATTCGCCGGATCACTCGCAGGCAAGGCTTCGGCGTCGGACTGCTGCAACACCATTTCCACCCATTCGTAATGCGCCAGTTCCACCAGAAACGCCGGCCACGCGCCCGCGTTCAACACGGCAGGTTCCGAGGCGAGATAGCTGACGAACTCCTCGGCGATCTCGCCGAATTTCGGTGTCTGCGCGCGGTAGTCCCGCAGGAAGCCACGAATCAATGTGCGCCAGCGCTCCTGGCCGATGATCCGGATCAGCACCGGAAACGTGCTGCCCAGCAGTTGCGAGACGTTGTTGAACACCAGGTCGCGATAGACATCGACCCGCGCCGCGTTCATGCCGGCCGGCGGCGCTTCGTGCTCGGGATCGCGCAGATAGCGGGTCAGGGCCTGTTGTTGCAGCAGAAGATTATCCACGCGGGGCTCCTTCGGTTTGCAGGCGGCGGATGGTTTGCAGTTCGGCCACCAGTTCAGAAAACGCCGGGAAATTGAAATCCCGCTCCAACAGCGTCGGCTGCGCGCCAAATCGGGCATAAGCGTCGGCCAGCAACGACCAGACCACCGGTTTGACCGAGGCGCCATGGGTGTCGATTTTCAGCGTGTCGGACTCATCAAAGTGCCCCGCCACGTGCATGCCGACGACCCGGCCCGGTTCAATGGCGGCCAGAAATGCCTGCGGGTCGAAACCATGGTTGATCGAGTTGACGTAGACGTTGTTGACGTCCAGCAGCAGGTCGCAATCGGCCTCACGCAGCACGGCGTTGGTGAAGGTCACTTCGTTCATGTCCTGCCGGGGGGCGGCGTAGTAGGAAACATTTTCCACCGCCAGTCGCCGGCCGAGAATGTCCTGGGCCTGGCGGATCCGCGCGGCGACGTGGTGCACCGCCTCTTCGGTGAACGGCAACGGCAGCAGGTCATAGAGATGACCGTCGTCGCTGCAATAGCTCAGGTGTTCGCTGTACAACGGCACTTTGTGATGATCGAGAAAGGCCCGGACTTCCCGGAGGAACCCGACGTCCAGCGGCGCCGAACCACCGAGCGACAACGACAGCCCGTGGCAGGACAACGGATATCGCTCGGCCAGCTCGCGCAATGCAGCGCCATGGGCTCCGCCGACGCCGATCCAGTTTTCCGGGGCGACCTCGAGAAAGTCAAAATCGCCGGTGCGCGCGGCTTGCAGGTCTTTCATCAGGCCGCGACGCAGGCCGAGCCCGACGCTGGCCTGCAAGGTGGGATGGGGAATCTGCATGGGCAAGTACTCTGTTTGGGAGCCGCCAGATCAGCGACTGACCATTGCAGTTAATGCGCCCACTGTGTCGCTGCTGTGTTCGACCGCCGGAACAATTGGCACCTTGTGTATCCAACAGCCACAGAGATACACAGCGATACATGACCACCACGGATTCCAACAGCGGCTAGACTCAATCAGTACCCAGTCGAGGGGGCCGCAGGACAGCAGTGTCGCCCTGCCCGTTTCCACGACCACCGCCCGGTGGTGAATGCCTCGACACCCCACCGCCACCGGACTGTGATCCTGTCAAAGGAGCACATGAAATGGACGAGGCCAGACTCAACGAATTCATGGGCAAACTGGTCAACGACATGGGTGGCGCGGCGATGCTCGCCAATGTCATTGTCGGCGAAGAACTCGGCCTCTACCGGGCAATGGCCGACAGTCAGCCGATCAGTCCCGAGTCCCTCGCTGCAAAAACCACCTGCAATCCGCGACTGGTACGCGAATGGCTGAGCGCCCACGCGGCGTCCGGCTATATGGAACACCACGACGGCAAATTCCGTCTGCCGGAAGAACAGGCGCTGGCCCTGGCCAAGGAAGATTCGCCGGTGTACGTGGCCGGCGGGCTCGGCGTGGTGGCGTCGTTTTTCCATGACAAGGACAAACTGGTCAAAGCCATGCGCGGCAACGGCGCCCTGCCCTGGGGCGATCACCATCCGTGCATGTTCACCGGCACCGAGCGCTTCTTCCGGCCAGGCTACAAGGGGCATTTGATTGCCGAATGGTTGCCGTCGCTGAACGGCGTGGTGGCCAAACTTGAAGAAGGCGCCAAGGTCGCCGATGTGGGCTGTGGGCACGGAGCGTCCACGGTGATCATGGCTCAGGCGTATCCCAACTCGCGGTTCGTTGGCTTCGACTATCACGCGCCTTCGATCACCGTCGCCACCCAACGGGCCGAAGAAGGCGGGGTCAGCAGTCGCGCGCGGTTCTTCCAGGGCACGGCGAAAAGCTATCCCGGCGATGACTATGACCTGATCTGTTATTTCGACTGCCTGCACGACATGGGCGACCCGGTCGGTGCGGCGAAGCATGCCTACGATTGTTTGAAGGACGACGGCACGGTGCTGCTGGTCGAGCCGTTTGCCAACGACACCCTGGACGAAAACATCACGCCGGTCGGGCGTTTGTTCTACGCCGCCTCAACGTTCATCTGCACGCCAAACTCGCTGTCCCAGGAAGTGGGCCTCGGCCTCGGTGCGCAGGCGGGCGAGTCGCGCTTGCGCAAAGTGTTCACCGAAGCCGGCTTCAAACACTTCCGGCGGGCAACGCAGACGCCGTTCAACCTGATTCTGGAGGCACGCAAGTAACCTCGGGCAGCGGATGCCTCTGAAAAGAGGCGTCCGTCGGTGCTAACCTGCAAGGCACTTACAGCCTGCGGAGCGCTGATCATGCTCGACCGTCCCTTCGTCGACCCACTCGATTATCTGCAACAGGCCATGGCCGACGGCGACTTCATTGTGCTGACCGGCGCCGGTATCAGCACGCCGTCGGGCATCCCGGACTACCGCGACACCGACGGTGTGCGCCGTGGCCGGCAGCCGATGATGTACCAGGAATTCCTCGCCGCCCCGCAATCGCGCCGTCGCTACTGGGCGCGGGCCATGCTCGGCTGGCCGCGCGTGCGCCAGGCCCGGCCGAACGCTGCCCATGAAGCGCTGGCCAGCCTGCAAAGCCAGGGGCGGATTGGCGGATTGATCACCCAGAATGTCGACACCCTGCACGATC
Organism: Pseudomonas sp. 1; assembly: GCF_056626735.1. Classification (NCBI taxonomy): domain Bacteria; kingdom Pseudomonadati; phylum Pseudomonadota; class Gammaproteobacteria; order Pseudomonadales; family Pseudomonadaceae; genus Pseudomonas; species Pseudomonas sp. 1. Next base: position 29,122 of record NZ_JBWXMQ010000016.1, on the reverse strand, counting down.
AGGCCGGCAGTCACGATGTCATCGAACTGCACGGCAGCCTGCACCGGGTGTTGTGTCTGGATTGCGGCCAGCGCAGCGAGCGGGACTCGATTCAGCAATTGATGGAAACGCAGAACCCTTACCTGGCGGGTGTCGATGCCGTGCAGGCACCGGATGGCGATACCTTGCTCGACCCGGCCTTCGAGGCGCGGTTCCAGGTGCCGCATTGTCCGTATTGCGCAGGCGAACGGATGAAGCCGGACGTGGTGTTTTTTGGTGAAAACGTGGCGCAACCGACGGCGGCGCGGGCCATGGCGCTGGCGGAAAATGCCGCCGGGATGCTCGTGGTCGGCTCGTCGCTGATGGCCTATTCGGCGTTTCGCCTGTGCCGGGTGATTGCGGATCGGGGCAAACCGCTGATTGCGATCAATCTGGGGAAGACCCGGGCGGATGAGTTGCTGGATTTGAAGATTGAGGGGTCGTGCGAACAGTTGCTGCCGCTATTGGCACAACGCCTCAATGCTCAGCCTTAAGGATGTCGAACAACGCCTGAGCCGCTGCCGACAATTCATTACCCGAATCCGTCAGCACGCCAATCGCCCGCTCCACCACCGGCTCGTGCAAGGTCAGGCAATGCGCGCCCAGTTCGCGCATCTGCCCGGCACACAATGCCGGCACCGCACTGACGCCCAGTCCGCTCGCCACCATCCGCCCCACCGTCGCCAGTTGATGGCTTTCAAACTCCACCGGCAGTTTCATCCCTCGGGCCTGCAAGTGTTCTTCCAGCATCACCCGCACCGTGGACGGTCGTTGCAGGGTGATGAACGGTTCCTGCAGCAACGTCTGCCAGTCAATGTCACTGCAACCCGCCAGCGGCGAATCCTGCGGCACCACCGCGACGAAACGATCCCGGTAAAGCGGCGTGAAGCTCAGCGAAGTGTTCTGCATCGGCTCGAAGGCCACGCCAAGTTCGACCTGACGATCGCGAACCATTTCCAGCACTTGCTCGTTGATCACGTCGTTGACCGTGACGTTGACGTTCGGATAACGCGCGCGGAAGGTCTTGAGGATCGGCGGCAGCAGGTTGCCGGCAAACGACGGCATCGCCGCCAGCGTGACGCGCCCGCGCTGCAGGCTGAAGCGCTGGCGCATTTCGTCTTCGGCGTTGTCCCAGTCGGCGATCAGGCGCCGGGCCAGCGGCAACAGCGATTCCCCTTCAGGGGTCAGCGCCACGTTGCGGGTGTTGCGGCTGAACAGACGCCCGCCCAGCCCCTCTTCCAGCGCCTTGATGGTCAGGCTCAACGCCGATTGCGACAGGTGCAGGCGCTCGCAAGCCACGGCGAAGCTCAGGCTCTGGGCCACGGCGAGAAAGGCGCGGATCTGCTTGATGGTCATGAACGATTCACTCAAGGGACTAAGCTGAACACCTCATTGATCGTTCCCAAGCTCTGCGTGGTAACGCAGCCCGTGACGCTCCGCGTCACTGGGACGCGGAGCGTCCCCGGAGGCATTCCCACGCAGAGCGTGGGAACGATCAACGAGGCCAATATTGAGCTTTATCAATCAATCAACCTTAAAAATCAACTTAACAAATATATCCTCCAGCGCGACACTCCATCCATTCGGCTAGCCAGCCGCCCGACAAACAATAAAAGAGGTGCATATGGCAGGTTTCGACAAGCGCGTGTATTCCTACGAGGAAGCCATGGCAGGTCTTGAAGACGGCATGACCGTGATCGCCGGCGGCTTCGGCCTGTGCGGCATTCCGGAAAACCTGATCGCCGAGATCAAGCGCAAGGGCACCCGTGACCTCACCGTCGTTTCCAACAACTGCGGCGTCGATGGTTTCGGCCTCGGCGTGCTGCTGACCGACCGTCAGATCCGCAAGGTGGTCGCCTCCTACGTAGGCGAAAACAAACTGTTCGAAGAGCAACTGCTCAAGGGCGACATCGAAGTCGTCCTGACCCCGCAAGGCACCCTGGCCGAAAAAATGCGCGCAGGCGGCGCCGGCATCCCGGCCTTCTTCACCGCCACCGGCGTCGGCACCCCGGTCGCCGAAGGCAAGGAAGTGCGTGAATTCCACGGTCGCAAGTACCTGATGGAAGAGTCCATCACCGGCGACTTCGCCATCGTCAAAGGCTGGAAAGCCGACCACTTCGGCAACGTCATCTACCGCCACACCGCCCAGAACTTCAACCCGCTGGCCGCCACCGCCGGCAAGATCACCGTGGTCGAAGTCGAAGAAATCGTCGAACCCGGCGAACTGGATCCGGCACACATCCACACGCCCGGCATCTACGTCGACCGGGTCATTTGCGGCACGTTCGAAAAACGCATCGAACAACGCACCATCCGCAAATAATCCAGGCTGACGGAGAACAAGAACATGGCACTTACCCGCGAACAAATGGCTCAACGCGTCGCCCGCGAAATGCAGGACGGCTTCTATGTGAACCTCGGCATCGGCATTCCGACCCTGGTCGCCAACTACATCCCCGAAGGCATGGAAGTCATGCTGCAATCGGAAAACGGTCTGCTCGGCATGGGCCCTTTCCCGACTGAAGAAACCATCGACGCCGACATGATCAACGCCGGCAAACAAACGGTGACCGCGCGTATCGGCGCATCGATCTTCAACTCCGCCGAATCCTTCGCGATGATCCGCGGCGGCCACGTCGACCTGACCGTACTCGGCGCGTTCGAAGTGGACGTACAAGGCAACATCGCCTCGTGGATGATCCCCGGCAAACTGGTCAAGGGCATGGGCGGTGCGATGGACCTGGTGGCCGGCGCCGACAACATCATCGTGATCATGACCCACGCGTCCAAGGACGGTGAGTCCAAGTTGCTGAGCCAGTGCAGCCTGCCGCTGACCGGCGCCGGTTGCATCAAGCGTGTGCTGACCGACCTGGCGTACCTGGAAATCGAAAATGGCGCTTTTGTCCTCAAGGAACGCGCACCTGGCGTCAGCGTCGAGGAAATCGTCGCCAAAACCGCTGGTAAGCTTGTCGTCCCGGATCACGTACCGGAAATGCAGTTCGCTGCCGAGTGAGGAATTCGAAAATGCAAGACGTCGTCATTGTTGCCGCCACGCGTACCGCGATCGGCAGTTTCCAGGGTTCGCTGGCCACCGTCTCCGCCGTGGATCTGGGCGCAGCGGTCATCCGCCAGTTGCTTGAGCAGACCGGTCTGGACGGTGCTCAGGTCGATGAAGTCATCATGGGCCAGGTGCTGACCGCCGGCGCCGGCCAGAACCCGGCGCGCCAGTCGGCGATCAAGGCCGGCCTGCCCCACGCCGTTCCGGCCATGACCCTGAACAAGGTCTGCGGCTCGGGCCTCAAGGCCCTGCACCTCGGTGCACAGGCGATCCGTTGCGGCGACGCGGACGTGATCATTGCCGGCGGCCAGGAAAACATGAGCCTGGCCAACTATGTGATGCCGGGCGCGCGCACCGGTCTGCGCATGGGTCACGCGCAAATCGTCGACACCATGATCAGCGATGGTCTGTGGGATGCGTTCAACGATTACCACATGGGCATCACTGCCGAGAACCTGGTCGAGAAATACGGGATCAGCCGCGAGCAGCAGGACGCCTTTGCTGCCGCATCGCAACAGAAAGCCGCTGCTGCCATCGAGGCCGGTCGCTTCGTCGATGAAATCACCCCGATTCTGATCCCGCAGCGCAAAGGCGATCCGGTGGCGTTCAAGGATGACGAACAGCCACGCGGCGACACCACCGCCGAATCCCTGGCCAAACTGCGTCCAGCGTTCAAGAAGGACGGCAGCGTCACCGCCGGCAACGCTTCATCGCTGAACGACGGCGCGGCTGCGGTCATTCTGATGAGCGCCGAAAAAGCCAAGGCCCTGGGCCTGCCGGTGCTGGCGAAAATCGCCGCCTACGCCAATGCGGGCGTCGACCCGGCGATCATGGGCATCGGCCCGGTTTCCGCCACTCGCCGCTGCCTGGACAAGGCTGGCTGGAGCATCGGCCAGCTCGACCTGATCGAAGCCAACGAAGCCTTCGCCGCGCAATCGCTGGCGGTGGCCAAGGATCTGCAATGGGATCTGGACAAGGTCAACGTCAACGGCGGCGCCATCGCCCTCGGTCACCCGATCGGTGCATCGGGCTGCCGTGTGCTGGTGACTCTGCTGCACGAAATGATCAAGCGTGATGCGAAAAAAGGTCTGGCGACCCTGTGCATCGGTGGCGGTCAAGGCGTGGCCCTGGCGCTGGAACGCGCGTAAGCGCAAAACAGGTTCAACAGCGGGCGGCGGATCCACGACATCCACTGCCCGTTGGCAACAAACCCGGTACGGCTCACGTCGCACCGGGTATTTTTTCGCCTGCGGTTCAGCGAATCAGACGGCCATTTGCAGAATCAGCCACGCATTGGCTCCGCTGATCACCGCAAACAATCCCCACGCCAGAACCTTGGTAGGCAACCGGTTCACAAACGGCCCCATCAGCTGTTTGTCATTGGTCATGCGAATCAGCGGATACAGCGCAAACGGCAATTGCAGGCTTAACACCACCTGGCTCAGCACCAGCAACTTGCCCACCGCGCCGTCCCCCATCAGCCATACGCCGATGAACGCCGGAATCAGCGCCAGTCCGCGGGTGATCAGGCGTCGCTGCCAGCAGGGAATGCGCAGGTTCAGATAGCCTTCCATGATCACTTGTCCGGCGATGGTGCCGGTGAAGGTCGAACTCTGCCCCGAAGCCAGCAACGCCACACCGAACAGCACGCTGGCCAGCGCGCCGCCCACCAGCGGGTCGAGCAAGTGATAGGCGTCCTGAATATCGACCACATCGGTGTGCCCGGACTGATGGAAGGCTGCCGCCGCGAGAATCAGGATCGCCGCGTTGACCAGCAACGCCAGCGCCAGCGAACCGATGGTGTCGATGCGCGCCAGTTTTACCGCGTCCTGCTTGCTGGCAAGGTCCTTGCCGATCAGCCGCGTCTGCACGATCGAAGTGTGCAGGTACAGGTTGTGCGGCATGACGGTGGCGCCGAGGATGCCGATGGCCAGATACAACGGCGCCGCATCGCTGATCGCCGACAGTGACGGTTTGAAACCTTGGGCGACGTCTGGCCAGTACGGTTTGATCAGCAGCAATTCAACGAAGAAACACGCGCCGATGGTGCCCACGAGCACCAGCATGATCGCTTCCAGTCGGCGGAAGCCACGGTTTTGGAGGGCCAGCACTAGCAACGTATCGAACGCTGTCAGCGCGATACCGAACGTCAGCGAACAACCCAGCAGCAAGTGAAACGCCAGCGCGCAGCCGAGTACTTCTGCCAGGTCTGTCGCGATGATCGAGATTTCCGCCAGCACCCATTGCAGCCGCGCAGTCGGAGTGCTGTAACGCTCGCGGGACAGCTGCGCCAGGTCACGCCCTGTGGCAATACCCAGCCGCGAACACAGACATTGCACGACCATGCCCGACAGGCTCGCCAGCAACACCACGAACAACAGGCTGTAACCGAAGCGCGAACCGGCCTCGATCGCGGTGGCCCAGTTGCCCGGGTCCATGTAGCCGATCGACACCAGCAGACCGGGGCCGGCAAAACGCAACACGCGCTTGAAGAACGAGGCATTGGGGTCGACCGGGACACTGCCGGCCACTTCCGGCGGGCAGAACGGCGCCGTGGCGATTTTGGGCAAGCTGAATTTCACGCACACATCCAGAAACAAGTCGAAAGACGCAGCTTAGACGTTTCAGTCGGCGTGCCCAAGAGCAGATGTGCTGCGCTCAGGGTTTCGCATTGCCAAGCAATTGCTGGCGCAACTGGGGACTGCGCGTGCGCGGGTCGAGCCAGATGTCGAAAAACGCTCGGGCAAACTGCGGATCATCGATTTCATGCTGCAACTGTTGACCGACAAAAAACCGCGCGCCCTGCCCCGGCAGATACACCCCGGTGATCCGCGTGCCGGCCTGGACGTCGACGAACGATTGCTGCATCTGGGCCTGCCAGACCGCCAATTGCGCCGGGCTGATGGAAGCACCGGCCAGGCGTTTGATCTCATCGACACTGGCCTTGACCAGATCATCGCGAGACACGTTGCGCCGGTAGATCAATTCCAGGGCGAAGGGCTGACCGTCGGCCAGTGGACGCGCGGCACTCCACAGCCGAGCGTTATAAATGTCGAAACCGAACACACTGAAATCCCCGGTGCCGATGATCTGCGCACCGGGCACCGCATCCTGCCAACTGGCCCAGGTCGGCGTCAGCAACAGCGCCCACAAGCCGATTCCGCAACATCCACTCAACACCTTCGGTGTTCTGCTCATCGCGGTAATGACTCCGGTTAACCCTGATAGTCAGAGCATAGTCGGCGATCACGCCCGACACTTTGTATACATTTATTGCATGCATTTGCAGCAATCCACCAACGACAGTGCTAACGTGGCCCCCATTGACCCGATGGAGCGACCTGCGTGCTGATCCTCAAACTGCTGCTGATTCCCGGTTTCCTGCTGCTGATTTCCCTCGCCGGCAAGCGTTGGGGCCCCAGTGTCGCCGGGTGGCTGTCGGGTTTGCCGGTGGTGGTCGGGCCGATTCTGTTTTTCCTCGCCATCGAGCAAGGCCCGGCGTTCGCCGCGCAATCGGCGATTGCGGCGCTGTCGGCCATGTTTGCGATGATCGCGTTTTGTGTCACCTACGCGCAGGTTGCTCAGCGCGCCAACTGGCCGTTGGCATTGGTTGTTTCTTTATCGGTCTGGGCCGTGTTGGCGCTGATCCTGTCGCTGATTCCGGCGTCGCTGCCCTTCTCCATCGCTGCCGCTGCGACCGCCCTTCTTGCTGCGCCGTACCTGTTTCCCAAGGTGCAACCGGTGGTCGGCGGTCCGGCGCCGAAGTCGGACAAACTGGTCTGGCGGATGATCGCCGGGGCGGCGCTGACGCTGGTAGTGACGATGCTGGCCAGCACCGTCGGCGAGCGCTGGAGCGGTCTGCTCGCGGTGTTCCCGGTGCTGGGCAGCGTGATGGCGGTGTTTTCCCAGCAGACCCGGGGCCCGGCATTTACCGCCGCATTGTTGCGAGCGACGGCGACAGGGATGTATTCGTTTTCGGCGTTTTGTCTGGTGTTGGCGCTGACGGTTCCAAGCCTGGGTTTCGGCGGTTTCGTGGTGGCGGTGGCCGTTTCGGTGGCGATGCTGGGCGTCACCCGGCAACTGTTGGCCAGACCGGCGCCGGCACCGTCACCGAACTGACCCCGACCGGACAAACCGCGCTGGAGTGCCGGGCACGCTCCATGGGATGATCGCCGCCCAAGCGCGACCATCCCTCGGAGATTCGAATGTCATTGCTTAGCAAGAAAGCCGTCGTCCTGTTGCTGGCGGCGGTGGCCGGTTTCGGCGCCATCAATGCTCAGGCAGCCAAGGCCAAAGAGAAGGCTGTCACCGAGAAAGTCTCGATGCTCGACGGCAAGTTCAGTTTTGTTCTGCCCAAAGGCTTCGTCGGCGACCCGCTGCCAGCCGGGCCGACCGGTGCCAAGGGCACCATGTACAGCAACGACGCCACCAAGACTGTGGTCATCGTCGCCGAAAACCAGATTCCCGAAGGCAAAAACGTCAAGGACAACGACAGCGCGTTCCTCGACGGCACGGTGTCCGATTTCATCGATGCCCAGCACAAGGCGATGCCCGACTTCAACAAACTCAGCGAAAAGAGCCTGACCCGCAAAGGCAATGGCCTGGGCTTGCGTCAGGTCGACAGCACCGCCACCCAGGGCGGCGGCCAGACTCTCAACACCACATTGCTGGCCGGCTCCGGCACGCGCATGGCGCTGGTCCAGGTGATTTCCCGGGTCAGCGACAAGAGCGGTCACGAGGCGCTGGTGAAAACCATCCTCAAGGAAAAGTGATGCTCAGGGATTGAGTTGCTGCAGCCAGTCGTTCAGATCCCGCAGTTCGGCCGCACTGATACTGTGGCCAACGCCGGGGTAGGCATGAAGTTGCGGTTTGTAATCCAGTTTCTCCAGCAGCGCTTTGGCCGCTGTGGCGCCACTGTAAGGCACGCGGTCATCCGCCGTGCCATGGCCGATGAAGATCGCCAGCGGCGGATGCTGTTGCTCTGACTTCAGCTCACCCTTGAGCACCGGCAACACTCGCCCGCTCAACGCGGCGATGCCGGCCACCACCGCCGGCTGCCGCAGCCCGACCTCGTAGGTCATCATCGCGCCCTGGCTGAAGCCGATCAGGTACACCTTGTCCGGTTGCGCGTGATATTTCTGCGCCGCAGCGGCGATAAAGGCCCGCAGTTTCTGGCTGCTGGCCTTCAGATCATCGGTCTCGCCGTTGTAGGCGCCTTCGCCTTTCTTGCGAAACCACTGGAAACGCCCGTCTCCCAATACCATCGGTGCCTGCACCGACAGGTAGTTGTACTGTTTGGGCAACTGGAATTTCATGCCGATCAAATCCGCTTCGTTGCTGCCATAGCCGTGCAGGAAAATCACCAGCGGACGCTGTTCGGCATCCGGGTGCACCTGGGCCAGGTAGTTGAGCGGTAGATCGTTTTGCAGCGAGGTCTGAGCCTGAACGGCAGTGGACGCCAGCAGCGTCAACAGCGCAAACACCTTCAACATAAGCCTTCCTTCACACAGTGCAGGGTTCGGGGCAGAGCCTAACACTGTGATCCGGATGACGGGGTATCAGTCGTTGATCAGCTTGCCCGCCCGGATCGGCTCGCGCCCCGCTACTTTCGCCTGCCAGATACCCGGCTGGGTGTAGCGACCGCGATCGATGGCGAACAACACGCCGCTGGTGCCGGCGCGCACGGTGGTCACGCGGTCGTTCAACGGGTCGACCACTTCGAACAGCGCATCGCCGCGCTCGACCCATTCACCGGCATCGCGCAGGAAACTCACCACGCCGTGGTGCGGGGCGAACAGGTATTCGGTGCCTTCGAACGGCATGCCTTCGCAGCAGGCTTGCGGCGCCTTCGGCCATTCGCCGCTGATGAAGCCCTGCTCGGCCAAAAAGCCCAGGATCGCCTCGCAATTGGCCTGAGCCTGATCGACGCGGGTGTCGCCCATACTGCCCAGTTCCAGGGTGGTGGCGAGGTTGGCCGGTGGAATCGCAGCGTTCGGGAAGGCCCGGGCCAGGCGCAACCACGGCGAGGAGCAGGACTCGTCGAACGAACTGCCGCCAGAATCTTCACACAACAGTGCCACGCCAGCCTTCAGGCGTGCGGCAAGGGATTGCCACTGCGACCAGTGTTGCGGCAGTGCGTAAAGATGAATCGCGGCGTCGAAATCGCAATGCAGATCGAGGGTGATGTCGGCCTCACAGGCGTGGCGCAGCAACAGACGGTGCAGCGCTTCCAGTTGCGAGGCTGGCGCTGGCAGTTCGTCGAGGATCTGGCCCATGGTCTGGCGGATCAACGCAATGTTGGCCTGGGCATCACCGCCCAACTGCTCGCCGATACGCTCGGCCACCGGCGCACTGAGTTCGACGAAGGAGCGGTTGAAGTTCTTGCCGCTGCCCAGCTCGAAGCGCCCCATGTGGCTGCCTTGCAGATGCTGATCGAGGCCGATCGGGTTGGCCACCGGCACCAGTTCGACCACGCCTTGCAACTGGCCGTTGCTTTCCAGTTCGGCCAGGCGCTTTTTCAGCTCCCATGCGGTGCGCATGCCCGGCAGTTCATCGGCGTGCAGGCTGGCCTGGATGTAGACCTTGCGCGGGCCGGCGCCGTAACGGAACACGCTCAGGGAACGTTCGCTGCCCAGGTGGCTCCAGGGCAGAAGATGGTCGATGCGTTGCATGGGGAACTCCGGAAATTCTGTGGTCGCTGCCAACGCAGTGACCGCATTGAAAATGTGCTGACAGGATAAATCACGGGCGAAAAAAAAGTGGCCACCGCGTCAACGGGGCCACTTTTTCTACGGCGTATTAATGGCCGTACACGTCAAAGTCGAAGTACTTGTCCTGCACTTGCTTGTACTTGCCGTTGGCGCGGATTTCATTGATGGCCGTGTTGAATTTCTCTGCCAGCTCGGTATCGCCTTTACGCACTGCGATACCGGCGCCACCGCCGAAGTACTTGGCGTCTTCGTAGGTCGGGCCGACGAATTCAAAGCCTTTGCCGGCATCGGTTTTCAGGAAGCCGTCGCTCAGGTTGACCGAGTCGGCCAGCATCGCGTCGATACGACCGGAGACCATGTCCAGGTTGGCTTCCTGCTGCGAGCCGTAACGCACCAGCTCGATGCCGGCCGGCACCAGCACTTCGGTGGCGTAACGGTCGTGGGTACTGGCGCGCAGCACGCCGACTTTCTTGCCTTTGAGTTCGACCAGCGGGTCTTTCACGCCAGAGCCTTCCTTCATCACGAAGCGCGCCGGGGTGTGGTAGTACTTGATGGTGAAATCGACGTTTTTCTTGCGGTCGTCAGTGATGGTCATCGAGGACAGGATCGCGTCGATCTTCTTCACTTTCAGCGCCGGGATCAGGCCGTCGAACTCTTGCTCGACCCAGGTGCATTTGACTTTCATCTGCTCACACAGCGCATCGCCGATGTCCACGTCGAAACCGGCCAGTTTGCCGTCAGGGGTTTTCATCGAGAATGGCGGGTAACCGGCTTCGATACCGATACGGATCGGTTTGGCGTCTTCGGCCACGGCGGTCAGGGACAACATCGACAGTGCCAGGGCACCGAACATAACCAGCTTTTTCATTTATTACTCCCGTGTGCGGAGGCTTTTATTGGCAGCTTTCGATTGTCAGGTTCGGCCTTGGGCTGTGTCGCGCAAAGAAACCGAAGTGGCCGGCAGTCTATGGCGGCGCGCACGGGGCAAATTGTTTTTAAGCGACAAATACTTACAGAAAATCGGCGACTGCCGTCACATGGGAAAAGCGTGCGCCAGAGCGGTGCAAGCCTTGTAGGACAAAGCCGACAAAAGCTGCCGCCAAAGCGGCAACTTTCCGATTATCAGCAATCGCAAGCGATCGGGGCGGTGGCGGCGCGTGGTGTCGCAACACTCAACTGGAAGCCTTCATCCAGCCATCCGGTCACCCCGCCGATCATCTCCTTGACCGGATAACCCAACGCCGCCAACTTCACCGCGGCCTTATTGGCGCCATTGCAATGGGGACCGGCGCAATAGACCACGAAAAGCGTGTTTTTCGAGTAGGTCACCAGCCCCTCCGCCGTCAGCAAACGCCCGGGAATATTGATTGCCCCCGGCACATGCCCACGCTCGAAGGCCAGCGGCCCGCGCACGTCTACCAGGACAAAATCGACCTCGCCAGCCTGCTGGCTGCTGAAGACGTCGGAACAGTCGGTTTCGAAAGTCAGACGGTTGCTGAAATGCATCAGGGCAACGGCCGAAGGCGCTGCAGGAATTTCGCGAACCAGGCTGGGCATGTTGAATCACTCCTTTGTCTGTGGGGATGAACAGACTTTATCGAGCCGTCGCTTGCCGCTACAGTGGCGCACAAGACACTCACCGGGAATTTTCCGCCAAATGCCTGATTCACCTGGATTGGTCGCGATTCTGGCCTACGACGGCCTCTGCACATTCGAGTTCGGTATCGCCGTGGAGATCTTCGGCCTGGCCAGGCCGGAGTTCGATTTCCCGTGGTACGAGCACTGCATTGCGGCGGTCGATCAAGGCCCGATGCGCGCCATGGGCGGTATTCAGGTGCTGGCCGATGGCGGTTTTGAGCTGTTGGCAGAGGCGCGCACCATCATCATTCCCGGCTGGCGCGACCGCAGTGCGCCAGTGCCGGAGGCCTTGCTCGAAGCATTGCGTGATGCGCATTCACGCGGCGCCCGGTTGCTGTCGATCTGCTCGGGCGTCTTTGTGCTGGCAGCCAGCGGCCTGCTCGACGGGCATGGCGCCACCACCCACTGGCGCTACGCCTCGGAGCTGGCCGAGCGCTTCCCGGCCATCGATGTCGACCCGGATGTGCTTTACGTCGATTCCGGCCAGTTGATTACTTCGGCCGGCAGTGCAGCCGGGATCGACGCCTGCCTGCATCTGGTGGCGCGGGACTTCGGCACCCAGATCGCCAACGCGGTGGCACGACGGCTGGTGATGTCGCCGCAGCGCACCGGCGGCCAAGCGCAATTCATTCCCACCCCAGTCAGCCCGACGCCGCGCAGCGACCTGTCGCGCGTGATGCAGTGGGCCCGCGAGCGCCTGCATGAACCGCTGGAGGTGCGCGATCTGGCCAGCGAAGCGGCGATGAGCGAACGCACCTTCCTGCGCAAATTCACGGAGGCCAGCGGCCAGTCACCCAAGGCCTGGTTGCAACACGAGCGTCTGGCCCGGGCCCGTGAGTTGCTGGAAAGCACGCCGCAGAACACCGAGCAGATCGCCCTGCGCTGTGGTTATCGCTCGGTGGAAAGCTTTCGTGTGGCGTTTCGCAGCGTGGTCGGGGTGCCACCGTCGGTGTATCGCGAGCGCTTCGGTCGGGAGGTCAAGGCTTGCGCAACAGATAGGTGTCCATGATCCAGCCATGCTCGGCCCGGGCAGCCTTGCGCACCCGTTCGATTTCATCGGCAACAGCGCCGAGCTTGCCTTTGATAAGGATTTCATCCGGCGTGCCGAGGTAGGCGCCCCAGTAAATCTCTGTCTCCCGATCCGCCACGTGGTGGTAGGAATCTTCGGCATCGAGCATCACCACCAGACTGTCCGTGTCACTCACCTGCCCCGCTGCCAGGCGCCGGCCGGTAGTGATTTCAATCGAACGACCGATGGTGTTCAACGGCACCTTGTGCTGTGCCGCCAAGGCCTGAACGCTGGTAATGCCGGGAATGACTTCGAATTCAAACGCACATCGCCCCGAGGCCAGAATCGCCTGCAGGATGCGAATCGTGCTGTCGTACAGCGCCGGATCGCCCCACACCAGAAAACCGCCGCACTGCCCGTCAGGCAATTCGTCATTGATCAGGTGTTCGAAGGTTTGCTGCTTGGCACGGTTCAGCTCATCGACACTGGCGTTGTAGTCCACATCGCCGCGCTCGCGCTCAGGGCTGTGGGCTTCGGCGAAACGGTACGTACGATCGGTGATATAGCGCTCGCAGATTTCTCGCCGCAGGTCGATCAACTTGTCCTTGCTCTGGCCCTTGTCCATCAGGAAAAACACGTCCACCCGGTTCAGCGCCTTCACCGCCTGCATCGTGATGTAGTCCGGGTTGCCGGCACCGATGCCGATCACCAGCAATCGCTTCATTGCTCTGCTCCTTCCAGGTTCATGCCGGACAAGCGTAGTCGCCAGCGCCCGGCAAACCGCAGCTCGACCGCCGCCAGCGGTTCGACATCGAGGCTGTGAAACGCCTCGCCCTGCACGACCTGAGTCAATGCAGCGCGAATCACGAACGGATGAGTGACCGCCACCACGTGCCCCGGCGTGGCTTGCAGTGCAACCAGCCACGCGGCCACCCTTTCACGCAGCTGTGCCACCGACTCACCGCCATGGGGTGCGGCGTGCGGATCTTCGAGCCACGCTTGCAATGCCTCGGGTTCGTTTCGTTGCAAGTCCTTGAGCGATTGACCTTGCCACCGGCCCCAGTCGCAATCACGCAGGGCCTCATCGACGTGCGCTTCATGGCCAAACCACGCTGCCGTCTGACGGCTGCGCAGCTCCGGGCCACAAATCAGACGAGATGCCATGGCGAAACGCGAAGCCAGCGAACAGGACGCCAACTCCGTTTCTTCAACAGGTTCGTTCGTAGGAAAACACGCCAATTTTTGTGCGACGGTTCTGGCATGGCAGATCAATGTCAAACGGGTGGTCTGCACGGGGAGTCACTCGGCTGGAAGACAGGACAACCATCAACGCAATCGCGGATGGAGCGGCAATTGTGCCGTAAAACAGGAGGCTCCAAGCAAGTCGACCGGATGGCCTGAAGTGTGATAGTGCAATTGTCTGACACCACTATGGGCAATGGACTACAAGACTGATCGACAGCGGTGTAACCCTTGCGTTACGGGCATCCCGCCCCATTTTGGGGCTCGGTCTAAACACCAAAAAATTCGCTAGACATGTAGCGCCAGTTACATAAATACTGTTTTAAAGGATTATGAAGCGAATTCAACACCCCCCCATCCAGCAGGAGCCCGGATGCCCCCTCTAAGAGACCTGATCACCGACCCCGGCCTTGATCTGACGCCGTCGGAGCGCAAAGTCGTTCGCGCCTTGCTCGATCAGTATCCACGCAACGGGCTTGGCCCGATGGCGCGCCTGGCCGAACATGCCGGCGTCAGCGATCCGACCATCGTGCGGCTGGTTAAAAAGCTCGGCTTCGGCGGATACGCCGAATTCCAGGACGCCCTGCTCAGCGATATGGACCATCGCCTGCGCTCACCGCGCACGCTGTTGCAGCCGCGTTCGCATCAGAACAAGGACGATGCCTGGAGCCATTATCTGGCTCACAGCCATAACCTGCTGGCCGAAACCCAAGCCCTGACCCAACCGGAAGACGTGCGGATCCTCGCCGACTGGCTGCTCGACACCCGCCATCAGGTCTACTGCTTCGGCGGGCGCTTCAGTAGTCTGATGGCGACCTACCTGCTCAACCATTTGCGACTGCTGCGCCCCGGCTGTTTTGCGCTGGAGGACAACGCGCAGCTGCCGGATCGCCTGTTCGACCTGCAACGCCAGGACGTGGTGCTGGTGTTCGACTATCGCCGCTACCAGACCCAGGCGTTGCGCGTGGCCAGCGCCGCGAAAAACGGCAACGCCCGCGTCGTGCTGTTCACCGACATCTATGCCTCGCCGCTGCGCGAACTGGCCGACATGATCATCAGCGCTCCGGTGGAGTCGGCTTCGCCGTTCGACACCATGGTTCCGGCGCTCGCTCAGGTTGAAGCGCTGATCGCTTGCCTGACCCTGCGCTGCCCGGACCTGGCCGATCGCCTGGAAGGTATCGATGCCCTGCGCAACGACTTCGACACCCACTTGCTGGAGGATAAATAAGGATGTTCAGTCTTCCCCATCGCTCGCCACGGGACCTGCCGTTTGTCACCGACCACACCGCGCTGTTGCTGGTGGACATGCAGCGAGCCTGGCTTGAGCCCCAGTTCGACCCGCACCTCGAAGGCCCGGACGCCGCGTACTTCCTCAACCGCACGCGCTCGCAAGTGGTGCCCAATCAGGTTCGGCTGCTCAACGCCTTCCGCGACACCCGGCAGAACGTACTGCACACCCTGATCGAAAGCCTGACCGCCGATGGCCGCGACCGCTCGCTGGATCACAAACTGTCGGACATGCATCTGCCCAAGGGCAGCCCGCAGGCACAGGTCATCGCTGAACTGACGCCTGCGGAAAACGAAATCGTGCTGCCGAAGACCTCGTCCGGGGTCTTCAACTCGACCAACATCGACTACGTGCTGCGCAACCTCGAAACCCGCCACTTGATCATCGCCGGCATCGTCACCGACCAGTGCGTGGACATGGCCGTGCGCGACGCCGCCGACCGTGGCTATCTTGTCACCCTGGTGGCCGACGCCTGCGCGACCTACACCGAAGCGCGCCACGACGCTTGCCTGAATGCGATCAAGGGCTACTGCTGGATCACCGACACCGACACCGTGCTTGGCCGGTTGCAGGAGATGCAGCCATGACCGAACGCCTGTCGCCGTTGCCGATGACCACCATCGTCACCACCGACCTGATCGGCGTCACTCGAGGCCGTTCGTTTCCCACCGATGAGCTGGAGCACTATCAGGCCGCCGGTTGTGGCTGGGTGCCCGCCAACAGCGCGCTGACGCCGCAGGACATCATCGCTTCGACCAGTCCGTGGGGCGCTTATGGCGATTTGCGGCTGATTCCCGATCTGGCCAGCCGCGTCACCGTCGGCAACGGCCCGGACGCCGCCGCCCCGGCGCTGGACTTCATTCACGGTGACATCCGCGAGACCGACGGCCGACCATGGGCAGCCTGCCCGCGCACTCTGTTGCGCAACGAGGTCGAGCGCTATCGCGATGAACTCGGCTTGCAGGTCAACGCCGCGTTCGAACACGAATTCAATCTGCACGCCGGGTTTGCCGAACATCTGGCGTTCTCGCTCGAAGCCCAGCGCCAGGGCGCCGAATTCGGTGGATGGTTGCTCAGCGCGCTGCGCGCCGGAGGTGTCGAGCCGGAGATGTTCCTGCCCGAATACGGCAAGCACCAATACGAAATCACCTGCCGCCCGACCCTTGGTGTGGCGGCGGCGGATCGCGCGGTGAACGTGCGCGAGATCACCCGCGAAATTGCCCGGCAAATGGGCCTGGATCTGAGCTTTGCGCCGAAGACCGCCGCCGACGCGGTGTGCAACGGCGTTCACTTGCACGTCAGCCTGCTCGATCCGGCCGGTCAGCCGATGCTCTACGACGCCGGCACCAGCAATGGTCTGTCGACCCTCGGCCAGCACTGGGCGGCGGGCGTGCTGCATTATTTGCCGGCGCTGTGTGCGTTCACGGCACCGACGCCGGTGTCGTACGAGCGTTTGCAGCCGCACCACTGGAGCGCGTCGTACGCCTGCCTCGGCCAGCAAAATCGCGAAGCCGCGCTGCGTATTTGCCCGACCGTGAGCCTGGGCAACACACCCGTGGCAAAGCAATACAACCTGGAATTCCGCGCCATGGACGCCACCGCCTCGCCGCATCTGGCAATGGCCGCGCTGCTGATCGCCGGACGCCTGGGCATCGAACAGCGTCTGGCACTGAACGCGATCACCGATGAAATCCCCGATTCACTCAACCATGAACAACGCAAGGCCCGGGGCATCGTTGCCCTGCCCGCCTCCCTGGCCCAGGCACTGGATTGCCTGCGTCGCAGTGAAGCGCTGATCGAAGCGCTGCCAAGCGCGTTGCTCGAGACTTTTTTCGCCCTTAAAACCGAGGAACTGGCGCTGACGGAACAGCTCTCGCCCGCTGACCTGTGTGAGCACTATGCACGCCTGTACTGAATCCGCCGAGTTGGGGTTGTACACCCGACCGGTCTACAACCTGAGCCGTGAAGATTCGACGCACCCGCTGATTCTGGTGTGCGAACACGCCAGCCGCTACATCCCGGAGGCCCTGAACAATCTGGGCCTGGATGACACCGCGGCGCGCGAACACATTGCCTGGGACATCGGTGCGCTGGAACTGGCCGAGCAACTGTCGGAAAAAATTGGCGCCACACTGCTGAGCGCCAACTATTCGCGTCTGCTGATCGACCTCAACCGCCCCCGGCATGCACCCGACAGCATCCCGGCGCAGAGCGAGATCTATCAGGTGCCGGGTAACCGCGAGCTTGACGAGGCCACCCGCGAATACCGTCGCCAGTGCCTGTTCAAGCCGTTTCACACGCGGCTGCAGCAACTGATCGATGCACGTCTGGCCGAAGGTCGGCCGGTACGCGTGGTAGGCATTCACAGTTTCACCCCGGTGTACTACGGCCAGCCGCGCGAGCTGGAAGTCGGCGTGCTGTTCGGCCAGGCCAAGGCCTATGCCCGACAGATGCTCGACGGTCTCGGCAAGCACCCGCTGAAAGTCGCCGGTAACCAGCCGTACAAGATCGACCCGCTGGGCGACATGACCGTGCCGGTGCACGGCGATGCGCGGGGCCTGGAATCGGTGTTGATCGAAGTGCGCAACGACCTGCTGCGCAGCCCGGAAGCGGTGACCCGCTGGGCGAATTATCTGGCGCCATTGCTGTAAGAATTGTTGTAACCACTGCTGACGCTGTAAACGACGGACCGACATAACAACTAAAACGAACGATTGGCTGACAAGGAGTTGCGCTTCATGGAAATAGAAGAGTTTGGCTACAAACAGGAGTTGAAACGTAGCCTGACACTCACCGACCTGGTGGTGTACGGGATGATCTTCATGATCCCCATTGCCCCGTTCGGGGTGTATGGCTACGTCAACGCCGAGGCACCGGGGATGGTGCCCCTGGCGTACATCATCGGCATGGTGGCAATGGTTTTCACCGCGCTGAGCTACGGCAGCATGGCGCGGGCCTTTCCGATTGCCGGATCGGTGTACTCCTACGCGCAACGGGGCCTGAATCAACACGTCGGCTTCATCGCCGGCTGGCTGATGCTGCTCGATTACCTGCTGATTCCGCCGCTGCTTTACGTCTACGCGGCAATGGCGCTCAACCACCTGTACCCGGACATCCCTAAAGTCGGTTTTATTCTGGCGTTCCTGGTCAGCGCAACCTTCGTCAACCTGCGCGGCATTACCTTCACCGC
The DNA here is from genome assembly GCF_056626735.1 of Pseudomonas sp. 1. Classification (NCBI taxonomy): domain Bacteria; kingdom Pseudomonadati; phylum Pseudomonadota; class Gammaproteobacteria; order Pseudomonadales; family Pseudomonadaceae; genus Pseudomonas; species Pseudomonas sp. 1. The sequence goes on along the minus strand of NZ_JBWXMQ010000016.1, from coordinate 10,969 downwards.
CCGCATGAACATACTGTTCCTGCTGGCGCAGCTCGTGGTGCTGGGGATTTTTCTGTTCTACGCCTGGAACGCCCTGCACAACGGTGGCGGCAACGGTCAGTTGACCCTCGCGCCGCTGTATCACCCGGAAACCTTCAACTTCGCCTTGCTGATGCAAGCAGTGTCGATTGCGGTGCTGTCGTTCCTCGGCTTCGATGCGATCTCCACCCTCGCCGAAGAGATCAAGGGCGATCCGGGCCGCAGCGTCGGCAAAGCAGCGTTGATCACTCTGGTAGTAATGGGCGCAATCTTCGTCGTACAGACCTGGATCGCCACCGATCTGGCCGCCGGCATGGGCTTCAAGTCCGCCGACACCGCGTTCTATGAAATCGCCGAAATCGCCGCCGGCAGCTGGCTGGCGACTTTGACCGGCGTGGCCACGGCCCTGGCCTGGGGCGTGGCGGTAGCGATCACTTCGCAAGCGGCGGTCTCGCGCCTGCTGTTCGGCATGGCCCGCGACGGCAAGTTGCCGAAGGTGCTGGCCAAGGTCCACCCGAAACACAACACGCCTTACCTGAGCATTTATCTGGTGGCGGTGCTGTCGCTGGTGATCTGCTACCTGTTCATCAATTCGGTGGACACCCTGACTTCGCTGGTCAACTTCGGCGCCCTGAGCGGCTTCATGCTGCTGCACCTGACCGTGATCAATTACTACTGGCGCCGGCAGAAGTCCGGCCAGGTGATTCGTCACCTGATCTGCCCGGTGATCGGCTTCATCATCGTCGCGGCCATCATGTACAACATGGGCGTCGATGCACAAAAACTCGGCCTGATCTGGATCGCCCTGGGTCTGGTGTACCTGTTCTTCCTGAACAAACTCGGCGCCAGTACCGCGCTGCCCGACCCGAGCAATGGCTGACAAGAAAAAGGGCGGCGTCTGACAACAAATCAGGCGACCGCCGCTTTAACGCGTGGAAACCGACAGTGATAGTCAGGTTCGGCGAATGGGCCGAACCTTTTTGATACAGGAGTGCATCCATGCTGGTCTTACGTCCAGTCGAGCCAAACGACCTGCCTCAATTGCAACAATTGGCGCGCGACAGCCTGGTGGGCGTCACCTCCCTGCCGGACGACAGCGAGCGTCTGGGCGAAAAAATCGCAGCGTCCTGCGCCTCGTTTGACAGCGATGCGGCGGTCCAGGGCCCGGAGAATTACTTCTTCGTGCTGGAAGACCTGGACAGCCGCCGCCTGGTCGGCTGCTCCGAAATTCTCGCCACCGCCGGCCACGACGAACCGTTCTACAGCCTGCGCAACCGCCACTTCACCAGTGCTTCGCGAGAGCTGAACATCGAACACGGCGTGCCGGCACTGTCACTGTGTCACGACCTGAGCGGACATACGCTGCTGCGCGGTTTTCACATCGATGAAGCGCTGGTCCGCACGCCGTTTTCCGAATTGCTGTCGCGGGCACGCCTGCTGTTCATCGCCGCCCACGCGCCGCGATTTGCCGAAGCGGTGATTACCGAAATCGTCGGCTACAGCGACGAGCAAGGGCATTCACCGTTCTGGGATGCGCTGGGCAAACATTTCTTCGACCTGCCCTACGTCGAGGCCGAACGCCTGTGCGGCTTGCAGAGCCGTACGTTTCTCGCCGAACTGATGCCGCAATACCCGATCTACGTGCCGATGCTGCCGCAGGCGGCGCAGGACTGCATCGGCCGCGTCCACCCGGACGGCCAGGAAGCCTTCGACATTCTTGAGCGCGAGGGTTTTGAAACCAACAGCTACATCGATCTGTTCGATGCGGGCCCGACCTTGTATGCACGCACCGGCAACATCCGTTCGATCGCGCAAAGCCAGACCGCTACGGTTCAGGAAGCTCTTCTGATCGATGCACGCGGTCACTATCTGGTGAGCAACGATGCTCTGCATGGCTTTCGGGCGGTGGTCGCCGAGCTGGATTACCAGCCCGATCAGCCCCTGGCACTGGACCCTGCCCTGTGCGCGGCACTCAACGTCCGCGCTGGCGGCACGATCCGGGTGATCGCCCTGTGAACCGCGCCTCTACCCAACGACAGTGCCCGAGCAGGCGCGCAAAAGGAGTTGCAGCATGATTGTCCGTCCGGTTCAAGTCAGCGACCTGCCTGCATTGATGACACTGGTGCTACAGGCTGGGCCGGGGTTCACCACCCTGCCCGCCAATGAAGATCGCCTGGCCCACCGGGTACGCTGGGCACAGCGCACCTTCGCCGAGCAGGTCGAGCGGGCCGATGCCGATTACCTGTTCGTGCTTGAAGACGACGAACAGCGAGTGGTCGGTGTCAGTGCCCTGGCCGGGGCTGTCGGCCTGCGCGAGCCCTGGTACAACTATCGGGTCGGGCTGACGGTCAGCTCGGCACCGGACCTGGGCATTCAGCGGCAGATCCCGACGCTGTTCCTCAACAATGAACTGACCGGCCAATCGGAGCTGTGCTCGCTGTTTCTGCGCCACGACCAGCGCCACGGCAGCAATGGACGTCTGCTGTCGCTGGGGCGCTTGCTGTTTGTCGCCGAATTCCCGCACCTGTTCGGCGAGAAAATGATCGCCGAACTGCGCGGCACTGCCGACGAACGAGGCTGTTCGCCGTTCTGGGACAGCCTTGGGCGGCATTTCTTCCAGATGGATTTCAGCCATGCCGACCACCTGTCCGGGCTGGGCAACAAGGCCTTCATCGCCGAACTGATGCCGCGTCAGCCGCTGTACACCTGCCTGCTCACCGAACAGGCCCAGGCCGTGATCGGTCAGGCCCACCCCAACACCGAACCGGCACTGAAAATCCTCCAGTCCGAGGGCTTCGCCCACAAAGGCTACATCGACATCTTCGACGGCGGCCCGGTGATCGAAGCACCGATCGGCAGCATCCGCACCGTGCGTGACAGCCTGGAACTGACCCTGAGCATCGGCACGCCGGACGAACAGGCACCGCTGTGGCTGATCCACAACCGGCGTCTGGAAAACTGCCGCATTACCGTCGCTCCGGGACGCCGGGTCGGCAGCAATCTGGTGGTTGACCGCCTCACCGCCAAACGCCTGCAATTGCAGCCGGGCAACTCCGTACGGGCGGTGCCGCTGCCCAATCAACAGCAGCAGGCAGTGGCGGCCTGAGCGCCTCTGCCTGCAGCAAGAAAGCCTGAACAGGTTTTTCCTGGTTAACTTCCTCGTTAATTCGTCATGATCCTTGACCCATTGGCGTGATAGCCTTTTCACCTTCGGCGTTGACACCTTTGCTCAAGCCTTTCCATTCCTTTGTATTGGTGGAACTCGTATGACCAGGCTTTCTCATCAAGATTTGCGCCGTAACTTCCGTCAGTTGCTGGCTTCCGACACCTGCTATCACACCGCCTCGGTGTTCGATCCGATGTCCGCCCGCATCGCCGCTGACCTGGGTTTTGAAGTAGGGATTCTCGGCGGCTCGGTCGCCTCGTTGCAGGTTCTGGGCGCTCCGGACTTTGCCCTGATCACCCTCAGCGAATTCGCTGAACAGGCCACCCGCATCGGCCGCGTCGCCCAATTGCCGGTGATCGCCGACGCCGACCACGGTTACGGCAACGCGCTGAACGTGATGCGCACCATCGTCGAACTGGAACGCGCCGGCGTCGCTGCGCTGACCATTGAAGACACCCTGCTGCCAGCACAATTTGGCCGTAAATCCACCGACCTGATCACCGTCGCCGAAGGCGTCGGCAAGATCCGTGCGGCACTGGAAGCCCGGGTCGATTCGGAAATGGCGATCATCGCCCGAACCAACGCCGGCATCCTGCCGAACCAGGAAATCATCAGCCGCACCAAGCAGTACCAGGCCGCTGGCGCTGATGGTATCTGCATGGTCGGGATTCAGGACTTCGATCAGCTCGAGCAGATCGCCGAACACCTGACCGTGCCGCTGATGCTGGTGACCTACGGCAACCCGGCGCTGCGCGACGACAAACGCCTGGCCGAACTGGGTGTGCGAGTGACCATCGACGGCCACGGTGCCTACTTCGCGGCAATCAAGGCGACTTACGACAGCCTGCGCGAACAACGCCAGATCTTCACCCAGGCCTCGGACCTGAGCGCCACCGAGCTGACCCACACCTACACCCAGCCTGAGGAATACATCCTCTGGGCCAAGGAATACATGAGCGTCAAAGAGTAACCTCGCAACACGCGACAAAGAGGCAGAGCGGCCCGACGCCATTACGAGTCCCACTCGCATGGCGCCCGCCGCAAAACCGCTGGCTGCCGTTACTGTTTCGCCAACTCCATAATCATCCGCGACAACAGATAAATCCGCGGCGCAACGCTTTCCACCTCCGCATATTCCTCCGGCGTGTGAATGTTGCCGCCAACAATCCCGAACCCATCCAGCGTCGGCGTACCCACCCCGGCCGACAGGCTCGCATCCGCCGCCCCGCCGCTGCCTTCTTCAGTCAACTTGCGGCCGATCTCGCCGTAGATCCCTTGAGCCATCGCCATCAAACGATCCGACTCCGCCGTCTGCGGCATCGGTGGCAGGCCGCGTTGCAATGAAGTCTTCACTTCGGTGTCAGGAATCAGCTTGTCCTGAGACACCCGCGCCAGATCCTTCTCGATCCGGTCGAACTCTTCCGGCACTGCCGCCCGCACGTCAGCCTTGGCCGTGGCCTGATCCGGGATCACGTTGGTGCGATCACCCGCCTTGAGCACGGTGAAGTTGATGGTGGTTTTCCTGGCTTCATCGCCGAGCTTGCCCAGTTGCAGGATCTGATGCGCCGCTTCCATCGCCGCATTGCGTCCCAGTTCCGGCGCGACACCGGCGTGGGCAGCCTTGCCCTTGACCTCGACCAGTGCGGTGGCGCTGCCCTTGCGCCACACCACCAGCCCATCTGCCGGACGGCCCGGCTCGAGATTGAGCGTCACGTCGTGCAGCCTGGCGGTTTTCTTGATCAGGTCAGTGGCGACGTCCGAGCCGGTTTCTTCGCTGGCATCAAGCAGAAAAGTGATTTGCGCGTAATCCTTGAAGTCGAGGTTCTTGAGGATTTTCAGCGCGTAGATGCCGGCGACGATCCCGCCCTTGTCGTCCATCACCCCCGGCCCGTAAGCGCGACCGTCCTTGATGTGGAACGGTCGCTCGGCAGCGGAGCCTTCCTTGAACACCGTGTCCATGTGCGCCATCAGCAGGATCTTCGCCTTGCCGGTGCCTTTGAGCGAGGCGAGTACATGGTTGGTCTTTTCCGGGGAGTTGGGCACCAGTTCGATGGTGGCGCCGAGCTTTTTCAGCTCATCGATGGCGATTTCGCTGACTTGTCTGAGGCCTTTTTCATCGCCGGAACCGGAGTCGATATTGACCAGGCGTTCCAGCAGTTTCAGGGCTTCGGATTTGTATTGCTCGGCGTCGGCCAGTACTTGTTTGTGCGGTTCGGCGAAGGCGCCTGCGGTGGTGAAAGAGAGGGTCAGACCGAGACCGGCGGCCAGTAGGGAACGGGGGAATTTGAACGTCATGAATCAATCCTTGTTTCGTGTCGGGTACTGAACCGTACCTCACATACCCCCAAGGCTCTATCCCGGATGCGACACCCGATCCGTTCAGACCGAATCGAATACCTCGCGCCGCGGCTTGTTGTCGCTGCAGCAAATCACCCGGTTACGCCCGCCGGCCTTGGCCTCGTACAGCGCCTGATCGGCGTCATCCAGCCATCGTGTCGCATCACCGTGGGCGGGATCGAGCGCCGCCAGACCGATGCTCAGGCTGACTTTCAGCGCCGGGTTCTGTTCGTACACCAGAAAGGAAAAACGCTCACGCAACGCTTCCATCGCCTGCGCCGCGTTAAACAGCGGCAAGTCCGGCAGGATCACGCAAAACTCGTCGCCGCCGTAGCGCCCCGCCACATCGGCCATGCGCAGGTTCTGCTTGAGCATCTTGCTCAACTGACGCAGGACGAGATCGCCGGCCACGTGGCCGTAGGTGTCATTGATCGCCTTGAAGTGATCGATGTCGATCAGCGCAATCGTCGCGCCGGTCTGCTGACGTTTGCAGCGTTCAAACTGGATTTCCAGTTGATCCTTCCAGGCGCCGTGATTGAGCAGACCGGTGAGGCTGTCGGTGCGGCTCAGGGTCAGCAGTTCACGTTTATGCAGGCCGAGGGTGTAGGCCTGGCGAAAGCAGATCCAGCCCAGCGCCAGCGGATACAGCATCAGCAGCGGCAGACAGGCATAGAGTTGCGCCGGTGTGGTCATCGGGACGAACGCGGGCGCAAATACCACCAGCCCGACACCGACGCCAAGCAACTGTGCCGCCGCCCCTGCCACCAGAAAACGCAGGCCGCCGATGGCGACGTTGTTCATCGCCATCATCGAAATGGTCATGGCACTGGGCAAGGGATTGAAGTGCATGGCGGCGACCCAGAAGCCACCGAGGAAAGCGTCGATCAACAGGTTACGGTGTTCGGCGTGATAGGGAACCTTGGCCCGGCGGGCCCATTGATACGCAAGGTGCGGCCAGACCAGGCCGTTGAACAGCATCAGCGCCCAGACCCAGGTCGGCGGGACGAGTGGGTACATCGCGACGCTCACGCACAATAGCCCCAGGACCAGCCCGAGGGTTCGCGATGTATAGAGCCTCCTGGCCAGTGAAAGTCCTTTTCCTCCCGATCTTCCCATAGGGGCCTCGACCACTCGACGGTACTGCGCAGACCGCAGACCGTATGTGCTGGGAGTCTAACAGGGCAACGTTAAATAGCCATCACCGGCCAGCGGGCCGAATGCCCCGTCATCGGCGACACACGGCGGGCAAATGATTGGCTATACATGAAAGGAAGAAAATGGAAAAAAGACTCTAAGAAGGAGGCGCATGCAAACCTACCAAGTGCTGATCATCGGCAGCGGTTTTGGCGGCCAGTGCGCGGCGGTCAATCTGCTCAAGGCCGGTATCGACGACTTTCGCTTGCTGGAACGCCGGGACTTCTTCGGCGGCACCTGGTGCCAGAACACTTACCCCGGTGCAGCGGTGGATGTGCCGTCGCCGCTGTATTCCCTGTCGTTTGCACCTTACCGCTGGACCCGGATGTTCGCTGAACAAGCCGAACTGCACCGCTACACCGATCATGTGGTCGAACGCTTCGGCCTGCGCGACCGGGTGGAGTTACAGGCCAACGTCGAACGTGTCGAGTGGGACGACGCCGAAAAACGCTGGGCCGTCCATACCGGCACGAAAGGCACTTTTTATGCGCAGTTCCTGATCAATGCCACCGGGCCGTTGAGCCAACCGGTCATCCCACACTTCCCCGGTCAGGATCGCTTTCAGGGCAGGACCTTTCATACAAACAATTGGGATCACAGCTACGACTATCACGGTAAACGGGTAGCGATTGTCGGCAGCGGTGCCAGTGCGGCCCAAGTGATTCCGGCAATTGCACCGAAGGTCGCCCGGATGCACGTGTTTCAGCGTACAGCGCACTGGGTGCTGCCCCGCGCCGACCGCACGTTCGGGCGATTCCAGCGTTGGCTGCTGGGTCTGAAACCCGCCTACAAACTGCTGCGCTGGATGATTTACTGGCAATTCGAAACCCGGGTTATCGCCTTCAAGTATTCGAAACCGGCGATTCACATGGTGCAACGCCAGGCCCTGAAGTTTCTCGAACGCCAGGTGACTGACCCCCAGTTGCGGAAAAAACTGACACCGGACTTCACCATCGGCTGCAAACGAGTGTTGCTCTCCAGCACCTACTACCCGGCGCTGACCCGACCCAACGTCACGTTACACAGCCGCGAACAGGGTATCGCCAGCCTCGACGAAACCGGCATCATCACCACGGACGGCCAGCACATCGACGTCGATCTGATTGTCTGGTCGACCGGTTACGACGCCACCGATGGCGTGATTTCCTATCCGGTCAGGGGAAAAAACGCCGTGCAACTGCGCGATGTCTGGGCGCAATACCCACGCGCCTACCTCGGCACCAGCCTGCCGGACTTTCCCAACCTGTTTATCGTCACCGGGCCGAACACCGGCATCGGGCATACGTCGGCGCTGTTCATCATCGAATCGCAGATGAACTACATCCTCGACTGCATCCGCACCTTGCAGGCCAAAGGTCTGCGCAGCATCGAAGTTCGCCCCGAAGCGGAACGTACCTACACTCAGATGATTCACCGGGAAATGGAGCGCACGGTCTGGAAAACCGGCGGCTGCCACAGTTGGTATCAAAGCAGGAGCGGTCATGTGATCGCGATGTTTCCCGGCTTCAGTTTCAGCTACCACCGATTGACCCGGGCGCTGAAACCGGCCGACCACATTCTGTCTTGAACAAGGAAGACCCACGATGCTTTTGCTGTTTGTCGCCCTAGCGGTTTTCGTGGCCTGGAGCTGGTTGAGTTATCCGGCGGTCGGCCACTGGCTCTACGATCTGAGTGCGGCCCTGGAGGCCAGGCTGTACCGGTTGCACAAGATTGAAGTGCCGATTACCGAAATGACTGTGTCGACCTGGCAAGGCGGGCCTTATGAAGCGTCGAGCAGCATTTTGATGCTGCACGGCTACAGCGCCGAAAAAAACCTGTGGTTGCGCTTCGCCCGGCATTTTGTCGGCCAGTACCGAGTGATCATCCCGGACCTGGCCGGCCACGGCGAAACCGGCTTCAAGGCCGGCGGTGGCTATGACATTCCGGTGCAAGCCAAGCGCATGATCCAGTTGCTGGACGTCTGCGGTGTCGAGAAGGTCCACGTGATCGGCAACTCGATGGGCGGCTACATCGCCGCGTGGCTGGCGGCGACCTACCCTGACCGCATCGCTTCGGTGGCGCTGATCGACCCGGCGGGCGTCACTGCGCCCGAGGCCAGCGACATGGAGCGTCACCTGGCTCGTGGGCACAATCCGTTTCTCATCAACTCCCGGGAAGAATTCCGACGTTTCTATGCCATGACCATGGCCTCGCCACCGTGGGTGCCGGGTCTGGTACTCGACGCCATTGCCCAGCGCTACGAGCAACAGCGAGACGAACTGGAAGAGATCTTCCGCGATTTTCGCGCCAGCCCGCCGATGGAACCGAAGTTGCCGGACATCAAATGCCCGGCGTTGCTGCTCTGGGGCCGCAAGGACCGGTTGATCGATGTCAGCAGTGTGCCGGTATGGAGCAAGGGCATCGCCAATCTGCGGGTAGATGTGTGGGATGGCGTCGGGCATATGCCGATGGTCGAGCAGCCCTCGAACACAGCGCGTCTGTACCAGGAGTTTCTGGGGGAGCATTCGCGTCAGGACAGGTAAACGGTCAGTCGTTGGCAGAATGAAGTCCGTAGGATTCTTCGTTTGCCCGCGTCGGCGAAGGCTGCGATCTTTTCCGACATCCTTTACGTGACCGTGCCAGGAATTTTTTTCATGACCGTGCAGCCTTTCGTCAGCCCCGACCTGATCCGCCAACGCTTCTCCAAAGCGATGTCCGACATGTACCGCGAAGAAGTGCCGCTGTACGGCGCGTTGATGGAATTGGTGGAACAGACCAATCGCGACGTGCTGGCGCGCGAGCCGCAAGTCGCCAATCAACTGCAAAGCACGGGCGAAATCGAACGGCTGGACATGGAACGCCACGGTGCGATCCGCGTCGGCACCGCTGCTGAACTGGCCACCCTCGCCCGCCTGTTTGCAGTGATGGGCATGCAGCCGGTGGGTTATTACGACCTGACGCCCGCCGGGGTGCCGGTGCATTCGACGGCATTCCGTGCGGTGCATGAAGAGGCGCTGCAGGTCAGCCCGTTCCGGGTGTTCACTTCGTTGCTGCGACTGGAATTGATTGAAGACCCCGAGTTGCGAGCCTTTGCTGCATCGGTGCTGGATAAGCGTTCGATCTTCACCTCGGCGGCGCTAAAGCTGATCGAACAGGCCGAGTCTGCTGGTGGCCTGAATGAAGCAGAGGCCGGGGAATTCGTCCTGCAAGCGCTGGAGACGTTTCGCTGGCACCACAGCGCTACCGTCACCGCCGCGCAGTACCAGACCCTCAGTGCCCAGCATCGTCTGATCGCCGATGTCGTTGCATTCAAGGGCCCGCACATCAACCACTTGACCCCGCGCACGCTGGACATCGACATTGTTCAGGCGCAGATGCCGCTGCAGGGCATTACGCCCAAAGCGGTGATCGAAGGCCCACCGCGCCGGCAACATCCGATTCTGTTGCGTCAGACCAGCTTCAAGGCGCTGGACGAGCCAATCGCCTTCATTGACCAGACGCAAACCCGCGGCAGTCACAGCGCCCGCTTCGGCGAAATCGAGCAACGCGGCGCAGCGCTGACTCCCAAGGGCCGGGCGCTGTACGACCGCCTGCTGAATGCGGCACGCGATGAACTGGGTGATTTCCCCAACGAAGCCAACGCCTCACGCTACAACGCGCTGATGGCGCAGCATTTCAGCGAATTCCCTGACAGCCTCGAGGGCATGCGCGAGCAGGAATTGGCGTACTTCCGTTACTTCCCGACAGACAAAGTAGGTCGTCCCGCAGATGTAACGCTGCAAGGGTTATTACGCGACGGCTATGTGAAAGCCGAACCGCTGGTGTACGAAGATTTCCTGCCAGTCAGTGCGGCAGGGATTTTTCAGTCGAACCTGGGGGATGCGGCGCAGACGCACTATGGCGAGCATTCCAACCGACAGGCGTTCGAGCAGGCGCTGGGGCGTTCGACCATTGATGAATTGAGGTTGTATGCCGAGACGCAGCAACGCTCGATTGAGGACTGCCTCGCGGTGTTGACTCGATAACGCGGCGATTAGCCATACTGCGCAAGAAGTTGCGCAGTTCTCCGTATTAAACTTCCTACAAAACCTCTGAAACCCTTGCGCTACGAGGCCTCCAGCCAAGTGCGCAAGAAGTTGCGCAGCACTGCGCAACTTCTTGCGCACTTTTTGCCTTAATCCCCGCCCGCTTTCGTCAAAACCGGCACCAATCAGCTCCAACCCGTTGATTTATAAGGCTTCTAAAAAACTGGCACGCTCCTTGATAACAGTCAGG